>JBGMRN010000122.1:0-9431 GCA_048061535.1 Thermoanaerobaculales bacterium | reverse complement strand
GCACGCAACCGCTCGGCGGTGTCGTCGTCGATCACCTCCCGGGCCACAAGACCCGGAAGCTCGCCGATCAGCCAGCGTGCGGAGCGTCCTGCCATCCTGTTGATTCTACCGTGGCGAAATTCCGCATCGCCGAATCCGTCACCTCACCGGATACTCCGGCCGATCAGGCCGCACCGGCGGCATCTCCTCCAGCTCCTGCAGCACCACTTCGATCGCCCGGTCGAGCTGGGGATCCCCGCCGTCCACCATCAGGGACGGGTCGTCCACCACCTCGATGTCGGGATCGACGCCGTACCCTTCGACCTCCCACTCCCCGTCGAGGTTGTAAAACGAGAAGGTCGGGACCGTCACTCGCCCTCCGTCGATCAAACCCGGGCGGCCCGAGTAGCCGATCAAACCGCCCCATGTGCGGGTGCCGATGAGCGGGCCCAGCCCGGCGGCGCGGAAGTAATAGGGAAACGCGTCACCGCCGGAACCGCTCCACGAGTTGATGAGCATCACCTGCGGCCCGTTGTGGGCGATCGTGGGCGTCTGCGCGTCCCGACCCGAACGCACCGCCCAGTAGCTGACGAGAGGGCGATTCAGGAGCTCGACGAAGCGGTCGGGGTTCTGACCGCCGTTGTTGAAGCGTTCGTCGATGATCAGACCTTCGAGGTGGTACTGAGCTCGGAACATCCGGTAAAGCTCGGTCTGGCCGTCCCGACCGGTGCTCGGTACATAGATGTAACCGACCCGACCGTCGGTGGCTTGCTCGACTTTCTTGCGGTTCGCCTCGATCCACGCCAGGTTGCGCAGCCGGTTCTCGCTCGAGAGGGTCTTGACCAGCACCTCACGCGCACCATCGAGGCTCGGCCGGTTGTTGACCGTCAGAATCACGGTGGTGTCGGCGAGACCTTCAAAGGCCGCCCACGGATCGGCGGCGGGGTCGATCGGTACACCGTTGACCGCCAACACCCAGTCGCCCTCACTCACGTCGACCGCAGCCTCGGCGAGGGGAGAACGAACCTCGGTATCCCACGGAGCAGCGGTGACGATCTTCTTGATGCGGTATGCGCCTTCGGCAAGCTCCCAGTCAACCCCGAGCAGGCCCACTCCGCGCCGGGCGCCCCGTTCGACATCGCCGCCGCCGCGATAGGAGTGCGAAGTGTTGAGCTCGCCTATGAGCTCGCCGATGATGAAATTCACGTCCCAGCGGGTAACCGCATCGTCGAGGAGGGCGGCGTAGCGTTCGCGCATGGCCTCCCAGTCCACCCCGTGCATGCCCGGATCGTAGAAGTAGTCGCGCTCGAGGCGCCACGCGTCTCGAAAGATCTGCCGCCACTCGGCGACCGGATCCACAGTCATCTCCATCGCCGAGGTGTTGAGCGCCTTGTCCATCTTCTGGCCGGGTCCAACATCGACAATAGCGAAGGACTTGCCTTTCACGACCAGCATCTTCTTGCCGTCGGCGGCAATGGCGTAGCCGTCCGCGGCGTCGATGATGGTCTTCTCTTCGCGTTCTGAGAGGTCCCAGTAAACGATCGACGAGTCATCGTCGTCGGCGCCCGTGCGGGGTTGGCGCTGGTAGATCACCTTGCCCTTGACCGCCCCCAAACCGTCATACTGGCCGGCTTTCGGAGGCAGGACCACCGCCCGCGCCTCGAAGCCCTCGATGTCGATCTCGACGGGCTCGGTCTTCTCTTTCTCTTGCTTGTCGTCGCCGTTGTCCTCGTCCTTCTCGAACTGCTCCCCGTTCTCCATGTCACCGTTGTTCTCCGCAGACTTTTCGTCCTCCTCCTCGGCCTCCTCGACGTCGTTGCGGGGCGCCAACGGCGAGGGGACGTCGTCGCGCAGAGGGACCGCCACCACGGTGGTCGTGTTGGTGTAAATCCAGGTCGGATCGAGCTCGCCGTATATGGGGCTGAAGGAGTTGTCCGAGAGATAGTAGAGATACTTCCCCTCGGGATCGAAGACCGGCGAGTAACATTCGACGAAACCCGAGGTCAACTGGTGGCGCGAACCATCGGTGGTGTCGTATAGGAAGATGGCGTTCTGGAGGTTATCCAGACCACGCGCATAGACGAACCATCGGCTGTCGGTCGACCAGCTTACCTCGAAACCAGTGAGGGCGCCGTGGGTCATCCACAGGACCTCATCCACCTCGGTCAGGGAATCCGTGTCGAAATCATAAAAGCGGATCACCTTGAAGCTGTCGATGAATACCAGCTTCTTGCTGTCCGGCGACCACTGGGGCTCGTACCGGTAGCCCGGACCCAGGGAAGTGAGCACGGTCTCTTCGCCGCTACCATCGGACGGACGGACGGTGAGCTCGTACTCGCCGCTGCGATCCGAGAAGTACGCGATCAGCTTGCCGTCGGGCGACCATGAGGGGTGGCGCTCCGCCACGCCCGAGGAGAGCGTGAGGTTGCGTATGACTCCATGCTCGGCGGGAAGGGTGAAGATCTCGCCCCGCGCCCCGAGCACCGCCCGCTTGCCCGATGGTGAAATGTCGCCGCTCGAGATGCGCTCGGCAACCTTCACCGGGTGCGGACGCAAGGTGGCTTTGTCGGTCAGAACCTGTACCTCAACCGGGCGCAGCTCCTCGGTGATGAGGTCCATCAGGTAGAGCTTGCCGGCGTTTTCGAAAACCATGTCCTCGGGCCCGATGGCCGGAAAATGAATATCGAAGTCCGAAAACTCGGTCACCTGGCGCACGAAATCGGTTTTCAGGTCGTAGGCCCAGATGTTGGCCCGCTTGTTCTGGTCGCGGTCGGACAGGAAATACAGCGTCGATCCATGCCACATCGGCTGGCCGTCGTTGGCGTCGTTGGCGGTGAGGTTCCTGGCATGGTGGTCGGAGAGACCGAAGAGCCAGATTTCCGGCGCAGTACCGCCGCGGTAGCGCTTCCAGGTTCTGAAGTCGCGCGAGAGCGGCATGTAGGCCAGGGTCGTACCGTCGGGAGAGATCGCGCCGAACTCGCCGTAGGGCACCGGCAGCTTCTCCGGTAGACCTCCCTCGGCCGAGACCTTATAGAGCTTTCGGTAACGTTGTTTTTCGCTGGTCATAGGAGTCGCGTAGAGGATCTCAGCACCATCGGGGTACCAGTCGAGCATGCGGTCCGGACCGGGATGATGCGTAATCCTCGTCGGCAACCCTCCCGCCGTCGGTACCACGTAGATGTCCAGATTGCCGTCGTAATTGCCGGTGAATCCGATCAGCGACCCGTCAGGAGAGAACCGCGGAAAGCTCTCTTCACCCTTGGGAGTGCTCAGACGCTGGGCGACCCCTCCCTCCTTGGGCATGACCCAGATGTCGCCGGCATAGACGAAGGTAATGTGGGTCGATGACACATCGGGCTGACGCAAGAGACGGGCGTTGATCTGCGCCTCGACATTGCCGACGGCGGCGATCAGGACTCCCAGCAGAACGGCACTGACGATTCGGTTCATCGGACACTCCTCCATTGAGATCATCTCGGTCGGCGAATCGGGCTCCTCCACCCGCGCCGCTGATAATATTACGGGATCCGGCCGAAATGGGTTGCCCATGACGGTGTCAGGTCAAACAAAGTTCAACAAAGTGACCGCTATTTTCTGCAGAACCGATCGTGGTAACGCACTTTGCTAACTTTGTTTGGCCTGCTACCGCTACGGGTCCTGCTATTTTCCTACTGAGAGGTGATGATGACGACCAATAGAATCGACCTCGATCAACTTCAGAGCATGCTGTGGTCCTTCGCCGGCCACCGCGTGATCACGGTCGCCACTCGGGCAGGAATCTTGCGCTTCCTGGCGGAACGCGACGCCTCCCCCCCCGAAGTCGCCCGGGAGCTCGGCCTCGAACCGACACCCACCGGCAAGGTAATCAGGGCTCTTTCGGCCCTCGGCCTGGTCGAGCCCGAGGGCGCGAGCTACCGCGTTGTCGAGTCCCTCCGCCCGTGCTTCCTGGCCGGCGAGAATGACCTGAGCCCGTTCATCGAGCACGCCCACAGCATGTATGAAGGCTGGGGCGCCAACCTCGAGCCGTGGCTGCGGGGAGGTGAGTGGCCGAGCTCCGCGGCCAGCCCCGAACACGCGCGTGCCTTCGGCGCCGCCATGCGCGCCATGGGGACCAAGATCGCGGCCTCGGTGGCCGCTGCCCTCGAGCTCGGAGGGGTCGAACGCGTGCTTGACGTGGGTGGCGGTTTCGGCCAGTACTCGCGCGCCCTCTGTGAACAAAATGACCGGCTCTGCGCCACCGTACTGGACACCCCAGAGGTTGCAGAACTCGCGGTCGCCGAGCTTGCCGGCGGGCCGTTCGCCGATCGGATCGACTTCCTGCCGGGCGACTACCTCTCCACCAACTATGGTGCAGGTTACGACCTGGCGCTCTTCGCCAACGTGCTCCACCAGGAGCCTGCCGAGAACGCAGCCGAGATGGTGCGCCGCGGCGCCGCCGCCCTTGCCCCGGGCGGCCGGGTGGTTGTGGTGGATTTTGTGATTGACGACGAGCAGCGCGAGCACGTATTCGGCGCGCTCTTTGCGATCAACATGCGTTCCTTCGGCGACACCTGGCCCGAACCGACCATTCGCGGCTGGATGGAGGCGGCCGGCCTCGGTGAGATCAGCCGCTCCGACATCGACCGCGACCGCTGGATCATCCAGGGACGCAAGCAGGGTTAACCATATTTCTACTGCGGGGCACAATGCGCTGTGCGTGTCAGCGCTTCCTGAAGCGACGCCGGCGTCAGATGATGAGACCTACCAGCGCCGCAGCCAGCTCTCGCGCCAGTCGCGCCGAGCATCAGCTTGGACCTCCGCCAGCAAGCGCACCATCTCGGCACGCATGGACGCGAACACGGCCGGGTTTTTCGCCGCGACATCGTGTCTCTCTCCCAAGTCGGACTCGAGGTCAAAGAGCTCGAAGCGGACCAGCTCGGTGGTGCGGATCAGCTCGAGGTCGCCCGGCCGCATGGTGGAGCTGTCCGAACGGAGTCGTTCGGGCCCGTTCCAGAATCCAACCAGCTTCCACGCTCCCTCGCGCAGGACGGCCCGCGGCCCGCCCCACGCCTTGTAGTGGTACCAGAAAAGGGGAACCCTGCGATCCACCTCCCCACCGAGGAAGGCTGGAGCAGCGTCGACGCCGTCCAGCTCCAGCTCGGGCGGCACCGTCACTCCCGCGACCGCGCACAGAGTCGGCAGCAGGTCGACCCCGCTCACCGGCACCGAAGAGACCGTTCCCGGCGGGACCCGTCCCGGCCAACGGACGATTCCCGGAACCCGGATGCCCCCCTCCCAAAGCTGCAGCTTCTTGCCGCGCAATCCTCCCGCTGAACCGTAGGAGCGCTGCGCCTGCGGGTGACGCTCGAGCATCTCGGGGCCGTTGTCCGAGGTGAAGAGAACGAAGGTATCCTTGGCGAGACCGAGCTCGTCGAGCGCGGCAAGCAGTCGCCCGATCGCCAGGTCGAGGTTGGTGACGTTGGCGAAGTAGAGCGCCTCGTTGGCGTTCTGGGTGGCAGGGTAACTCGCCGCCAGCTCCGGCGGCGAGGCGATGACCTCGTGTGGCTCGTGGTACGCCACGAAAGCGAAAAACGGGTTCGGTGATCGGCGATCCTCGCGCAGCCAGCGGATGGCCTCGTCGGTGACGATCTGGCAGGCATAGCCCTCGACCGGGCCCACCTCCTCGCCATTCCGCACGAAGTTGACCGGGTTATGGTGACTCGGCACGGCAAAGCCGGCGGTGGCGAACCAGTGGTCGAAACCGTGGTCATCGGGCTGGGGCTGCTCCGCGTCGAGCGCACCGTTGAGATGCCACTTACCGAACATCGACGTCTGATAACCAGCGTCACGCAGCAGCTCCGCAACCGTCGTCTCGTCGGCGCCGAGGTGCATGTCACTGCCGGGAGGGATCCAGTCGTAGACTCCGGTGCGGACCGGAATGCGACCGGTAAGAAACGCCGCCCGGGCCGGCGAACAGACCGGCGCCGCCGAGTAGAAGTCGGTGAAACGAACGCCGTCTGCGGCCAGCCGGTCGAGGTTGGGGGAGCGGATCGCCTGATGGCCGTAGCTGCCGAGATCCCCGTAGCCGAGATCATCCACCAGGATAACGAGGATGTTGGGGCGCGCCGACGACGCCGGCGCCTGCGCGTGGGAGCTCGCGGCGACGGCAGCCAGGATCGCCGCCATCGCGAACCCCACCTTAAGAAAAGACCTTGGCTTCATATTCAGGAACCCCCCAAACTCGAGTGTACCGCTGCTAACATCATGGCGGGAGGAGCATATGACGAAGTCACTCGATTTCGGCCGCGCCTGGGTCACCGGCATCGCGATCTTCGCAGCCATCACCACCCTCGCGTGCGGCAGCCCTGCAACGGAGTCCGACCCTTCCTCGACCCGCCCACCCGACATCATCCTTTTCCTCGCCGACGACCAAGCGCAGTGGGCCGCCGGACCCTACGGCAACGACGAGGTGGAAACGCCAACCCTCGACTCGCTGGCGGCCGCAGGGGTGCTCATGGCAAACGCCACCAGTCCGTCACCGGTGTGCTCCCCGGCGAGAACCAGTCTTCTGACCGGCCGGATGCCCTCGCAGCACGGGGTCCACGACTTCCTCTCCGAACGCCCCGAGTTCGACCGCGACTGGCTGGCGGGCGAGGTGCTGCTTCCCGAGCTTCTACAACAGGCCGGCTACCGGACGGCGCTGATCGGAAAATGGCATTGCACGGCCAAGAGCGCCGAACCTCAGCGCGGCTTCGACCGATGGCTCAGCTACGACGTGGACCCCGCCGGCTGGCGCAACCAGTACCTGCACCAGGGCACGGTTTACCTGTCCGATCAGGGGTCGCCGGTCAGCGTGGACGGCTTCCAACTCGAATATCTGGGGCGTGCGGCACGGGAGTTCATCGCCTCCGGCGACCCGGAGCAGCCCTTCTTCCTGCTCTTTACGCCCACCGACACCCACGCGCCGTTCACGGGTCACCCCGAAGAGTTGGTCGAGAAATACCGCAATGCGAACCTCAGTTTTGTGCCCGCCGGCGAGACGTCGATTTTCCCCGCAGCCAACGCCGAATCGGTAGCGCCTGAAGATCTCGGTGAGACCCTCGCCCAGTACTATGCGGCGGTGAGCCACCAGGACGCCGAGCTGGCCGCGTTTCTCGACCAGCTCGAAGCCCGTGGAGGGTCGGACAATACCCTCGTGATCTATACCTCGGACCACGGCCTGATGGTCGGCCAGCACGGTCTACTCGGCAAATCCAACGCAACCCTCCCACAGAACCTCTACGAAGAGTCGATCCGCGTGCCGATGATCCTCAGATGGCCCGTGGGCCTCCCACGGGCGGGAATCACCCTCGACCTGCCCTTTGACCACCTCGACCTCTTCCAGACAATTCTCGACGCAGCGGGCATCGACCTTCCCGAGGATCTGAGACGGCAGATCAACAGCCCCGGCCAAAGCTTGCTCCCGAAACTTCGCGACCCCGAGACCCCGTGGCGCCGCTACCGGTTCAGCGAGCACGGCAACGCCCGACAGATCAGCGACGGCCGGCACAAGCTGGTCCGGCGTTACCCGCCGCTCGACCCGCGGTTCGGCGACGAGCTCTACGACCTCGAGGACGACCCACACGAAAATGTCAATTTGGTGGGGGCCGCCGACTATCAGGAGGTCTTCGCCGAGCTGAGCGCGGCCCTCGACCGCCACTTCGAGCGTTTCGAGGTGCCGGAGCACAGCGGCCGCACCGTCATCGACCAGCCGGCCTGCAACGCCGGCGAGCCGTGGCGCCGGATCGCCGGTACTACGGGACCGGAATGAGCCGTCCCCGGGCCGGTGCTGCGACCGGCTCGCCCATTCCGAAGCGCGCCTCGAGAAGATCCACGAACTCGGGACCGTCATCGGCCATGACCTTCGCCGCGGCGAAGGCCGAGTACAGGTCCGCCCCGGAGGCGAGGAAGTCGAGGGTGGTGACCGAGTAGGTGGCCGACGGATCGAGCGGCCGGTCTCCCACCCGGACCTCCAGCACGCGTTCACCGACGGGCCTGGACAGATCGTACTCGACTCTCATGCCCGACACCTGGAGCAGGCCGCGTTCAAGGGTGAAGCTCTGCTCGAGGACGTCCCGGACCTGCGCGCCGGTCATCGACAGCACGTACACGTAATCAATGAACGGAAAGGCGTCGAGTAGGTCCTCGCGGGTGACCGGGCCGGCCGGGAGGTCGGCGCGCAACCCGCCGGAGTGGATGAAGGCGATGTCAGTCGAACCGTGGGCGCGCAGGATGTCGGCGCAAAGGTTCCCGAGGTCGGACTCCTCGTTGTACCGGCGGGTGAGGCTGCCGGCGGTATGGCCGAGGACCTCGTCGATCTCCGGAAAGCGTGCGCGATAGGCCGCGAGCTTGGCGGCCACGACAGGTTGCGGCGTGAGGGCGTCGCTGTCGACGACCAGCAGACGACCGTCGTGGGCAACGATCTTGCCGCTCTCGGTGTCGATCGTGAGCTTCAGGTAGCCGAGACGGGTCCCCTGGCCATAGGTCTGGCAGATCAGCGTGCCGGTCTGAGGATGCACGAAAGGCGTCTCCTGACCGGCATCAGCGTGGCCGCCGATCAGCACGTCGACGCCCTCCACCGCGCCGGCGAGGCGGATGTCGGTCTCGATGTCGCGCTGCACCGACCGATCGGCCTCGTCGTCGGTCTGCATGGGTGCGGTCTTCCCCTGGTGGGTGAGCAACACGACCAGATCGACATCGGGCCGGAGATGCGCCACCGCCGCCCGGGCGGCGATCACCGGATCGCGCACTTCAAGGCCCGCAAAATGGGGCGGGTAAAGGGCGGTCGCCGCGTCCGGCCCGAAAATACCGACCACTCCGATACGGAATCCGTCGCGCTCGAGGACGGTGTACTGCTGGCTGAAGGGAATCTCGGTTCCCTCGTAAAAAAGGTTGGCGGCGAGCACCGGAAACGGCGCCCGCTGCATCGCCTCGCGCAGGGCCCGCCAGCCGTACTCGAACTCGTGGTTACCGATGCACATGGCGTCGTAGCCCATGGTGTTCATGAGCTCGAAAGGCAGTTCGCCGCGGGTCAGCTTGGCGAGAGTCCCCGTGAAAATGTCGCCGGCGTCGAGAAGAAAGCTCAGCGGCGCCTGCGCGCGTTCGGACTCGATCAGGGTCGCCAGCTGAGCAACACCGCCGATATGGTCCAGATCATCCCGCCAGAAAGCCGGAATCGGGTCGAAGGCGCTCTCGAAGTCGTTGGTGTAGAGCAGCACAACCTCGCGGGTCTTCGCCCCCGGCTCGACCTCCTGCACGCGGTCGCACGCGATCCCTCCGGCGAGGGCAATCACAAAGAAAAAAAGAATACTCTGCGCAATTCGCCAAAACTCCTGTCGTGCCACGAACACCTCCAGCGCCCTATCTTACGCTGCCCCCTGCTATGAAGCCCTCCTGAGCCCCGAACGGCACCTCGTGCTCATCCGACCCAGGTT
>JBGMRN010000121.1:2938-9442 GCA_048061535.1 Thermoanaerobaculales bacterium | reverse complement strand
ACACCGGCGCCCAAGTGGTTCCAGTTCTCCTGCATGAGAAAACCGAGTTGATTCCTCCGACAGCAATTTTCAAGATCAGGATGTTCGGCATCGACGAGGAGGAGGGAGTGGCGTTCTTCGACTGGCGGTGGGGGATGAGCGCTCGCGGCACGATGTTGCTGGAGCTCTCAGACAGCGGCTGGGCCATTGTCTTCGAGGACACGGCGCTGTCGTAAGAAAGAAAGCGCTTCGTTTTCAGGTCTTAACCCGCATATCTCACCAGCTTTCTACTGCGGGGCACAACGCACAGAGCGTGTCGGCGCTTTCTCGATTTGCTCGTTCGACGTACCGCAAGTACGACTTCGCTCCCAAATCTTGTGAGAGCGCAGACACGCACGGCGCCTTGCACCCCTCGCGACGAAATCTGGTAGATATGCGGGTTAACCGATAAGTGCCACCACCAATAGGCCACCTGCCCGTCTTGACGCATGGCCCAGATTGGATCGGTTGGGATCTGACGAGATATGCGGCTGTCTTGCGATGGGCGGGCGGGCGAGTCAGCCCGCCAACGCCTCCACCGGCGTCAGCCTGGCGGCGCGGAGGGAGGGGTAGATCCCTGCCACGAGACCGATGCTGATGGCGAAGACCACGGCCAGGACGACGGCAAAGCCGGAGATCGGAAGCCCTGCCTCGAAGAATCCCCCCAGGGCCGCGCAGCCAACGACTGCCAGGAAGAAGCCGACAAGCGCGCCGACCGCCGACAGAAAGA
The DNA here is from genome assembly GCA_048061535.1 of Thermoanaerobaculales bacterium. Taxonomy (GTDB): domain Bacteria; phylum Acidobacteriota; class Thermoanaerobaculia; order Thermoanaerobaculales; family Sulfomarinibacteraceae; genus Sulfomarinibacter. Next base: position 8,694 of record JBGMRN010000121.1, on the reverse strand, counting down.
CCGCCTCGACCAGAAACTGAAAGAGAATGTCGCGGTCCTCGGCGCCGATCGACTTGCGGAGGCCGATCTCGAAGAGGCGCTCGGCGAGCGAGATCTGCAGCACCGAGAAAATGCCGACCCCGCCTACCACCAGCGAGATGGCGGAGATCGAAAACAGCACGATCGTCCATCCCCGAAGCGACTCGTCGATCTCGTCCTCCGCCTCGAGAATCTCGGCCGCGACGTTCTCGACCTCGAAGTCCTCGACCCGGTTGTGCTGCCGCCAGATGAGGTTATTGAGGTGCGCGAAGAGCGCGCCCAGGTTGTCGTTGTTCGAGACCTTGACGACGATGGTCGATACCCGCTCGCCACCACCGTACAGAGCCTGCATGGTGGTCAGGGGGATGGCGGCGCCCTGCATCTCGCGCCGGCTCCAGCCGTCATTGACGAAATCGTTGCCCATCCTGGCGCCCACACCGATGACCTCGAAGCGGTGGTGGCCGATCCGCACCCACTGTCCGACCGCCTCGCGGCCGTCGAAGAGGTCCTCCGCAAGAAGGTGACCGAGGAACACGACCCGGCGTTTGCGCTCCACATCGAGGTCGGAGAGATACCTGCCCTCATCCACCTCGCGGCTCATGACCACCGCGTAATCGGGCACCGTGCCGGTGATCCGCGTCGATCGGCTGGCATCTCCCCAGGCAATCACCTGTTGGGAAAATGCGGCGGACGCCGCGGACGCCACCTGTTCGCTGCCGGCGACAATCGCCGCCGCGTCGTCGCGACGCAACCCTTCTGAGAGATGGGAACGCTTGAGATCGAGCCTGGAGGTCGGCGTGTCGACGCTGACGAAGAGCACTCCGTTCAGCCCGAGGGACTCGATCCCGTTCCACACCTCGACCTTGACCGCCTCGATGAGGGTGACCATGAAAACCACCGCAAAGGTGCCGAGGACGACCCCGACCAGGGTCAGGGACGAACGCAGCTTGTGCGACCAGACCTCAGAAAACGTCGTGCGCAGGGCTTCTCCAATGACCATGAGACCTCACTCGTAGCGCAGGGCCACCACCGGGTCGAGCCGTGAGGCCTTGACCGCCGGGTAGAGCCCGAAGAAGAAACCGACAACCGCCGCGGAGAGGACCGCGACCATCACCATCAACGGAGTCAGGGTCATGTCCATCTGCATGACGTTCATGATGCCCCACGTGAAAACGATGCCGAGGGCCAGTCCCACAGCCCCGCCGAGCACGGTCACCACGATCGCCTCGATCAGGAACTGGACGAAGACCTGCCAGCCGGTGGCGCCGAGGGCCTTTCTGACCCCGACCTCGCGCATCCTTTCGGTGAACGAGGCGAGCATGATATTGGTGATCACGATTCCACCCACGAGCAGCGAAATGATGCCGCAAGCGAGGAAGGTGATGTTGTAGATCATGCCCTCGCGATTGCCCTGGTCGATGCGTTCCTTGCGGTCCCAGACCCCATAATCCTCGAGGCCGTGGCGCGACCGCAGGAGCAGCTCGAGCGCCTTCCGCGCCTCCTCGTGCGCCTCGGGCGAGACCAGCCTGAGGTTGAGCTCGTCGATGCGTTCGGCGCCGGCTTCCTGGTGGCGCTTCATGTAAGAGGTGATCGGAACCACGATCAAGCGATTGAGCCACTCGTGGGCGTTGTAGTTATCGCTCCGCTGCCAGTAAAAGACCATCTCCTTGGTGACACCGACCACCGTGTAGGCCTTGCCGTCGATCGTCACCGCCATGCCGACCGGGTCGGCGGTGCCGAAAAGCTCCCGCGCGCGGGTCGACCCGAGAACGACAACCGCGGCTGCCGTCTCCATGTCGAGAGCGGTGATGTAGCGCCCACTACCCATGCGAAGCTCGCGCATCTGCATGAACTCGGGCTCGATGGCCGTGATCCGGAAGCTCTCCTCGGTGGCGCCGGCTCGCACCCGATGACTGCGGGCGATCTCCGCCACCACCAGGTCGAAGCCGTCGATGGTATCGCGGATGGCCGCAGCATCGGCAAGCTTGAGGCCGGTCTTCGCGCGCTGGCGGGCCGTCATCTCGAGTTGGGCCGGCGGCTGGTTGTAGACACCCATCAGAAGCGTACCGCCGGATTCACGGAAGTACTGGTCGCGCCGCGCGTCCATGCTCGCGGTCATGCCCAGAGTCGCCACCACCGACGCCACGCCGAGGATCACCCCCAGGGTCTGCAGCAGCGTCCGCCCGAGATGCTCACGGATCTCGACGAAGCCCTCGCGGAGAAACTGGTCAGCCCGCATATCTCACCGGACTCATGCGGCGGCCCTCTGTCCGTTCGGCAGAATCAGACCGTCAACGATGCGGATGGTCTCCCTGGCCCGGGCCGCGATCGAAGGGTCGTGCGTGACGATGATGAGGGTCTGGCCGCCGGCGCGGAGCTCGTCGAAGAGCTCCAGGATCTCCACCCCGGTCTGCTGATCGAGGTTTCCGGTCGGCTCGTCGGCCATGATCACCGAAGGCTTCCCGACCAGTGCGCGGGCGATGGCGCCGCGCTGGCGCTGGCCGCCCGAGAGCTCGTTCGGCCGGTGCCTGGCGCGGTCGGCCAGCCCGACCATGTCAAGGGCCTCGAGCGCCCGCTTCCGGCGCTCGGTCTTTCCCATGCCGCCATAGAGGAGCGGCAGCTCCACGTTGCGCAGAAGACTCGCCTTGGGCAGCAGGTTGAAGTTCTGGAAAATGAAACCGATCTTCTTGTTGCGGAGGTGCGCGAGGCGACGGCGCGAGAAACCCGACACCTCGTCGCCGTCCAACCTGTAGGACCCGGACGTCGGAGAGTCAAGAAGGCCGAGGATGTGCATTAACGTGGACTTCCCCGATCCTGACGGACCCATCACCGCCAGATAGTCGCCGACGCCGACCTCGAGATCGATCCCCCGAAGCGCCTCCACCGAGAGATCGCCCTCACCGTAAACCTTGCGAATGCCCTCGAGCTTCATCAAGGCCTTCATCACGACCTCTCCTTTTGCGGCTTGCTGGGATCCGCCAGGGCGACCTGCTCGTCCTCGTTGAGTCCTTCCACGATCTCCACGTCGGTGGTCGAGGCGATGCCGGTCACCACCGTGCGTTCCTCGAACCAGCGCCGCCACTGTTGGCGCGGATCATCCCGCCAGGCCTCGTTCTCACCGCTCTCCGCGCTCTCTTCAGCCTCGTCTTGCTCGTCCTGGGCGCCCTCGCCGACGTCGACAGCCTCCTTCGGCAGCGGAGTCTCTCGCTTGACGTAGACCATTTCCTCCTCGCCGCGGACGAAGACCGATTCGATGGGAACTGCGAGAACCTGTTGACGGGTTTCACCGCGGATCTCGAGATTGGCGGTCATGCCGGTGCGGAGCTCTCGACCGAGCTCTGCAAGAGCGATCTCCACGTCGAAGACCTTGACCTGGTTGTCGAGCCGCGCGGCAGGGGCGATGCGACTAATGGCGCCGGTGAAGACCACGCGCGGGAAGGCGTCGAGGGTGATCCGCGCCGGCTGGCCGAGATGGATCTTGCCGATGTCCACCTCGTTGATCCCGGCTTTCACCAGCATTGTCCCGAGATCGGCGACCGTCGCGATCACGGTGCCGGCGTTGAAGGATCCGCTGCCGGTGACTGTCTCGCCAAGCTCGACCGGACGCTCGATGATCACGCCGTCCATTGGCGCCCGGATGTTCACAACCTGCTGGGGGTTGTCCCCAACAGGGATCCCCGAGGCTTCGACAAGGCTGATCTTCTCGCGCGCCGCGTCGAGAGACTGCTGCGCCTGCCGATACCTCGTCTCCGCCCCGCGGTTGACCTCGACCGAGATCAAACCGCTCTCGAAGAGCTTGCGCTTGGCCTCGTAGCCCTGCTTCGCGTCCTCGACATCGATGCTCGCGGCTTCGAGCCGGCTGCGCACCGCCAGCAGGTCCTGCGCCTGGTTGACGTCGGGTTCGATGCGGGCAATGAGCTGGCCCTTGACCACCTCGTCTCCCGCGCGTACCGGCAGATCCACGACGCGGCCTGAGAGGTTGGACTTGATCTCGACCTTGACCTCGGGCTCCACCGTGCCGATCTCGCGCACCACGACCTGCACGTCGTCGATGCTGGCGGCAAGAGTCGGGATCTCGGGGCCCTTCTCGTCTTCGCCGTTTCCATTGCCGCGGGTCTTCGCCGCATAAGCCACCGCGGCCGCCGCGATCACGGCCACAGTGATGATCACAAACCAACGTCGTCTCTTGTGCGCCATTTTCCCCCCTCAACCCATCTCAACGACTCCACTCGCTCAGAATTACGTTGGGCGGCATGGAAAAGTTCGCAGCCGAGGAAAGCGGGATCCAGACTCGAGCCTGAACATCCGCGAGGAGCGTGTAGAATGCCGGCTAGTTCCCGTCCAGAAACTCTGGAGGGGACAGCGCGGTTCTCGATGCAGAAACGAGCGATTTTTGTGCAAGATCAAGGAAAACAAGAATTTCCGCGGAGACGTACTCCTGTACGTCGCGCAAGGAAATTCGCAGTTTGACGCAGAGATTGCGAAAAAGCGCCGTTTCCGGACGAGAACCGGCTACAACGTTCGAGGGGGGACCGATGCACGAACTACTCAGCAAACAGAATATCGATTTCCTGGAAAGGGCTCGCGAGGTGGCCGAGAAGTTTGTACGACCACAAGCCGCCGAGCTCGATCGCACCGGTGAGTACGGCTGGGAGATTCTCGAAGCCCTGAAGTCTTACGAGCTCACGGGCATCTGGATCCCGAAGGAGTACGGCGGCCACGGTGCGGGAGTGCTCGACCTCTGCCTGGTCGTCGAGCAGCTCTCGCGCGCCTGCGGCGGAATCGGGGTCGCCTACTCGGTCAACGCCCTCGGTTCGTTTCCGATCATTCTCCACGGCACCGAGGAGCAGAAGAAGAAGTACCTACCCTCGATCGCCTCGGGGGAAAGCCTGATCGCCTTCGGGCTCTCCGAAAAGGCCTCCGGATCGGATGCCGGCAGCCTGCGCACAACAGCCCTCAAGGACGGCGACGAGTACGTCATCAACGGCCACAAAAAGTGGAATACCAACGGCGGGGTGGCCTCCACGTTCATGATCTATGCCCTCACCAATCCCGACCGGGGCATGCGCGGCATCTCGGCCCTCATTGTCGAGAAGGACACCCCCGGCTTCGTCGTCGGCAAGCGCGAAGACACCATGGGTATCCGCACAGTGCCGGTCAACGAGCTCGAATTCGTCGACTGCAGGGTCCCCGCGTCACAGCTCTTGGGCGACCGCGAAGGCGGCGGCTTCAAGAATGCCATGATGACCCTCGACCGCGCCCGCCCCGGGGTGGCGGCCCAGGCCCTCGGCCTCGCCCAGGGCGCCCTCGAGTGGGCGGTGCGCTACACCTCCGAACGTCGCCAGTTCGGGCAGAGCGTGATGTCGTACCAGGCGATCCAGTTCAAGCTCGCCGACATGGCCACCCAGATCGAGGCGGCGCGGCAGCTCGTCTATACCTCGGCGCGGGTGATCGACTCCGGCGCCACGAACGTCAGCAAAATCGCGGCCATGGCCAAGGTCTTCGCCACCGACACCGCGATGCAGGTGACCACCGAAGCAGTGCAGCTCTTCGGAGGATACGGATTCTGCCGGGACTATCCCATCGAGAAGTACATGCGGGACGCCAAGATCACCCAGATTTATGAGGGCACCAACCAGGTACAGCGGATGGTGATCGGGCGGGCGTTGACCCGTGAGCTCAAGGATCTCGCCGGACATCTCGACGTCACGATCGAGCACTTCCCGGAGTACGACCCG
>JBGMRN010000121.1:0-2838 GCA_048061535.1 Thermoanaerobaculales bacterium | reverse complement strand
CCTTCATCCAGGGATCGCTGGAACTCGTGGTCCCAGCGGTTCCACCATTCCCTCTCGATGCCGTGGCAGGTATCCGCATAGGCGCCACAAGCCACGCAGCCATCGCCCCGGACCATCTCGACGTCTTCGAGGGGCAAAAAGCGCTCGATGAGGCTTTCTCCAAGATCCCTGGCGGCGGTCTCGTCCGCGGTCGGCTGTCGCCCTTCGAGACGCGTCACCCCGTTGCGGACGAGGCGATTCTCCGACTCGGGGAGGAGAACGCTGTCCTCCTTGTCGACATGCTCCCAAAGGTGACGGGCGAGGGAACGGGCCATCTCTGCGGCTTTCTCGAGGTCTCCGCCAAGGGTTTCAAACTCGTCGACCATGGCCGATGCCTGGCGGTGCTCCGCAACGATCACCGGCAGGGGGCCACGGTCCGTCGGTGTTTCGGCCCGATCGGCCAGGGCGCGAAAAAGCGTTTCCTCTTCGCGCTCATGGTGGTAGCCGCCGACGAAGACCCGCAAAAAGCGTACGAAGTCAGCGACATCCGCAGGTTCCGTCTCGCCGCCCTTCGCGACTTCGGCATAACGGAAGAGGGCGCCCGCCACCTGGTCCACCAGCCGGTGTTCCTCGAGGAGCTCTTCGATCAACTTCAGACTCATCATGGGTTTAATTCACGGTTGGCCGTGCGACGCCTGCTTGTCCCGGTCCGCGCGGATCCTGCGCTGCCTCCATCGCGCCCCCGACCAGGCCCCGCACCGCGTGCACCTCCCCGATCTGGGTTCGAACGGCCAGCTCGTGGCCTCGCCGCTCGAGCTCGCGCGCCGTCTCGGGGGAAAGTGCATCCGGCTCGGCGACCACAATATCGGGCATCCACTGGTGGTGCAGACGGGCGCGATCGACCGCTTCCTGGAGGCCGTCTCCGTCGACGATCAGGTTGAGCAACACCTGGGCGGTCGCCGTCGGGATCTGTGCCCCCCCCGGCGAGCCGAGGGCCAGCACTTGCTTTCCCCGCCACGCGACGGTCGGCGTCATCGAGGACAGCATGCGCTTGCCCGGTCCCACCGAATTGGCCTCGCTCTGCACCAGGCCATAGAGGTTGGGACGGCCGGGAGCGGTTGCGAAATCGTCCATCTCATTGTTGAGAAAAAACCCGGCGCCGGGCACCAGGAGACCGCAGCCGAAGGACCCGTTGAGGGTCGTGGTCAAGGCAACCGCATTGCCGTCACCATCCAAGATCGACAGATGCGTGGTCTCGGCGTGTTCAAGAGCGAGATCGGGTGACCATGGCCGGATCTTTGCGGAGGCGGTTGCCTTGTGGGGGCGGATCTCCATCGCACGCCGCTCGAGCCATTTTCCGTCCAGCAACTGCGACGCGTCGGCGAGGGTCGTGCGCGGGTCTCCGAGGAGGAAGCGGTCGGCATAGGCCCGCCGCCACGTTTCGACTAACAAATGCGCCCTCTGGGCGCCGAATCGCGGCTGCGCACCCCACTCGAGCTTTTCGAGCATCCCGAAGGTCTCGCCCAGAATGATGCCCCCCGAAGAAGGCAGAGGCATCGACGCCACCTCCCACCCGAACGCCTCGAAGCGCACCGGCCTTCGCCACACAGGACGGTAGGCCGCCAAATCGGCCGCTCGCAGGACCCCTCCATGCCTCCGCGAGACAAGTTCCACGGCCGCAGCGATCGGCCCGCGTGTGATCGCCTCTGCACCACGGTCGGCATAGGCTTCGAGAGTCGCCGCCAACACCGGCTGCCGCATCATGGTGCCGGCCGCCGGCGGGCTTCCACCCGGAAGCCATACTGCAGCGGTCTCCTCGTACCGGCCCAGGAGGGACCGGTGATCGACGGTCTCCCTTTCGAGCCGCACAGTGACCACGAAACCGTCTCGCGCGAGACGGGCGGCGGGCGCGACAACCTCCGGCCAGCGGAGACGGCCGTACTTCCGGTGCAGCTCAAAAAGGCCCGTGGGAGAACCCGGAACACCCGCGGCCAGAGGTCCCACCAGAGAAGCGTGCGAGACCGGTTCACCTCGGGAGTTGAGGTACATGTCGTGGGAAGCGGCAGCGGGCGCCGTCTCGCGAAAGTCAAGAGCATCGACCCGGTTACCGAACCGCACTACGGCAAACCCGCCTCCACCCAGGTTGCCGGCCTGCGGATGGACGACGGCGAGCGCCAGGGCGGTGGCAACTGCGGCGTCGGCAGCGTTGCCGCCCCTTCTCAGAATCTCGAGACCCGCCTGGGTGGCCGCCGGCGCCGCGCTGGCCACGGCACCACCCGCACCCCGCACCGCAGCCGGGTGGGCGGCTTCGAGCACCGCCGGCGGCTGAATCAAAAGACAGACGAGGACCGCGATGACCAACAAAAAGGCCCGCGACGGGGCAATTCGCGTATTCATGAGAAAAGTTTACACGGTGCGCTACGGAACAAAGGAACTCTTTCATCCGTACTGGTTATTAAGGAGGTACGATCATGACCACCTCGTCGAGCGCTGGCACCGGCCAACTCGCCACCAACGACCTCGCCGCCCGGATCCGCTGCACCCTCGGTGAGATTGACCGCATTGACCGGGAGACCACAGGCTACCTCAATGCCCTCGCCTTCATCCTTCAGCGCGTTGCCGCCGCCGACCACCGTGTCACAACGGACGAGATCGTTCGCATGGAAGCGATCCTCGTCGAACATGCCTCGATCACACCGGCTCAGGCAGTGTTGGTAGTGGAAATCGCAAGGCACCGCTGGCGGCTCGCCGACTGCGGCTGCGCCTATGAAATGACCAAGGATCTCCGCCCTCGTCTGGAGACTGAGGAACGGCGCATGCTCCTCCATTTCCTCGAGTCGGTAGCCGAGGCTGACGGCC
>JBGMRN010000120.1:0-9443 GCA_048061535.1 Thermoanaerobaculales bacterium | reverse complement strand
CAGGCCGAGCCCCGCCTACTTTCCGCTGGTCTTGCGAGCGCTCGATGCCTTGAGCGGGGGCCGGCTATCGGATTCCTTCATGAGCACCTGACCCTCGAAGGTGGCGCCGTCCCTGATCAGGATGCGCGGCGCGGTCATGTTGCCCTCGACGTTGGCGGAGGGCGCAAGCTCGATAAGCTCCGTGGCCGAGATGTCGCCCATGACGTGGCCTGAGACGGTGACGTTTCGGGCGTGGACCTTCGCCTCTATTCGTCCGCTGTCGGCCACAACCAAAGCTCCGGTGACATTGATGGAGCCCTTGATCTCTCCCTCGACATGAAGATCACCGGAACCGAGGACCTTGCCCTCGATTCGGGTTGGACGGGCAATGGCCGTCTGGTTGTCTCCGCTGCCTGCTGGCGGCGGGGAAGGGGCTGCAAAGCCCTCTTTGGGGGTGGGATTCTGTCCTTGAGATTGTTCTTCTCGTCCGAAGAGGCCCATGGTAAGCTACCTCGCTGCGTCGGGTTGGGGTGGAGCGGGCAACGGGACTCGAACCCGCGACATTCAGCTTGGGAAGCTGACACTCTACCAGCTGAGTTATGCCCGCCTGAACGGGGTGTGACTCTAGCACAGAGCCCGGCAGGCGGGCAAGCGGATGCCCGGGACTGCCAGGGACTGCTTGGCATGACGATTGCTTTATTCAACGGTTGGATCATGTCCATCCAAAGCCGCTCATCACGCGACGGGTTTTCGTTGATCGAGCTCCTGATCGTGGTTGCCATCATCGGTTTGGTCACCGCCATCGCGGTTCCGAACCTGATCAAGGCCATTCAGCGGTCAGCTCTCATTTTTGCGAGGTACAGTTCGGCGAACTCCTCGGGTCTCGGGAGTCCGACAAACCTGGCGAACTGGTGAACGTAGCCTCGCACGAAGACCGGAGCCGGTAGGGATTCAAAATCTTCGCGTTCCACCTGTTCGAGGAAGGCCGCCCGAACCTTTGTCTCGACGGCGATTTGTTCCAAAGAAAGCCCCGAGTTCAATCGATGGTGGCGAAGGTGTTGTCCGGGCAGGGCTATTGGGTCGGGAGGTGGTCCGCTGGGAACCTCGGGATGTTTGCATGGCGGGTCCGACAACCCAGGACCCACTGGTGGGAGAGGCGGCTCCGCCTTGGCGATGCGCCGAAATGCCTCATCGATCCGGGCGAGCAAGCGAGCCCGCTCATCTTCTTCGACGAGAGTGTAGGTCGCCAGAGCGTCCGGGTCGTAGAGCGCCCTGCGATACCTGTAGGCGCGTTTTACCTGTGCCAGTTCGGCGCCCGGATCGAGGCCCAAAACCTCCCAGTCCTTGCGGCGGGGATGCGATGTCACGCGGTCCTCCCAAACCCGCAGACGTCATCAGGCTGGGTGGCGAGGTCGGCGAGACCGGTTGACCACCACCGGCGGTTTTGACCTGAGGGGCGGCGAGGTGTACTCACGGCGCCACCCCGAGAACTCGCCTCAACGGGGCGTTCAGGAAGCGCTGAAGTCCAAAGTCCATGAGTGCGCTTCACCTTCCTGGAGGTCTCGAAAGACGGTCTGCGATTCCCTTGGCCTCGACTGCGAATGGACTCTGGGAGAAGAGCTCCACCACGGGACGTCGTTCTGCGACCGAACGCATCACCAGGCGGTCCCCTGGCAGGTTTCCGAGACACTCGAGGCGGATCCCGAAGTAGTCGCTGCAGGCGGTCCCCATGTCCTCACCCAGGCGTTTGTGGTCGGGCCTTTCGACGCGGTTGACGATCAGGGAGGGGCTGAAGGTGCTCGCCTCCGCAACCAGACTCGCACCTGCTTCCGGGTCGAGGGCGAGTACTCTGCTGATCAGGTCCCGGGGCGTGCGAACATTGTGACGGGCATCGGCTCCCATGACCTGATCGATTGCAGCACGTACCCGGGCACGGGGTTCAGCGCGTTTCAGCTTGCGAAAGAACGCGGCCTTCAGGAAATGGTAGGCGTTTTCCACCGACGTGGCCTCGGGGACGACGATCAGGATCCCCCGTCGGGCGGCCAGGAAGAAATCAAGGACGTTGAAGGCCGAGCCGGCACCGAGATCGAGGAAGACATGATCGACGTCGAGGGCGCGAATGTGGCGGAGGAGCTTCCCCTTCTGACCGAAATTCGGATTGGCCATCTCCAGGAGGGCGCGAGCGCCGCTCACCAGCCACAGGTTCTCCGTGGAGGTGGCGGTCATCACCTGGTCAAGCCCAGCCACTCGCCGGGATATGAAATCTGCCAGGTTTCGTCGCGGGGTGGGGATGCCGAGCAGGGTATGCAGGTTCGCGCCTCCGAGATCGGCATCCACCAGCGCCACCCGCGCGCCCGATCGGGCAATGGCGACCGCCAGGTTGACCGCGATCACCGATTTGCCGACCCCGCCTTTTCCGCCACCGATGGCCCAGATGCGTGGCCCCTTGGGAACCGAAATTTCCGACTCCTCGATCATCCCGAGCTTCCGTCCCGTCGGGCAGGTGCGAAGGAGCTTCGAGAACTGTCAACAATTCTAAACATGTTGGTGAATGTTATCACTGCCGATTCCAGCTCGATGGAGGTGGCATTGACTCACACTTCTGTAAACCTGGGGAGTTCTCAGGAATGCGGGTGAATCGTGTTATCCCGAAGCGAGCATGAGTGGTTTTGGGAGCACCCGATTCCGGCCGGTCCGTTTGGCTTCCAGGAGATTGAGGTCGGCTGCGGCGATGAGTGCCGTTCCATCACAGCTTTCGCTTCTCTCGTGATCGATCTCGGCGAGTCCGATCGAAACCGTGACACCGAGTCCGGGCACTCCCTCGACGGGATCCATGAGCTCGTTCACCAGCACACGGAGCTTCTCCGCGACTTGGAGCGCCGAAGTTATGTCGGTTTCCGGGAGGATGAAGAGAAACTCCTCGCCCCCATACCGGCCGATGCTGTCGCTGGTCCGTAGCCCATGTTTCAGGGTGTTTGCAACATGTTTCAGCAGGGCATCGCCGACCAGGTGTCCGTGCCGGTCGTTCACTCTCTTGAAGTGGTCGAGATCGGCCATACCGACCGCGAGCGGCCGTTCGTACCGCCAGGATCGCTGAACTTCGACCTCGAGGGCGGCGAGAATGGCCTCCCGCCGCATCAAGCCGGTCAAGCTTTCATAGGTCGCTGACTCGAAAAGGCGCGCGTTCTCGAAGACTGTGGCGGCGGTATGGGAGAACAGACTGACGAGCTCTAACTCCTCGGGATAGAAGCGGTCGCCGTTGGTTTTCGGACCAAGGAGAAGGACCCCGACCGGCGTCTCGCCGCTGCTCAATGCCAGGGCCAGGTCCGCCTCGAACGTCGCGACGCTCTGGGCAAACGCCTCGCTCCGACCGGCTACCTGAGATGCCGGCAACGGATGTCCGGTTTCGCGGAGGAACTCGACTCCGGGGTCGGCGGGTTCCAGAAGGTAGGGCTTGCCGAAGCGTGCGTCAAGGTCTACGGCGGTCGATGCCAAAGAGACCAGCAGCCCGCTATCTGGATTGGCCACGAGCAAGGTGGCGGAGTTGACACCGAAGATCTTGCCGAGTTGCTCCACGAGGTGTTGTCCCATCGCCGGCAGAGAGCCGAGAGTCGGGAGCTTGGCCGCAAGGGTGGTTAACTTCTGACGCATTTCGAGCCGTTCCGGGAAGAACCGCCGGTCGACGATGCCCTGAATCCAACGCCGGAGAGGTGAGAAAGCCAACCCGAGCGCGAGCATCCCGAGCGACAGGACGACCAGCGATAGAGCATCCTCCTTGAGGTGGCGCGCGAAAAGGGCGTTGCCGGTCCCGAAAAGGGCGTAGAAAAGAACGACCAGTGCGGTCGTGACGAGGGTGAACGCGAGGCTGCGCTTGAGCACGAACTCGAGATCGAGGAGATGATAACGAAAGATCGCCACGAAAACTGCGACAGGGTATGCAAGGAGGACCAGAGGCTGCACGTCGAGCAGCCACTGCGGGGTCGGGGCGCCAATGATTTCGGTGGTCTTGAAGACGACGGTGAGGAGGGCCCAGGGCACAACACCGAGGAGCACGAGGGATGCCTGATAGCGGTGCTGGGTGTCGGTTGCGCGCCGCCGTTGGATGACGAGAATGATTACCACCGCCACCGCCCACACGATCATTCCCCATCGATTCTGGAGAAGTCTGGCGGTTGTTTCTGTCAACGGAAGGACCTGCCAACCAAGCTGGTCGGCAACGATGGAAACCATCGTGATACAGCTGAGGGAGAGCCCGATTCCGTAATAAACCCGGACCAGCCAGGGTCGGCGTGTGAACCAGTCGTAAGAACGGGGAATGATCGACGCCAGGTGGAGCTCGAGCCCCATTTGGAGGCCGCCGAGCAGGGCCAAGATCAAGCCACGAATCACCGGCCACTGACGGAGAGCGTCGATCCGTCCGGGCAGACCGAGTTCCAGCGCCACGGCGGCAGAGAACCAGAACAGGATGCGACCTCGCTGGTCCCCCCATGCGTGCTGAAGGGCGAGGAGACCAAGGGCGAGATAGGCAAGGGCTACAAAGAGGTTCGCGAGAAAAGCCGCCCAGGGGAATGCTGATCCCGGGAATACGGTCAGCTCTATCGTGGAGTCGCCGCGCAAGACCTGGAAATCGACCGGCTGTCCCCGATGAAATTTCCTGGCGGCGACGAAGATGTCTTCGATCTGACGGATTACATGGCCGTCGATGCCGGTGATCACGTCACCCCTGACAAAACCGGCATCGGCCGCGGGATCGCCCTCGCGGACTCCGTCGACCACGACATCGGCCTCATACGTGTCGATCAACAGACCGATCCTACGGCCTGTGGTCAGCTGCTCCTCCCACCACTGGGTTGCGAGCAGTCCAAGAAAGAGCGCGACGACGAACGTGCCGACAATGAAGATCGGACGGCGATTCAAACTGATCATCCCCCTGTGGGACCGGTCGCGATCCCTTCCATGAATTATATCCGACCCTCATCCCAATCCAAGTGCCGCCGGCGAATATCTCAGCCTCTTTTTACTTTGGGTGGCACGGGAGTTGCAAAGTTTCTGTAATCGGTCGGTGGGAATCCCGGTCAATCGGTGTCCGCGGTCACTATACTCGGGGCGACCTCCGGGAGGAGTCATGCGCATTCAGACACGTTTGTTTTTCGGGACGGCGACGCTGGTTTTGGCGTTGATGGCCGTCCAGTGGTGGCTGCACGCCCGCCAGCTGCGGGCGATCGAACGTGACCTCGGTCAGGTTGCGGCAGCGGTGGGCAGGGAGATTCTGAGTGGGGATATGGCGTTCATTCGTCGCGGCTTCGAGCCCCATCCCGGGGTTTCCCCAGAGGTGGTTTCGGTGGGAGGGGGAGAGGTCGAGAAAAGCACCTACCTGCGGCGTTGCTCGGAGGACCTTCCCCAGGAGGCGCACATCCAGGTCGTGGTCCTGCCCGAAGAGGCCACCTCTCAAGTGACGCAGAACCAGGAGGTTACCGAGTTCGGGGACGAGAATGACCGGAGAGGCCTCACGCGGATCCGGGAGGAGCTCGAGTGGATCGTCGAGACCGAGAAGGCGCAGGTGGCCGGGAGTGAGGATCATGAGCACGAATTGCGCCGCCTCGGAGCAGGAGTCGGCTCGGCGACGAAGGTGCGGCGATTGATACTGCAGGTGGAAGACGGGGAGTCTCAGGGAGAGCGTTTCCTGATCGTCAGCGAAGACCAGCATCGACTCCGACGGATTCCGATTCCGGTATCGCCGACCATCGAACGCGTGCGATCGACCATGCACGAAGGTGCGGCGGTCGGGGCCTTGCTCCTGGTCGCCGGGCTCTTCGCATCTGGAGTTCTCTCGAGGAAGCTCACCCAACCGTTACGGGCTCTCGCGGAGGGAGCGGAGGCGGTCGGCCGGGGCGACCTGGGCGTACAGGTGTCGGTGTCGGCGGCGGGTGAGGTTGGCGATCTCCAAAGGTCGTTCAACCGCATGTCCGCGCGGCTGACCGAACTCGAAACCGAACGGGAGCGCTGGCAGGAGCGGGAGCATCTGGCCCAACTCGGGGATCTCTCGCGCGGGCTTGCGCACACCCTGCGCAACCCGCTCCACACCCTCGGTCTCGCGGTGGATGAGCTGGCGGATGGAGATGCGAATAGGAAGGGACTCGCGAGGACTGCGAGGGTTCAGATCCAACGCATTGACCGCTGGTTGAGGTCGTTCCTCGCCCTCGGAGCGGAGGATGCCGCCCAGCCGGTTGCTTCGGACCTTTTCGGTCTCGTTCAAACGGTGGTGTTGGAGTCGGTACAACAGGGGGCTGATGTCTGGTTGGAAAGAGCCGACGAGGCTCTGAACGTCCAGGTCGTGCCGAGCGCGATGCGTGCGGCCCTCGCCAACCTGGTCGAAAACGCCAGGGAGGCGTCACCGGTGGGCGAGCAGGTTGTCGTGCAGATCGAGCGCGTCGGGGATGAGGGTTTGGTGAGAGTCATCGACAGCGGACCGGGCCTTTCCGAGGACGTGCGGCAGCGCCTCTATTCCCCGCATGTGACCACCAAGGCCGGAGGTTCGGGAATGGGTCTGTACCTTGCGCGGCAGCTCGTAGTCGGAATGCACGGTGGATGCCTCGAGGTCGAGGACGGCGACGGCGGCGGTACCGTGGCTACGGTGCGGCTGCCACTGGCGATCGATTCGCCAGAGAGTGGAGATGCGGGCGATGGGTGAAACCGTTTCAGTTTTGCTGGTCGAGGATGAGGCGCCGCAACGAATACTGATCAGCGAGATCCTCCGCCGCGACGGCTATTTTGTGAGTGAGGCGGGAACGGTCGACGAGGCGTTGATCGCGATGAAAGACGAGGTTCCCGACCTGATCCTGTGCGATTGGCGGATGCCGGGGCGTGACGGCGGCGAGCTGCTGAAGGATGTGAGACAGCGCGCGTTGGGCTGTGCCTTCATCGTCATGACCGCCTACGGTTCGATCGCCCACGCGGTGGAAGCGATCCGGCTCGGGGCCGATGACTACCTGGGCAAACCGTTCGAAGGGGAAGCTCTACTCCTCGCGGTCCGACGGGTGCTCCGGACCCGTTGTTTGGAAAGGGAAAACCGCCAACTCCGAGAGGTCATCCGTCACAGCGACGGCTATGGGGGAATGATCGGCCGCTCGGAGGCGATGCAACGTCTCTATCGAACCGTCGAAAAGGTCGGAGCAACCGACGCGACGGTGCTCGTCGTCGGCGAATCCGGCACCGGCAAGGAGCTGGTGGCGCGCTCTCTTCATCGCGCGAGTGGCCGGACTGATGGTCCGTTCGTGGCTGTGAACTGCGCCGCCATCCCGGAGACTCTGATCGAAAGCGAGCTCTTCGGCCACGAGAAAGGGGCGTTTACCGGCGCCCATCGCCTGCGGGAGGGGCGGTTCGAGGAAGCTGACGGCGGTACGATTTTTCTCGACGAGATCTCCTCGATGCCGTTGCCCCTGCAGGCCGCCCTTCTCCGGGTGTTGCAAGAGCGCCGCTTCACCCGGGTGGGTGGGGCGGGAGAGGTGGGCTGCGACGTGCGGGTCATCGCCGCCACCAACCGAGATCTTCCGTCGATGGTGGGGGAGGGAGGCTTTCGCGAGGACCTCTATTACCGCCTCAACGTCGTACCTATCGTCCTGCCCCCCTTGAGGGACCGCGCCGACGACATCCCTCTTCTTGCCTCGGCGTTTCTCGATCAAGCGTCGGCGCGCCACGGCCTCGAGGTGCAACCGTTGCCGCCCGGCGTGCTCCGGTCTCTGATGGAATACGGCTGGCCGGGGAACGTGCGCGAGCTCGCCAACGTCGTCGAGCGGCTGGTGCTGCTGGCTGAAGATGGTCGCGTGAGCGCGGACGATCTTCCCTCCGAGGTGCAGGAGCCCGTGGGTAGCGAAGGCTGCCCGTTTCGGTTGCCGGCGGACGGGCTGAGCTGGGGACAGGTCGAGATCGGTCTGTTGCGTCAGGCGCTCGACCGCACGAACGGGAACCGTGCGGCGGCGGCTCGATTGCTCGGATTGAGTTACAAGGCATTTCTCTACCGGCTTGAAAAGCACGGCATGGCGGCCGCCGGCGCCGAGCATGGCGGCGGATCTTCCGAAATGGGGAGATGACATCCTCATCTCGGTAGATTTCGACCCGAAATGAGCGGTACTCACCGCCGATCTGCACCAAATCTCTTGCGCTCGGGACGCTTGAGCATAGCCTCCACATACCAGTGGGCATGCTTCCGCCTTCCGCAAGCAACAGGACATAAAGGGCTTGGCACGGCGATTGCTCCGTGGAGGGGCGACACGAACGGCCGCTACCGAACGGCGACCAAAAAAAGACGACGGAGGAAAAATTCATGAGAAACAGGGATTGGACGCAGTACCTGGTGGCGGCGATTATCGTACTCCTCGCGGGCGCCTTCTGGGCGTTGGCGGAAGAGGTTGAAATGAAGGTCCAGGTGCGGAACCATGGCGGTCAGGAGATTTCGATCGACGTCAACGGGGTGAAGGAGACGATCCAGCTCGAAGATCTCGCCGAGGGCGAGGAGCGCAGCTTCGACGTCGGCGGGCGCCCGATCGTGGTCAGGCGGGTTCAGGACAGCTTGACGCTGATCCATGAGGGGCTGATGGAGGGCGGTGAGGGGGGTGCGTTCTTCGTCGGAGATGAGGGTGCCGAGGGGCACCGAGTGATTGTGATCAAGAAGGGTGAAGGCGGCGAAGACTGCGACATCAACATCGAAGAGCTCGAGGAGCGTTTCGGCGACGAGCTGCAGACAATCGAGATCAAGGGCGCTCCCCATCGGATGGCGTGGCACTCTGCCAAAGGGAATTGTGGAACGTACATCATCAATAGCGGGGAGCAGGTCCAGGGGACTGATTTCGTTCACTACCGTTGTGAGGCAACGGGTTCGATGCTGACGGTCAAGAAGGACGAGAACCTGCTCGACGACTACGTCGATCCGGTCACCGGGTGGCTGATGAAAAAGGTTGACGGGCCCAACGTGCGGGTCATCACGATTCTGCACGAGATCAAGGAAGAGGGCGAGGACACCGACGACTGAGCTGCCGGCCACATCTTTCTGCGCCCCACCAGCCCGGTACCCTCCGGGGTGGTGTTTTTTGCGCAATCCCCCGAGACGGCCTTGAGTCGTGAGGCTCTGGCTAAGCTGACCACCTGACCTCCAAATCTCGCGAGAGCGCAGACACGCACCGCGCCTTGCACCCCTCGCGATGAAACCTGGAAGTGCGGGTTAAGAAGTTAGGGGGTGAGGTGTTCAGGTTTCAGGACTCAGATTTTCCATTGCCGATGACCTCGCTGACACCACCTGGTCACTTCGCGCACAAATCGGTGAGACAACGCATGGGCTAACCTCCTGACCTCCTGACGTTTGGCCCTGTCTCTGGTTTCTTGGACTATTTGGTGCTATAATCGTCACGCAGTAGTAGTGCTCTCGAGGTGCCTGCTCTTTTCCCGCCAGTACATCGAGGGGCCCGTTG
>JBGMRN010000119.1:0-9475 GCA_048061535.1 Thermoanaerobaculales bacterium | reverse complement strand
GTGAGGTAGTACGCGGTATCGCTGTAATGGACGTGCCCCATGTAGGTGGCGAGCGCCGGCAGCATGGACTGCACGTCGATCCCGGCTGAGTACCAGGCAACCAGACGCTTCACAGCGAAGCGGTGCCGCAGATCATGAAAGGTGAGCCCCCTACCCGTGAGACCGCGCAGGCCGGCTCGCCGTGCCGCCATGCAGAACTGTTGCTGTAAGGTATTGGAATTGAAGCGCTTTTGATGCATTGTAACGAAGAAGGCAGGATCGCTGCGGCCCGGGTACGCACAGTCGCGAACAGCAGCGTAGGTACGCATCACATCCAAAGTGGTCGGGTGCGCCGGTGCCAAGCGGTCCTTCTTGAACTTGGTCTTCCTGATGAGTAGAACCCCTGACTCGAGATCGACGTCCGCGTTGTCGAGCCGGACGACCTCTCCGCGGCGCAAGCCGGTGCTCGCAGCCAGGCCGATCATGGCGTGGAGGGTGACACCCCGCACGGGATAGTGCTGCGAGATGTTCCTCGCCTCCTGGAGGAGACGGGCAAGCTCCTCGTCGGTGAGGATGTGACGCGCAGGACGGGCGTTGAACCGTGGCACGGCGTGGGGATCGAGCACAGGAGCGTGCGGGTCATACGTCGCCAGGTACTCGCAGAAACGACGAACCACGTGGTAGCGGCGAGCGCGTCGGTCCATGGAGCTTGAAAGACCGTCGGTTGCGAAGGCGATCACAATCTCCTGGGTCACCGGCTCGGTATGGCCTCGTTGAACGAGGTACTCGTCAAAGGCATGCAGATGCACGGCCTGGCGCTCGAACTGATAGCCCAGCGCGCGTTGCAGCTTGACGTAGGCTCCGAGCCGACCCGCCAGGGTGCTTGAGAACGTCCTCATGCCTCACCCCCTGGGAAAGGCAGCGCGACTGCAGCCAAGCTCCTCGTGTCGACCTTGGTGTAAATCGCAGTCGTGTCGATGCTGACGTGGCCCAACACATCGGCGATCTCCTTGATGGGAACGCCCTGGTTTACCATTTCGGTAGCGAGGCTGTGGCGCAGCACGTGTGCTCCCTGGCTCGGCGCCCGAATACCTGCCCGAAGGAGGTGCTTCTTGACGATCCCCCCGATCCCTTGGGTGGAGGTAATCGGCCCTTGAGGGGCGCGATATCTCAGGAAAACATGGGGCACGCCCTGACGTGGGCGTCCGTGAATCACATACTCGGCGATCGCCGCCCCGACGTTGTCCGGCAAAGGCAGCGCGCGTTCTCGTCGGCTCTTGGTTTCAGCCAGCCGGATCTCCCCGGCATGCCAACGGATATCGCCGAGATGCAGATTGCGGACCTCCTGGTTTCGCAGCCCGAGGATGGCGATGGTCAGCAGCACGGCCTTGTCGCGCAAACCTGAAGGTGTGCTCGTGTCAACGCTTGAGATCAGCGCCTCCACCTGCTCCCAGGGAAGGTGGCGAGGAATCGACTGCAAACGCCAGCGCGGTACCGTAGGAACCACACGGTCGAGATCGTGATCTACGATCCCCTCCCAACGCAGGAAGCGCAAGAAAACGCGTGTCAGGCTGCACAGGTTGTTGCGCCACGACCCACTGGGATGAAGATCGGCTAGCTGGGTGACGTAGTCCAGTACGTCGACCCCCGTCAGGCGAGCAAGAGGGCGCTCCACATGCCGCTCGCCGTACCAGTCGAGCAGTCGTCGGGCGTAGCGTTTGTACTGAGGGCGACTCGATGGGGACAGGCCCCGCACATCACGAAGGTACGTGTCGTACTTGCCAAGAAGCGAAACACCCGCACCCTGGCACACAGCTCCGACCACCTCCAGTATGACCCCCTCGGTACGAAGATGATCCAGTAGGTGCTGCAGGTAGCTCTCCGCTTGCCGGAAAGGACCCTCAGCTCGCAGCTCCTCGTTGATGAAACGATCCACCAGGGCTGCATCGACTCCAGTCGCGTCCTCGACGCCCAACCTAGAAAGAAACCCGGTGAGCCTGCAAGTCAGACCCAGAATGCGCTTTCCGGTCTTTCGGGTGAATCCCTGCTCGTGAAGCCTCCTGGCCAGACCATCAATGTGCTCGCCCAGCGGCTCGGCCCGCAATCGTGCCTGTAGCTTGGGACACTCTGTGAAGTACTCGATCATCTGTTCCTCCCTTCGGCCGGCATCCGAACCCGGCTCGAGGAGGAATCACCTCACATTATGTTGCGCGACACAATGGGAACCAGCCTAGAATCAATCCCTTCGCAAACAAACACCACATAACCGGACGCGCTGCATATTACCTCACGAGATGTCTCCTCGGCTCGGGGATGTGCATGATCACGCGCGCGAGAAACTCAGCCGGGTCGAAACTCTCCACGGGATCCAGGTGCAACCCCGAGTTCTCATGCCCGCACTTGCGCCGGTACCGCACCTCCCCCACCCCGTCCCACGCCATCCGCTCGAGGCTGATCGGCGGCCGCATGATGTACCGGACCAGGCGCTCCACCGCCGGCTGGTCTTCCGGTTCGACCCGCACCCGGTTGTGAACAGAGAACCCTGTGTGCCGCCATGACAGCAACAGCTCTGTCCGCTCCTTCGAGAGAAGGCCCTCGTCCTGAAGCAGGCGTATGACCTTGTGGCGGAACAGCAGCTCCGCAGACCGCTCATCCACGAACGGAACCGGAGTCCACTCCCAACCCCGCGCCCAGCCCCCGCGCGATACCAGCGCGTGGACGTGCGGATGCCAGTTGCCGAGATCGCCGGCCGTCTGCACGACCGCGACCATCCCGGGCCGGAGAGTCTCATCATCCACCGCGGCGATCATCAGCTCGAGCGCCGTCTCCCACGCCGCACGCGCGAACCCCCCGAGAAGCTCACGATGATGCATGAAGTACGGGCGCAGCATCTTGGGGATCACGAACACCCACTGCGCGTGGGCCACCTCCTCGAGCACGTCCTCGGCCAGCAGCGCCGCGGTGGCCGCCGCGCGCCTGGCCGCACACGATGGGCACAGCTCCCGCGTCTTGCACGAAAACGCGAGCTCCCGACAATCGGCGGCTTAGCCCGCACTTCTCACCAGATTCCTACTGCGGGTCGCAATGCACAGCTCGTGTCTGCGCTTTCTCAATTTGCTCGCTCGACGTACCGCAAGTTTCTCTCCCAAATCTTGCGAGAACGCAGACACGCACGATACCTTGCGCCCCTCGCGAAGAGGTGCGATAGCTCCGATAGGAATTTACGAGGCCCCCGAGCCGCCGCCCGAGCCGGTCTACCGTCCCGCCCGCGTCGCCCAGATGCTTGCCCTCGCCCACCGGCTGGAGGCCGCCATCGATCGCGGCGACTACAAGGACCGCGCCGACGTCGCCCGCCAGTTGGGATTCACCCGCGCCCGAGTCACCCAGCTTCTCGATCTCGCCCTGCTGGCCCCAGATATCCAGGAGCGAGTGCTCGATCTCCAGGCGATCGACGGTCGGGAGCCGCTGACCGAGCGGGGGTTGCGGGAGGTTGTTCGGCAGGAGAGTTGGGGGGAGCAGCGACGGCGGTGGGGTGACCTGTGTCAGCGCACTCAGACTCTGCAGCCCAAGAGGTCGTAGGAGCCATGATTCCAGAATCCAGAATGTACCTGGAGAGTTGGCCCGATGTATGGCACTCGGGAGTGGCTACTGTGGAATCGGGCCACAATGGCCCGATAAATGGCCCGATTCCAGATTGTTTGGCAGGATTTGCCATAAATCGGGCCACAGCGGCCCGATAAACGGCCTGATTTCACAGCAGCGGAGCCTGCATCCATCACGACCGCACCACCTCGTAACGTGTCGCCCTCCCTGCCCCAAGCATCTTCAGGAGGCCAAGCTCAGTCATCTTCTTGATGTGGTTCTTGGCTGTGCGGTTCGGCACCCCTATCGCCTTCTGGTACTCGGCTGTTGTCACCGTATCCCTTGTAGCAAGCCAGTCCCAGCCATTGCGCTCTGCCTCACTGAGCTGCGCCAGGATATCATCACTAGATTCTGGTATTGCAGCCTTCGCCTCCTGGTAGATGGTCAGCACCACGAAAGGTGCCTGATAGGAGTACGCGGGAAGTGGAAGTCTAGCAGCCGACGCACGGGACTTCATCGACTTGAGACCGAGCCCACGTTCCTCTGCGAGCTTCATTCTCGCAAAGACGAAGTGCAGCACAGGGTTTCTACTCAACATCGGTGCGTCGAACGCCTTGAGTTGATCCATCGTGATGGGCTCAACAGGGAGCCCTGGGCTCATCACCACGATCTTGTCGGGGTGGGCAATCACCTGACACTTGGCGCCTTCGATGCCGTAGTCGCGATGCACCATGGCGTTAACGATGCCCTCTCTGGTCAGCTCGAAAAGGGCTTCGTTCACCTCACGACGCTCTGCCTGAGTCCGATCAATGGGGTTGGGCAGCTTGTCCTTCAGCCATTGAATTGCGTCGGCAGGTGCGGCAACCGCAGGCCCGTCGAAATCTCTCGTCTCCTCTCTCCCATCGGCATAGTGGATCGTGCCGAGCAGGCCCGCCTGGGGCATCCTGGCTCGAGGCTCCTTGCCGAAAAGGAGTAGGCCGAAACCAGTTGGCAGGAGCTTCCCGTCCTGCTCTTGCAGGAGGCCTTGTAGAAAAAGACGTCGGTTGAACTCCTCAGAGTTGACCTTGTCGGCGATGCCAACCATTGAACGATATCGTTCGAGCGACTTCTTTTGAAAGTCTTGCAGCTTCGTTGCAGCAATCGCCTCCTCCAGCCCAGACAAGACGATCGGTTCCATTTCCTTCTTGCCACGAGCAGCAGCAGCGCGTTCCTCGGCCTGGTCAATGAACTCTCGATTCGTCTCGTGAATTGTCTCCTGAAGATCGCGGTCAAAGAGGTGAACGTTCACGTCGCTGTCTTGCAGGTACTTGATCCCCTTGCGGTCGATGGTGGGATCGGGGTCTTCAATGCCGATCCACACCTCCTTGATCCTTGCGAGCACAATTCGCTCAGCGCAGCTCAATTTGGGATGGCGACGAGAGCCCGGGGCACAGGGTTCCAGGGTGCTGAAAAGGACAGCATCATCCAACTTGTTGCCGCGGTTCATTCGCTCGAGCAGGGTGAACTCCGCATGATCGCCATGTCGGAGTTCTCCTCGCGAAGCAGTATCGACCGAGCCATCCGCCTTCACCAGTACCGCGCCGACAAGCGGGCTTGCCTTGTTGTCTTCTCGGGGTTCAGGAATCGACTCCTTCATGACGGAGATCGCGAGTTCCATCATCTTCCTTGGATCGGGTTTCTTCCGGGTCGCCACTACATCCCTCCTCTGCCTGTCTTCATGTCGTGGCCTTGGTTGCCCCAACCAGCTTCGCCATCCCGGTGTAGTGCGTCGGGTCCACGTTCTTGATCATCTCCATGACCTCACCAAGAACTGTCCTGGTTTCAGCGAGGACCGAGGGATCATGCTCGGGCTCCGCGATACCACCCGAGTGCGAGTATGTGTTCAGGAACCGGAGAATTCGCGTCTTCCGTCCAGCGTCAACTTCAACTCGCTCCATCCTCCTTGCAAGATCGCCATTGCAATCGGGAAACCGAAATGCGAGGAAAGACTCGACGAGCCGCCGGGCGATGTTCGGCATGCTGGCTCCGATAGGAATTCCCTTTTCCACACCATCGAGCGTACCACGCATGCCGAACCCGAATCCCCCACGA
Organism: Thermoanaerobaculales bacterium; assembly: GCA_048061535.1. Taxonomy (GTDB): domain Bacteria; phylum Acidobacteriota; class Thermoanaerobaculia; order Thermoanaerobaculales; family Sulfomarinibacteraceae; genus Sulfomarinibacter. The sequence continues at coordinate 3,823 of JBGMRN010000119.1, read as the reverse complement.
GAACCGCCGTTTGAGACCTCGGCTTCCTCTCCGGCGCCCCATCCTCGGACCACATTCGGCATCTCCCCGGGGACCCGTCCCAAAAACCTCTTCGACTCCGATTCCGGACACACCTCAACCAGGAACCCACACCCTCGAGCCGAGCGGCGAATTCACGACACCGTTGGAAGCTCAAATCGCCCGGGCGGCCCCCTCCCCCTCTCACCCTCCGGGCGCTTCAGATGCCTCAGGATCTTATCGACCACCGCATGATCGATGATGAAGGCGATGACCTTCATCTCTTCACCGAACATGAGCAGGGGACAGTGATCTTTTCGGATCTTTTCGCGTTGGCACGAGGGCCGCAATATTCTTTTCACGGACCTACGTCCGCCGCGGTCGATTCCGGGCGCACAACACGATGGCATCACGAAGGCCCCGACCCGCCAGTTAACGCAGAGACGCAGAGACGCAGAGGCGCAGAGGAAGAAGGGAAAGGCAGAGGGACGGCTAACATAACCCGCGGTCGATGAGCCGATGAGAAAAACACAGGGTGTTGTACGCTGGGTGTCAGACTCGGTGCACGATGCCACGAGGAAACCAGCTCATACGTCAATGGCGGCTGTTGCGAGCGATCGAAGCGAGCCGGCATGGCAGGTCCGCCGCGCAGCTCCACCGGGAGGTCGCCGAGCTGGGCAGCCCGCGCACGGTCTACCGTGATCTCGAGGCGCTGCAGGGCGCGGGCTTTCCCCTCTATCAGGATGACGACGGCCGCTGGCGCCTCCTCGCCCCGTCGGAGGGCGGTCCGGCGGTCCCTATTCAGCCCACCGAAATGATCGCCTTGTTGCTCTCCGAGCAGGTCATGGCGCCGCTACGTGGCTCCGAGCTGGCCGAGCCGCTGGTGCGGCTGCGCAGCAAGCTCGAGGCGATGATGGGGCCACAGGCCCGAGCCTACGTCGAGCAGCTCCGCGGCGGTCTGCTGGCGACCGTGCCTGCAGCCGGCGAATACGGTGGCCGCCGCGACGAGATCGCACGCATCGAGCAGGGCATTCGCGAGCACCGGCAGCTTCGACTCATTCATTTTTCCGCTCACCGCGGCGACACGCTCGAACGCATCGTCGACCCCTACGGGATCTGGTACGTCGATGGCGGGCTTTACCTCATCGCCTTCGACCACCTGCGCTCGGATCACCGCAAGTACCTCGTCGATCGTATTCGCGAGGTCACGGTCCTGGCTGAAACCTTCGAGCCCGATCCGGACTTCGACCTCCAGAGCTACGTCGGCCGCGGCTTTCGCGTCTGGCACGGCGCCGTCCACCACATCGTCGTCGAGTTCGAGGCGGCCCTTGCGCATCTGCCACACGAGCGGCGATTCCATCGCACTCAAAAAGTGCAGGGTCTGCCTGACGGGAGGTGCCGGGTGACGTTTGAGGCTGCCGGTTTGCCGGAGCTTGCGGGGTGGGTTGCTTCGTTTGGCGGGTTGGTGCGGGCGCTCGAGCCGGGGGAGTTGGTCGAGATGGTGGTTGGTTTACATCGGGCTGGGTTGGGGGCTCATCACTCCTCAGCGGGCACTTTGTGGGAGGGGGCGCCTTGAGGCGAGTGCAAGGCGCCGCGAATGCGAATGGTTCACCGGTACACCTCGTCGTGGGCGCCGACATCGAGAAGCGTAATGTGTTCATCCTCAGAGTCCAGGGTGATCACCAGGCGGATGGAGAAGGTTACCCGCACCGACCACAGCCCCTTCAGCGGCCCTTTCAACCTGTGAAGCCGCAGCCGAGGATTTCGAGGGTCCTCTGCCAACATTTTGAGGGCGGAAGCCAGCGGCTGCGCAAGCTGAGGATCTCGCTTCACAAGCCTCCGTGCGGTGCGCACAAAGGTATCAGTGCGGCTGAGCCGCCACATCTAACCCTCCTATCTCACCAGGTTTCGTCGCGAGGGCGGCGAGGCGCCGTGCGCAGTTGGGTTTTCGACCTGAGGGGCGCGGAGCGCGTACTTGCGGTACGTCGAGCACCCCGAAGCGAGAAAACAGAGCTGGGCACGTTGCATCGCCGCCCGCAGCAGGAACCTGGTGAGATATGCGGGCTAACCGATGACCTCGTCCATGATCTCCTGCGGGGAGGCATCCCGGACCCTGCCCTCGCGAAGGTCGGCAACGGACTCAGCCAGGCGAGCGGTCGCTACAAGATCGACCAGCTCACGGTAGTCAGCCACCGACAAAACGACGCATACCGGCCGGTTGCGCTTCACCACATGCACCGGGCCGTTCGCCAGCCTCTCCTCCAGGGCGATCAACCCTCGGCGCTTGACGTCCTGCGCGGCAACGATGTTCAATTCAGTACTCATTTCAATACCTACTCCGGTACCAATGTACATGACCGTCGGAAAAGGCGCAAGGAGTCGCATCCACCGGTGGCGGCGGCAGGTCTTGCGAAGCTCGAGCATCGCTGCCTGCGCATCGGCCACTCCGCCGTCCACCGCATCGCCGTCGAGTTCGCGCCCGCGCTCGCCCACCTCCCGCCCGAGCTGGTCGCGATGGTGCGGGATCTTCATGCGCAGGGGTTGGAAGCGCATGGTGGAGACGCCAACGCGATGACTTCGGCCACCGCCGCTGGTGATCTCACCCGCGAAGCGTCAAGATGAGAGGCCGAGATCAATGACGCCTCAGCCGAGCTGCTACGCCATGTGTCGCGAGCTACGCGACCCTGTCCACCACCCGGACGATGAGCCCCTTGCCAAGCAGCCGAAGGGCCCGTGCGAGCCGCGGCATCTTCGACGGGTGCCTCGGGTCGAGCAGCCGGCGAACCTCCTTTTCGTCACAACAAAGCAAACCCGCGAGCCCGACCTGCGACATGCCGGCCTCGCGCATCGCCTGCTCCAGCGCGACCTTGGCGGCCGTCACCGGCGCCAGCGGGACGACATCCCCTCCGCCCCCACACTCAGTGGGCGCCGGGATCTCCTCACCGCGCCCCAGTCGTCCAGCGACCGCCTCCTCGATCGCGTCGGCGGCCTGCTCCAGGGCGTCAGCGCGACCCTCCCCCTGGGTCACCACCTCCGGGAGGTCCGGGCAGGTCACGACATATCCACCGGCCTCGTCGTCCGGCGTCAGCACCACCGCAAATGCGTACTCACAAGCCATGGCTCATCCCTTCAGGTCATCCCGTTCGAGGCCGAGCTGCTTCAGAATCCCGTTCAGCGTGCCCGTCTTCAGCTCGTGCTTGAGGTTCGGGACTACCGCCGGCCGATCGCCGTAGTAAACCGTCGCGTGGCTGCCCCTGCCGCGCTCCCTGACCAGGGAAACCCGCACCCCGCGCGAACGGCCGATGCGGCGCAGCTTCCGGAGCAGCTCGGCGCCTTTCACACCCCAATACTCGGTCATTTTTGTCCGAATGTCAAGCCGGAGTGCGTCGGAGGGTCGACGCCACCGGCGGCTCGGTGTAAGCCCTTGCGCCCCGAGCTGGTCGCGATGGTGCGCGACCTTCATCGGCGGGGTTTGGAGACGCATGGTGGTCGATTCAACGAAACGACATCCGGGGACATGTCCTTGGGTGACGAAAGGCAGTGACAAGGTGAAGGAATGAGCTATCCGTCCTTCGAGCAGATGTTTCAACAGGCAACAAGTTTCAAGCCGTTTCCATACCAGAGTCGAATGGCAGCTACCGGATACCAAGTCTGTCGCCTGTCGATCCCAACTGGGCTCGGCAAAACGGCTGCGGCGGTGTTGTCCTGGGTATGGAGGCGAAGGTGGGCGCCGGAAGACGTCCGCTGCGCAACACCCCGCCGGCTCGTGTACTGCCTGCCCATGCGGGTTCTGGTGGAACAGACCCGTGATTGCGCGATCGAATGG
>JBGMRN010000118.1:0-9531 GCA_048061535.1 Thermoanaerobaculales bacterium | reverse complement strand
AGGCGAGGGCCGAGTTCTACGGCCCGATGGCCGAGGCGGTCCTCGACTATCGCAAGAAAGGTACCGGCATCTTCTACTCGACGGACGAGCTCGGTGATGTCGAGGGGCTGAGCGCCGCGACCCGGAACCATCTCGAAGACACGGTTGCTGTCGGTGCGTTTTCTCTCCTCGGCGCCGAAAGTGTCGGACCGACTGTCGGCGCCGATCTTCAGAAGAAGGCGCTGCTGGCAATCGGCTTCTCCCTGCTTGGAATGCTCGTCTATATCTGGATCCGCTTCCAGCTTCCGTATGCGGTGGGGGCGGTGGTGGCCCTCTTCCACGATGTGCTCATCACCTTGACGGCCCTGGCCGTGACCCATCGTGAGATCAACTTGCCGACGGTGGCGGCCCTGCTCACCCTGGTCGGCTACTCGGTGAACGACACGGTTGTCATTTTCGACCGCGTGCGCGAGAACTTGCGCCTGCACCGGGGTGAAGACCTCGAAAAGCTGATGGATCTCTCCATCAACCAGACCCTGTCCCGGACCCTGATCACCTCGGGAACGACCTTGATCGTGGTGTTGTCATTGTTCATCTTCGGTGGCGACGTAATCAACACCTTCGCCTTCGTCGTACTGGTGGGTATCGTGGTCGGAACCTACTCCTCCGTGTTCGTTGCCTCGCCGGCAGCTCTGGGCATGAACAAGCTGTTGGTGGCGCGCAGACAGCGTCGGAGGGCCAAGGGAAGACGCTAGGAGTTCGAAGCCAGGCACCTCCGAAATAGCGCGCTCAAGCGCGGGCAACAGGCATCAGTAGCCCTGATGGCTTCATCGCGCCGATAATTCCTCATTCCTCATTCCTCATTCCTCATTCCTCATTCCGAATTCAAGACCATCCCCTTTTCTCCTCTTCCCCTCTTCTCCTTTTCCCCTTTTCCCCCATGCTCCCCCGCCTCCGGCTTGACCCTGTCATTACAATGGAAGGATGGTCGCTGCGACGAAGATCCGCATCGAGAGCATCCTCAACCGGGTGGAGCGGTACCGGCCCGACCTGAATGAGGATCTGCTGAGAAAGGCATATGTCTTCGCGGCCAACCGTCACCAGGGGCAGATCCGGCGGTCGGGCGAACCCTATTTCACGCATCCCCTGACGGTGGCGTGGATTCTTGCCGATATGGAGCTCGATGAAGAGGCGATCGCAGCCGGTCTCCTCCACGACATCCTCGAGGACACTCCGACCGCCGCCGAGGAGATCGACCGGGAGTTCGGCCCGGAGGTCGCCCGGTTGGTGGTCGCCCTGACCAAGATGGCGGACTTCGAAAGCAGTTACACCAGTCGCGAGGCCACCGAGGCCGAGAACTTCCGGCGTTTGCTCCTGGCTTCGATGGATGATGTGAGGGTGATCCTGATCAAGCTTGCGGATCGCCTCCACAATATGAGGACTCTCAATTTTCTATCCCCGGATCGGCAGGTTGCGATCGCTCGGGAGACCCTTGAGATCTTCGCTCCGATCGCCAACCGACTCGGTATCGGCAGCGTCAAGACCGAGATGGAGGACCTTTGTTTCGGCTTTCTTCACCCGGTCGAAGCGGAGCGGCTCGAAAACGAGATCGAGGAGCGGGCCGATGCCGCCGATCGCTGGTTTGCCGAGATTCGCCAGGTGCTCGAGGGTCTGCTCCGAGAGAACAATATCGACGGCATGGTCATCGGACGGGTCAAGCACTCGTACTCCGTTTACCAGAAGCTCGTTCGCCAGGGGGTGGACGTTTCCAACGTCTTCGACTTCCTGGCCTTCCGCATCATCGTCTCTTCGGTCGCCGAGTGCTATGCCGCGCTTGGACTGATCCATCAGCAGTGGTCGCCGGTCCCCGGTCGGATCAAGGACCACATCGCGATTCCCAAACCCAACGCCTACCAATCCCTCCACACCACCGTGATCGGTCCCGAGGGCCACCCGTTCGAGATCCAGATTCGGACGTCGGACATGCACAAGATCGCGGAGTTCGGCATCGCCGCCCACTGGAGCTACAAGGAGGCAGGCGCCAGGCCGACCGCCGACGACTCACGTATCACGTGGTTGCGCGGCCTACTCGACAACTCGGAGGGATCGTCCCCGAGGGAGTTCCTCGATTCCCTCAAGGTCGACCTCTACCCTGACGAGGTCTATGGATTCACGCCCCGCGGTGATGTTTTCTCATTCCCTCGCGGCTCGACGATCCTGGACTTCGCCTACCGAGTGCACACCGAGGTGGGCCATACCTGCGTCGGCGGACGGGTCAACGGGCGCTGGGCGCCGCTCAAGACCGAGATTACGAACGGCGACATCGTCGAGATCACCACCTCACCCCAACAGAGTCCGCACCATGACTGGCTGGGCATCGTCGCCACCAACCGTGCCCGGTCCAAGATCCGTGCCCACCTGAAACATGAGGAAAAGGAGCACGTGGTCGACGTCGGCCGCAAGCTGCTCGACCGCGAGCTGCGTAAGATCGGTACCACCCTGCGTCGCCTGAGCGGAAGTGAGGAGCTGCAACAGCTGCTGACCTCACACGGTATTTCGAAGGAGGATGATCTGTTGGCGGCGATCGGTTTCGGCAAGGTGCCGGTCACCAGCGTGACCAGCTTTCTGAGGCGCGACGAACTTGCCGGGAAAGCGGAAGAAGCTGAGAAAGTTCAGCGCATTCAAGTCCCTCCTGTCGGCGAAAACGCCCTCGAGGTCACGGGAGACGCCGACTTCCTTACCTACGTGGCGAAATGCTGCAAACCTCTTCCGGGGGAGGAGATCGTTGGTTTCGTGACCCGCGGCAAGGGGGTGGCGGTGCATGCGCGAGACTGCCCCAACGTCAGGAACCTGCTCTACCACCCGGAACGCGAGATCGACGTGCGCTGGGCGGCGAGCGGGACTTCGTCCAAGAGGCCGACCTCGCAGGTAGACGTTGATATGTCTTTTCGCGACCGGTCCGGGATCCTGCCGTCCATTTCGCAGGCCATCTCGGTGGAGGGCAGCGATATCCTCAGCTGCCGTCTGCGCACCGAACGCGACGACACCGGATTTGCATCCATGACCATCGTCGTGCACGACGCGGCACAGCTCACCCGCATTCTGGATCGCCTGCAGGGCTTGAAGGGAATGCTACGGGTCGAGCGGCGGGGCCAGACGATCGCCCGCAGCCCGGCAGGCAACTCTCTCGCATCTGCGAATCGTAAATGAGCTGGCGGGGTTTTCCGGCTACCCTCGCGGAGCTTTGGTGATCTTCCCCGAACGGATGCACCGGGTGCAGACCCTGACGTACTGAGGCCTGTTGTCAATCACCGCACGCACGCGCTGAAGGTTGGGCAACCACCGGCGCTTGCTCACGTTGTGGGCGTGGGAGATGTTGCTTCCTGTCATCGGGCCTTTGCCGCAGATTTCGCATCGCTGCGCCATTGTCGAGTTCCTCCTCGGGATCCCCTCAGTTGGGTTGAATTGAATAGCACAGGTGACTTCTGATTGCAAGTACCTATGGCACAAGAGTGCCCTTAATTCCCCCGATCATCGGGGGGTTGAGGGGTCTGAACCGGCGCATTTGACTCAGAATTTCGCTGCGGAATGTGCAGCGGCATTGCCGATATTCCAGCGTGCTGCGTCCCGAATAGGACACCGTATTTGTCGGTCACAGGCGCGGGTTGAATTCCGGCTCCTGCGCGACCGACAGCGTGCCGGCAATTGCATCGCAGTGTTGCTGCTGAAGTTCGATTTTGTGATCGCTATCATGCTGCGATCTTTAGCTCTTGACCTATGAGTCGGCCTTTGCTAGCCTGCCAAGTAGAGGGGTTACGGTTCAGTCAAGAAAAAACTCTGCGATCAAGGTGTAAATTGTGTTTGGAAAGAGAAAAAAGCAGGTCGTCGGTTGTGATGTCGGATCGTCTGCTGTCAAGATCGTCGAGTTGAAGCCGCTGAAAAACGGTGAGTTTCAACTGCTCCATGCAGCGATCGCGGATCTCTCTCCAGAAGCAATTGTCGATGGCGCAATAATGGACTCCTCTCTCGTGGTCGAGGCGCTGTCACGTCTGATTTCCGAAAACGGCATCAAGAATTCCAGTTTTGGCGGCTCATTGTCCGGCCATTCAGTGATCATCAAAAAGATCCAACTCCCGTCGATGACCAGCTCCGAGCTCGCCGAGTCGATTCAGTGGGAAGCCGAGCAGTACATTCCCTTCGATATCAACGATGTCAACCTTGATTACGTGGTCCTTGACTCGGTGGCCGGGGACACAATGGACGTTCTGTTGGTAGCGGTTAAAAAGGATCGTATTGCCGACTACACATCGGTGATCGTTCAGGCCGGAAAGGACCCGGTATTGGTCGACGTCGACGTGTTCTCGTTGCAGAACGCCTACGAGGCAAACTACGGCACCGAGGGCGAGACGATTGCGCTGGTCAATATTGGCGCGTCGGTGATGAACATCAACGTGCTCCACCACGGGAATTCGATTTTCTGGCGGGATGTGGCCTTCGGCGGCAGCCAGTACACCGAGGCGATTCAGCGCGAGCTCAACCTGCCGCGGGATGACGCGGAGAGGCTCAAGCTCGGCGAGCGCATCGGCGAGCATACCTTGCAGCAGGTTCTCGGCGTGTTGAACAGTGTTTCGGAAGACCTCGCGGCCGAGCTCCAGAAGACCATCGACTTCTTCGTCGCAACGTCCTCCGTCGATCGTCTCGACCGGTTGGTGCTTGCCGGCGGCAGCGCCCAGATCCTCAATCTCGACGAGGTGCTCAAAGAACGTTTTCAGGTCAATGTCGAAGTCATGAACCCGTTCCGGAACATCCGCTACACCGAGTCCGACTTCGATCCGGAGTGGATCAACCGACATGCCCCGGCGATGGCGGTGGCCGTGGGCCTCGCGGTTCGCAGGGTCGGAGAATGACGCGATGATCAAGATCAACCTAGTTGCTGAGGCGCCGGCGGCCACGAAGCGTAAACGTACGGAGTTTTCGCTCGGCGCCAAGCAGGGCGACATCATTCTGTTGATCGTTCTCATGCTCGCGTTTCTCGCGGTTGGCGTCCGTTGGTATCTGTTGACCAGCGAACGGGCCGATCTCCAGGATCTCGAGCATCAGCGGCGGGTCGATCGTGATGAGCTCCTGCCGTACATCGAGTTGGTCGACAAGCTCGAAGCCCGTCGCGACGCGCTGCGTCACAAGATCGAGGTCATCGAGGAGCTCAAGCGCAACCAGCGGGGTCCGGTACGGATCATGGACGAGGTCTCGCGGGCGCTGCCGGAGCTGGTGTGGCTCACCAAGCTGACCTTCAAGGGCAACATGATTTCGATCACCGGGGTGGCGATGGACGAGAATGCGGTCGCCAACTACATCTCGAATCTCGATGCTTCGCCGTTCTTCCAGGAGCCGATCCTCAAGAACCTCGCTCGATCGAGGGGCGACACGTTCACATTTGCGCTCTCGTGCGTCTTTACCTACGCACCGCCGAAGATCGAGGCCGCCGACGCGGACTCCGGACCAGGGATATGAGAACGGAGGGCTTGCTCCATGGCGATTGATCTCAACGAAAAGCCCTGGTACGTGGCACTGATCGTCGGTCTGGTGCTCGGAATTGCGCTGTTCGTGGTGATGCAGATGTACTTCTTCAAAGACATCGAGACGACAATCACTCGGCTCGAGGAGAGCATCGACGACCTCGAGCGGGAGATCGAGAAGGGGCGCGCGGCCAAGGCCGATCTGCCGCGCCTCGAAGAAGATATCCGCAACTACGAGCTCGAGCTCGATCGTTTGAAGAAGATCCTCCCGACCAGGCGCGAGACGGACAGCCTCCTCAAACGCCTGAAGCAGCTCAACGAACGGGGGCGCTTCCGGCTGACTCGCTTCACTCCCGGTGACTTCGAGGACCGCGATTTCATCCTCGAGTGGCCGATCAGGGTTCAACTCGAGGGCACCTATCATGAGCTTGGGCTCTTCTTCGATCGGCTCAGCAGGTTTTCGCGGATCATCAACGTCGACGATCTGGTGGTGACCCCCAACAAGAAGAGGGGCGAGGGTTTCACGATCACCGCCGGATTCACCCAGCGAACCTTCATCTACAAGGAAGAGACGCCATGATGAATGCCCGGTGGTTGTTGCCGTGTGGAGTGCTGATGGTGATGGCCCTGCCCGGAGTGGCCGTCGCCCAGCAAGAAGAGGAGCAGTCGCCGCCAGCCATCCTCGACTCGGAGGAGCTCGACGTGTCGGGGATCGAGCAGATCCTGCGCGGCGAGCAGGAAGTGCTCCAGGGAGACCTCTTCAGCTACGACCCGGCCGGCCGCAGGGATCCATTCCGGTCGCTCCTCGAGGGATTCGAGGAGCCGGAGCCCGGGTCGGCGAAGGTGCGGCCGCCGGGGCTTCCGGGAATGCTGGTGGAGGAATTGAAGGTCGAGGGCATCATCGAAACCCCGACCGGGATCCTCGCGTTCGTCCAGGGCCGGGACAATGTGTCCTACATCATCAGACCGGGCACCAAGCTGTACAACGGCGAGGTCAAAGAGATCCTACCGACGAAGGTCGTCTTCAGACAACAGGTCAATGACCCCAAACGGATCAAACCGTACGAAGAAGTCGTGCGGGTGATCAAGGACTAGGCCGGCTGTTGAGGTGAGAGGAAAATGGGGGATGGCATGATGAACAAGAACGCCCGAATCCTGGTGGCAGCAGTGACCTGCGTGCTGCTGGGGTCTGGTCTGCCGCTCCTGGCGACGGAGTCCATCCCGGTCATACAGGGAATGGACGTCGAAAGCGGGCCGTCGGGCCCGGTGCTCCACATCCGTGCGACCGGCGCGTTGGAAACGGTCCACTACTCGCCGCAGCCCGGCGTGTGGATTGTCGAGATGCCGGCGGCCGGGTGGTCTCAGAGCGATGGGCTCCTGGTCCAACCCGGATTCGGAATCGAGCGCGCGGAGCTGCGCCACGTCGAGGAGTTCGGCAAGCGGATGTCCCGACTGACGGTGTGGCTCGATGCGCCCGCCCAACTGAATCTCTCGGTTTCGGCGGGGCGCCTCGATCTCGAGTTTGCCTCTTTCAATAGCGGGGGGGCGCTGCCCGAGGTCACAGTCGCCTCCGAGGAGGTGGCAGTCTCGAGCCCCGCCGCTGTGACCGAACGGCCTCCGGCGCCAACGGTCTCCGCACCTTTGTTGGGGGGAAATCTCTTCGACGTGGTGCCGGTGCGCACCAGCGACGGTGTGGTGGTGAGGCTCAAATCCGACCGACCCATTCAAATCGGCGCGAACGAGATCCTCACCGATCCGTGGCGCCTGTATGTCGACCTCAAGGGCGTGAACAACCGGGTGGACCGGCGCCTCATGGCGGTGAACTCTCCCCTGGTGCGACAGGTGCGGGTGGCTCAGCATCAAACGCGGCCCGAGCTGGTGACGCGGGTCGTCGTCGACCTGCGCGCCGATGCCGCATACCGAATTGACGAATCCGGCGGCGAGGTCACGATCACGGTCGGACCGAAAGGCGGGCCCCTCCGGGCGGCGTCCTCGGCGACACGTGTCTTCGCCGACCAGGCGGGAACCATCCAAATCGCCAGGGCCGAGCCGAAGGTGAGGAACGAACCGGAGCCGGTTCAGGCCATGGCCTCGACCCTCTTCGATCTTCCGGACGAGCCGAAAACAACGGAGCAGGCCGTGCCGGAACCGGCCGATGACTCGACGTCGCGCCAGGCGGTGGCGGCGACGGCGCCCGAGCGTAGCCCGTGGGTTGCAGACAGCACGCAGCTCATCGAGCAGGCGCCCGCGGCAGCGGTCATCAAGTCTCCGACGACCGAGGGTGAGAGCTATGCCTCGACCGAGGTCGAGACCGAGGAACAGCGGTTCACCGGCGAGCCGATCACCCTGACCCTCAAGGATGCCGACATCAAGGACGTTCTCAAGACCTTTTCGGTGCTCACCGACCTCAACATCGTCCTCGATCCCTCGGTCAGCGGTTCGGTGACGGTCGAGCTGCGCGAGGTCCCTTGGGACCAGGCCCTCGACCTGATCCTCAAGATCAACGGGCTCGACTACGTGCTCGAGAACAACGTTCTCCGGGTCGCGCCGACCTCGAAGCTCGCCTCCGAAAGATCGGCCCGCGCCCGTTTGGAGCTCGAGCGTGAGAAGGCCACGCCGTTGAAAACCGTGCTCCAGCCGGTGTCCTACGCCAAGGCGACGGACATCGCGACGCTGTTGGCGAGTGATTCGTACCTGCTCTCGCCGCGAGGTTCGGTGACGGTCGATGCGCGAACCAACACCCTCATTCTCCGTGACACGGTCGACCGTATGGAGGGGATCCTGCGCCTGATCGAGAGTCTCGACAAACCGACGCCTCAGGTGGTGATCGAAGGTCGCATCGTCGAGACGACCAGGGACTTCTCCCGCGAGCTTGGTGTGAGCTGGGGATTCAGCGGAATCATGGACACAGCCCACGGCAACGACACCGGGCTCTCCTTCCCCAACTCGGTCAGCGCCGATGGACGGGTCGATCTGCCTCGAGGCAACAACGGTGTGCTCTCGATGACCTTCGGGGACATCCTCAACACCTTCAACCTCGACTTCATGCTGACGGCAGCGGAGTCGGACGGCCTGGTGAGGATCGTCTCGACCCCGCGCATCACCACCCAGAATCTCCAGCGGGCCTCGATTCGTTCCGGTCTGCAGATTCCGGTGCAGACGATCGCCAACAACACCGTCACCGTGCAGTACGTCGATGCCACGCTGCGCCTCGAGGTGACGCCGCAGATCACGGCTGAAGGCACCGTTAACCTCGAGATCTCGATCAAGAAGCAGGAGCCCGTCCTTGCCGCCGCGGTCGCCGGCGGCCGGAACGCACCGATCTTCACCCGCGACGCCCAAACCCAATTGCTGGTTCGGGACGGCGGCACCACGGTAATCGCGGGCATCTACCAGATCAACGATCAGGACAACGAGAACCGGGTTCCCGGTCTGCACAAGATCCCGATCATCGGGTGGATGTTCAAGAACAAAGGGGTCTTCAAACGCCATGATGAGCTTCTGATCTTCATCACTCCGAGGATCGTGAAGTACTAGGTGGAGGAACAGATGAAACGGATTTTGCAGCTGTGCGTCGTGCTTGCCCTCGGGTTGGCGGTGTCATCGTGTGGTGGCAGCTCTCAACTCGCCAACGGCGAAGCGGTCGTCTACCTGACGATCGAGGTCAAAGAGAGCAATCCGGACATCGACGTCTGTGCCCAAGCCGGTGACATCGTTATTGCGAAGATGAGCATCCGTTCCTCGTCGGTGGATCCCAGCGCCAATCTGACCTCCGCCCAGGATGTCAGGTTGAACCGATGGGTGATCACGCCTTATCGGACCGACGGCGGAAGAACGGCCTCGCCCGAGTGGTCGTACGACCAGACGGTCTTCGTGGCCGCGGGAAGCCAGGCGGACCTCGACAACTACCGGGTCTATCCGCTCGAGTTTTTGAGTGAGATTCCTCTGGCCTATCTGTTTCCGGAAAACGGCGGCGTCGATCCCGAGACCGGCAACACCAACATCCGCCAGAGCCTCGAGCTGCAGATTTTCGGTC
>JBGMRN010000117.1:0-9558 GCA_048061535.1 Thermoanaerobaculales bacterium | reverse complement strand
TTCCGCTCAACGACGGATGTCACGCCTCTTGCCCTGGATTATTGAGAAGTTACCCTGGCGCCACTCAAACTCGTGTTCCCCCAGTATGTTGGGGTGTGGCTCGGGCCCGGTCGATACTCCTTCGCTGCGGGGTTTCTGGCGCGTCCTCCCCTGGGGGGCTCCGAGGTGCTCGGCTACGGGATCATCCCGGTCGGAGCCCTCCTCGGCATTGGCCTCCTCAAGGTCAGCATCGTGCTGCTCAGGAAGCTCCTTCTCACCTTGCAGGAGGCGGCGGACCACCGTGCGGGAGGACTGTCATGAATCACCGACGACGAGATCTCTACGGGTACCTGATTCTGGTTTTCCTCCTCGGCTATGGCACGCAGATGCTTGCGGTTCGTGCCGGCCTTTCCCAGGGCGGTCGCTTCTGGGTCTGGCTGACCATGTGGACGCCCGCCGTGGCGGTCCTCGTGGTATCGTCACGAACCCGAAAGCTGGTCCGAAGGTCCTTCCACATGCGCGGTCTTCGCTTCGTACCGCTGGGGATCGCCGTTGGCTGGAGTCAGATCCTGCTGACCAAGTTGTTCCTGGTGCTCGCCGGACGGTACCGGTGGGACACGGAACACTTCCCTCTGGCCACGGATGGGAACGGGGTGGCAGGCATCCACGGGCTCGGGACGCTTCTCGGCCCGAACGCCCAGAGCTTTGCGTATCTCGCCCTGAACCTCCTCCTCTCCATCGCCCTTGCCTCGATCGTCAACGCCGTCATCGGCGGCCTTGGTGAGGAGCTCGGGTGGAGAGTCTTCCTCCAGCCGTTTCTGGAAGCCCGGAAGGGTCCACTTCGGGGCACGCTCTTGGTGGGCCTCATCTGGGCGTTCTGGCACCTGCCGGCCAACCTTGCAGGCTACAACGACGGGGCCCACCCAATCGTGAGCACATTCCTCCTCTTCCCGGCCGGGGTCGTCTCTCTCGCCTTCGCCTTCGCATGGCTGTACCGGTACTCGGGCGGGAGCGTGTGGGCGGTCGCCGTCGCCCATGGCGCCAACAACGCACTGGCCTCGGGGTTCGTTGTCACGGGCTCCGACTGGTGGAGCGACCAGGCGGCTTCCCTGGCGGCCTCCGCGATCCTTATCTTCCTTTTCGGGTTCGCGTTGACGAGGGCCTCACGGAACCCGGGCGGGCCTCCAGCGATGGCAGAGCCGACACCGTGACTTCCGGGTCGCATCTCAACCGAATACCACTCCAATTGTGACGGGGTACGCCAGGAGCGTATTCTTCTCACCAGATTTCCCGCAAGGGGTGCAAGATGAAGTGCGCGTCTGCGCTCTCACAAGATTTGGGAGCGAAGTCGTACTTGCGGTACATCGAGCGAGAAAATCGAGAAAGCGCAGACACGCGCTGGGTATTGTGCCCCGCAGTAGAAAGGTGGTGAGAAATGCGGGCTATCTCACTGCGTTGCGTCGCGGACCAGCTCGACGAATCGTTCATCCAGGCTTGCGCCGCCGACCAGCGCACCGTCGACCTCCGGCATCGCCATGAACCCGGCGATGTTGTCCGCGGTCACGCTGCCGCCATAGAGCACCCGGACATCCTCGGCAACCGACTCGCCGAAACACCCGGCGAGCGCCCCCCGGATGGTGAGCCCGATAGCGCGGTTTGCCACGGCCGGTGAGGCGGAGCGGCCGCTGCCGATGGCCCAGATCGGTTCATAGGCGATGAGGCACCGCCGTGCCAGATCCGGCGCCAGCCCGTCCAGCGCGGCCCGGACCTGGGCGCCGACAACGGTGTCGGTCTCGTCATGCTCGTTCTGCTCGAGGTCTTCGCCGACGCACAGGATGGGTGTGAGGTCCGCGGCCAGTGCGGCGCGGACCTTGCCGTTGACGGCGGAGTCGTCGTCGTCGGCCGAGCCGGTGGCGCGGCGTTCGGAGTGGCCGATGATGACGTACTCGCACAACGCGGACAGCATCAACGGCGAGATCTCGCCGGTGTGGGCGCCGCGGTCCTCCCAGTGCATGTTCTGGGCGCCGAGCGCGATGGAAGACGGCCGCAGCACCTCGGCGAGGCCCGCCAGCACCGTAAAAGGAGGGCACAGCACCACGTCAATACCGGTGACCCGACTCAAGGGATGCCGGATCTTGCGCACCAGATCGAGAGCCTCGGCGCAGCGGCCCAGGTTCATCTTCCAGTTCGCGGCAATGAGCGGACGCCGTACGGTCAAGTGGGGCCCTTCCCTTCCCGAGATCGACCCGTAGGATAGCAGTGCTCGGCACGGCGCCTCGACACCCTGACCAACGGCCTGGTGGAGCTCACTGATCGGGTGGCACGTGGCGAGCTGCACCGGGACCGTTCCTCCGAGCGAGCCGGGATCCCCTCACCGGCGAGGTGCGTATCTTCCCGTCGCCCTCCTCGGATGGGAAATCCCGACCGGCGCCAGCTCCAACATGAGGATCCCATCCGGCTCGAGCGTCTGGTTGTGAACGTACTGGGCCTCCCGAAGCTCGCCGAGCTTGTGACGCCCCTCCGGAGTGATCGAGTAGATCTCGTACGTTCCATCGCCGAGCTCGAGTTCGTCGCGTATCAGCAGAAGGGCGATCTCCTTCGGTTCGGTGTTGTAGTTGGTGAGGAACACGCCCGTGGACCCGTCATGGGCGCGAAACGCTCCGCTCAGGACGACGGGCTGGACGAACGGCTCATCGTACATGACGATCTCTTGAATCCCGGCGCCGGTGTCCGGCGGGCGCAGGTACTTCCCGTACTGCAAGTACTTCAGTGCCGAACTGCGATAGCGAATCATCTCGCGCAGAAACCGGTAGTCACGCAGCCTGGACTCTGAATACTGCACCATGTCCGGTGGGAGATCGCAGTACATCGTCGCGACGTTGCCGTTCACGAAGCCCCATGCCTGGGCGAAGCGGAAATGCCGGCTGCCGATCATGTCGTACGGTACCTGGGTGCCGGCGCTACATCCGATGTAGTCGTGGATCGTTGCAGCGACGATCGGCGTCGGGATGCCCGTTTCGACGTTTCCTCGGAACACGTGGTCCTTGTAGGTCCAGTAGTTCAGCGAGTAAGCGTCGAACAGGTCGATGCCGGTCTCGCTGCGGTGCTCGGGTACCATCATGAAGTCGGGCCGCAGCACTCGCGCGGCCTCACGGACCGCCCGCATCTCCTCCCGATAGCTCTCGATCCACCAGCGTCCGCCGCCGAGCGGGTGGCCGTGGTCGGCGTCAAAGCACAGTCGTACCGTGGGATACAGGTCGCAGTACTGGTCCGTGTTGCCGGCGTCGATCATGGCTTCGGTGACCTCGACATAGCGCTCTCTCCATCGAGCTTCCCCTGGACACATCTTCCACGCGTCGAACTGTGAGGTGTAGATTCGCTCGCCGTTGAGCGTCTTGGCGTTCGCCGCTTCGCAGGTGCCCTCCTCATCGTCGGGCCAGCTCCTCGGCCAGCCGTGAGTGTTGGTGTACGGCATGGAGTAGAAGCCGAGGGAGACGAGCGCAGCCAGGGCCTGGGTGTACTCCTGACTTGGCTCGGGGAGAGGTAACAGCTGGACGCCGCCGCGGAGGTGGGTGACGATCCGCCCGGCGCCCATAAAGAAATCCAGCCAGCCCTGGTGGGCCTGAAGTAGCTCCTCTGTGGACCCGAGCTTGGCCACCTCGGTGTACAGTGAGATCCCAACCGACTCCGCCTTGGCTCGGGGAATATCTTGACGAGCGCGAAGAGGACCGGCGGCACACCATCGCTGTTCGAGCAACCATTCCCGGTACCTTCCGACCGCGTCGTACCAGTCGCCTTGCAGCGGCTCCAGCCGCACGTCGTAGGCCGGCGCGTAGGACCGACTGGTCGTGTTGTTGTCCTCCGGATAGTGACGCCACATCAGGGCGGTGCCTCCTCGGAAGGGCGTCATCGTGAGTCCCTTCGCGTAGCCAACGTCGTCTGTGGAGCGTAGGAAGATGCCGTGGAGCGAGCTCTCGTCATAGATCTGCATCCACTGCATCTCCCATGTGCCCGGATGGCCACCGGTCACCGAAGACTCCGCTCCGATCTCGGGCCCCCCGATACCGGCGACGTTGTTTTCGTGGGGGTTCCTCACGATGAGGCCGCTGTGAATCGGGACTGCCGCGATATCGTTCTCCGCATCACCGCCGATGGGTTCGAGGAGAAAGACCGGGAACGCCACCCGCCACAACGCGTCCGCCTCTCCTACGGTCGAGAGCTCGATCCGCCAGCGCGACTCGGCCGAGCCATCCGGCAACCTGACTTCGACCTCGACCGCAGCCGTGCCGCCGTTTGGCAACGGTACGCCTTGCCACCCCATGCGGAGCACGTTCACGGCCCCGTCACGCCCCAGCCAGGTGGATCGCCCGCCCTCAACGTCCGTGGCCCAAACGTCCTTGAAGTCGTTCTTGGTGACATTGGGCGGCTGCACGGCCGCGTCGAGAATCGTTAACATCCAGAGCGGCGTCTCGGCCGCGAAATCCAGGGAGAATCCGTGTTTCTTGTCGGCGACCTGCACCAGGGCGGCGGTTTGTACGTCGAACGTCAGCTTGACATGACTGTTCTCCATTATAACCTGGGCTTGGGCGAATGCCGCGACCATGGCCAGGGAGAAAGTGGCCGTAAACCAACAGAGCCGTCCTCTCCGCCGTTTGCGGCCGTGGCGCTCACCGAAGCTCCGTGCTTTCCCTATATCCTGCATGTCCATCTCCCCCCTGTGCGCATATCGTAACCAATCGGCGGCCGACCTCTTCCTCTGGACGAACTACGTCCTGCCGGGTTGACATTCTCCAGGCGCTGGCTCGCGCTCCACCGAGCGCTCGACAGTACGTACGTTACTGCGTGCCTTCGGCGCTTGTGTCTCACCGCCATCAGCGCGTGGCCGATGGGTTCGCCCGAACTCCTCACCAGATTTCGTTGCGAGGGGTGCAAGGCGCTGTGCATTGCGACCCGCAATAGAAAGATGGTGAGGAGTGCGGGCTCGTGACGTTATACTGCGACTGTGGCCCACGACGATGCCGACCGACGCTTCGACGATCTGGCGCGGCGTTATGCCCGCCTGATTCAGTCGGTGGTACGGAAGATTGCCGGCCCGGAGACGGACAATCTGGCCGAGGATATCGGGCAAAAAGTCCTGGTAGCCCTCTGGAAGGCGGGGGCAGGTGAGCAAGAGATCCGCCACCCCTCCTCTTATATCTACAGAGCCGCGGTGCGGGAGACCGTGAGGGTCTTGCGAGAGGAGCATCGCCGGAGGGAGCGTACGCGTGAGCTGGCCGAGGAAAAGGGAAACCGGGTTTGGAACCCAGAGGAGCTTGCCCGCAGCAAGGAGCTGGGGGTCCGGATCCTGGAGAGCCTGAGTGATTTGTCGGGGGATCGGAGGCGCGCCGTGCAGGCACACCTTGGTGGGTTCTCGGCGAGGGAGATCATGGAGATGTTCGACTGGCCCTACAACAAGGCGCGCAACCTGATTGCGCGCGGCGTGGCCGATCTCCGCAAGGGGCTGCGGGCGAGGGGAATCGATGGCTGACACAGAGAGTCTCCAGATGGCGTATCAGGTGGTGACATCGGGGGTGACCGGCCATCTCACCGAGGATCGGTGGGAGCGGCTGGCCATGGACGAGATGAATGCCGCGGAACGCGAGACTGCGCTGGATCATGTGCTCTCATGTGAGGAGTGCGCCAGGGTTTATCGAGGCGTGCTGGGCGTCAGGATGGCTGCGCATGCGTTCGACGACGGGGCGCCGACCCCCAAGGCGCAGGAGCGGAGGCCTCCCACCCGCCGGTGGGGCCTGCCGGTTGTCCTCGTCGCGTCGGCTGCGGTTGTTGTGACCTTCTTCGTCGGTCGGCCCTTCCTTCAGACGCCTGCGGTCTCCAATCATCCCGAATCCGTCACCCTCCGGGCCGGAGAGGAGGATGCGGGCCCCGTGCTGGTGGCGCCCTTGGGGATGGTGATGGCGGATGGGGTGGATTTCTCCTGGAAGCCTGTGCCTGGCGCCCGAGGCTACATCGTCGAGCTCTTCGACGGCGACGGAGAAACTCTGTGGACGAGTGGGAAGGTCGCGACCACCAGCATCGGATGGCCGGCGGACGTCGAGGTGGTTCGCGGACGGTACTACTGGAGAGTTATGGTCGTCTCGGAGGGTTTGGAAGACGCGGTGCCTTCTCTGCTCGAGGCGTTCGACGTCGGCATCAGCGCCAGTCACCCATGACCTGGAACGCCGCCCAGAAGAAAGGGTGCCGGGCGTCGAGGGTTTGACCGCCCTCGAGCTCGACGGGGGCGGTCAGAAGCTCCGCTTGTGTGCGCTGCAGCGCTTCGATAGTCGTCAGTCCCCTTCTCAACCTGGCGTAGAAGGCAACCATCA
Source organism: Thermoanaerobaculales bacterium (assembly GCA_048061535.1). GTDB lineage: Bacteria > Acidobacteriota > Thermoanaerobaculia > Thermoanaerobaculales > Sulfomarinibacteraceae > Sulfomarinibacter. The sequence goes on along the minus strand of JBGMRN010000117.1, from coordinate 3,217 downwards.
GCTCGGAGGTCGGCCGGTCGGCGACAGGCCATTGCGAGACCACGAGGGTATCGGCGCCGGCGTACTGGAAGGCCCGTGCCAAGCTGAGGATTCCCTCTCCCGCCACCCGCTCTCCACGTCCGGTGGAGCACCCGGAGAGGACGACCACGTCGGCGTTGAAGCGAAGGCCGTCCATGATCTCCCAGGCGCGAAGCACCCCGTCACCTTCCGGTGGGGCGGAAGGTTCGGTGGGCATGGAGAGATAAAGGGCCGATTCCAATGGGAAGCGCGCGTCAGAGCGCGCATGGACGGCGAAGTGGAGGAAGCGAGCATTGTTGCGCAGTGACCGGAGCCGTTGCTCTGTCGCTTCGCGCCCCAAATACAACCGGGCGTCGTCCCCGAAACCGGCGGCAATTCTCCGCACCTCACTTCGTGAGCCCTGAAGGGGTCTCAGGCGCAGCTCCCGAGTGGCGTTCGAGTTCTCCGCGTAGTCGGGATCTCCAAAGGCGACAATGCCTGTCCCGGCCGCACGATCCTCTCCCTGGCGCCTGGTTCTCAGTGCCATGAAGGCGCCGGCCGAGGGGTTGAAGAAGATCGGTTTCCAGCTCCCCAGATAGCGCACGGGTTCGCCGGGGAGCACGAAGGCTGCAAACGGGGCCTCACGGAGGGGGCCGTCGGGGACGATGAGGAGACGCTGGGCCGCCTCGATCTCTTCCATGGCGGGCGCCAAGAGGAGGTCGAACAACTTCCTTGCCTGCACCACTAGCGCTCGGTCCACACCGCGGGTGAAGGCGCCGCGCGAGATGAACGCCCGTAGGATCTCGATGCGGCGCTCCAGCTCTTCCGATTCCACCGAAATGACGTGTGTTGTCGGCGGAGCGTTCGAGTCGGCGGCGGCCTCTACCACGAAGAGGACGGTCTGATTCTCCCCGACAACGTACGACAGCAGTACGGTACCGGGATCCAGGGCCTGCCGAACCTCGTCCAGGGTTGGGGTGGGCTCGGCGTCCAGAGTTGCGAGCCGTGGCGCTGCGGCACGAAGCTCACGGGTCAGCCGGTCTCTCGTCTCTTCGAGGCGTTGCAGTTCTAAGGCGGCCTCGGATTTCGACGGCGTGTCCTCCGACGCAGCATTCAGGGCGAGACGGGCTCGGGAGCGCCCGATCTCCAGGAGCGTCTGGCGATAGGAGGTCCACAGACGCCCCGGGACGCCTGCCGGGATCGACTGCGCACCGACGAGCATGGCCCTCAGCGCGCGGGCCCGGGCTCCCTCCATGAGGGCGAACGCCTCCTCGCCGCGCCCATCCTCGGCGAGGAGCCGAGCCAGGGCGCCGTAAAACAGGTAGAACTGCGCGCCGAACCTGGATGGCTCGTATGCGGAGAGTGGCAGCCCCGCTTGGGTCTGTTCCATAATCGCGATGGCCTTCCTCCAGAGCCGTTCGGCCTCTCGCCGATGGCCGGACTGCTTGACCAGGGCGCCCTGAAGGAACATGATTTCCGCGACTGCCGGGCTGCCGGGTGCGGTGCGCTCCCGGATTATCCTGCACTCCGCATAGAGGCGATCGGCCTCAATCAGTCGGCCCTGCCTGACTGCGACGATTCCCAGCTCGGCGAGCGTGTTGGCCAGGGTCGATGTGCCGGGCGCGATTGCGCGCTTCAGCTCCAGCGCCCTCTCGAGGTGGGTGCGGGCGGCGTCGAAGTTTCCGAGATTCCGCTCCGCCGATCCGATGTTGTTGAGGCTGGCGGCGACATCGGCGCTGCCGGCTTGAAGGCGCTGTCGGAGAGTGAGCGCCTCGCGATGGAACCGGAGGGTGCTGGCGAAGTCCCCCTCCCTCAGGGCCACGTTGCCCAGATTGTTGAGCATGCCGGCGACCTCAACGCCCCCAGGCCGGCAGGCGCGGTAGATCTCCAGCCCTCTGACGTACCACGATCGTGCTTCCGAATATTCACCGAGCTTCTTGGCCACCAGGCCCAGGTGGTTGTTTGCGTAGCCTACCCGCGGCCCCGTGGGCTCCAGCCGTCTCGCCGCGTCCAGCTCTCGGTGGAACAGCTTCCGGGCCGCCTCGAAATCCCCCTGGTGGAGAACAGCCAGACCGAGTCGTCCCAGCAGATCCGGCAGCAAATCCGCCTCGGGCGCCAGCCGTTCAACGATCGCCAGGGCCTCGCGATAGCGGGCCTCCGCGCGGTCGTATCTGGATCGAGAGTACTGAAAAAGCGCCAGTCCGCGGAATGCCTGGGCGGTTTCCATCCCGTCGCCCTCGAGCGCACGGTAGATTGCCAGTGCTCTCCGAGCCTCGGTTTCGTGGGAGCGGCGGGCGATGCGGCACAGCTGAAGCAGCGTGAACGCCACGGCGGCCGAATCCCCGTCAACGGTCTCATGCAGCTCGATGGCTCTCATAAACGCGGTGCTCGCCGCCTTCTTCCGGCCCTTCTCCAGGAAGGCGTTGCCGGCGCGCTCCCAGTAGACTGCTCGCAGCGAGGGATCGACAATCAAATCGGCGCCCGCCCGCAGCTCCCTCTCGGCCTCGTCCTCCCGGTCAGCCTCGGCGAGGGCGGTCGCGGCCTGCATCCGGTACCATGCGGCCTCCTCCGGCCGCCCAGCATGCACCTTCCGTGCGGCGGTGGTCCGCCAGAACGACACCGCCCGATCGAGCTCGCCACCGTCGGCGACATCCAGCGGCCGCTGGTTGTTCGTGAGAAGCGGCGCGAGGTTGGGACGGGTCAGGAGCCCCCAGAGACCGGGAGGAATCTCCATGCGGCGGGTTCCACGGCCTCGCCGCCGGACCTCGAGCAACACGGCCCCTCGCGGGGGTTCCTGCTGCTCCACGAGGGCGAGTCCGAAGGGGGAGTCGATGGTGCCGTGGCGGTCACCCGATCGCCACCCGACGATGATGTCACCGGGCTCGATCCCCGCGCGGGCGGCAGCCTGGTCCGGCTCGCACCGGACGGCGACCACACCTCCGGTTGTCCTCTTACCTTGCCTGCACCCCGTCGATCCCAGGGACAGGAGGACTCCAGCGAGGACCGCCACCGTCCCTGCACGGACCCACCACGACCTGAGAAACCCTGTAACGAACAATCGTTGTGCTTCCTGACAAACACTCTATCAGCCTAGCCCGCATATCTCACCAGCTTCCTGTTGCGGGCGGCGATGCACCGCGCCCAGCTGTGTTTTCTCGCCTCGGGGTGCTCGACGTATCGCAAGTACGCGCTCCGCGCCCCTCGGGTCGGAAACCCAACT
>JBGMRN010000116.1:4597-9629 GCA_048061535.1 Thermoanaerobaculales bacterium | reverse complement strand
CGGACACGCGGTGATGGCGGTGAGACACAAGCGCCGAAGGCGCGCCGTAACGTACGGTCGAGTACGCACTCCGCGCCCCTCAGGTCGAAAACCCCACTGGACACGGCACCTCGCCGACCTCGCCACGCAACCTGGTGAGGAATGCGGGTTAGGAGGGCGCCTCCGAATTCAACGTGGCCTTCCCATCAGCAAATTGCCCGTGAGGATGCCACCCCCCCGCCGGGCGCGCCCAGGCGCGGGCAGTATGCCGCACAATTCACGATTTCCTCTGCGCGCCGAAAATTCCGAATTCCGAACTCCGAATTCCGAATTCAGTGTGCGCTTGACCAAGAGTATCCGACGCCTCACACTTGCCGCTAATGAACGAGCTCATTTTGATCGTTGACGACGAACCCGGGATCCTCACGACCCTTTCGCAGATCCTGAGCGACGAGGGATACCGAACCGTGGTCACCTCCAGCGGCGAGGAGGCTCTTCATTTGTTTCGCGAACGTCGGCCGGATGTCGTTTTTCTCGACATTTGGCTACCGGACTGGGATGGTCTCGAAACCCTGCAGGCCCTCCGCGACCTGGACCCGGAGGCCGCGGTGATCATGATGTCCGGGCACGGGACCTCGGCCACCGCGGTCAAGTCCATCAAGATGGGCGCCTACGATTACCTCGAAAAACCGCTCTCATACGATCGAACCCTGGAGGCGGTGGAGGCGGCACTCGACGCCAAGAGGTCACGGACCGAAGCGGGCTGGGACGGGGTCCTGGAGGCGAGCCGCGAGCGGATCGAAACCGTGGTGAAGTTCCAACCGCCGCCGGAGATGTCGTTGCTCCAAACCACGGACCGATCGCAGAAGACGATTCGCAACTCGAACGTCATCTACGGACTCGGCCTGCACTCCGGCGGCCGAACCGGCATGGTGATCCAGCCCCTACCCCCCGACACCGGGATTCACTTCCTCACTCTTCCCGGAGGGATTGCGATTCCCGCGCACGTCGACTCGGTCGCCGAGACCGATTACGCGACGACCCTCACCCGTGCGGGCGAGACTATCCGCACCGTCGAGCATCTCCTCTCCGCCCTCCATGCCTGCGGCATCTCCAACCTGCTGATCAAGGTCCACGGCGAGATCCCGGTCCTCGACGGGTCGGCCCTCAGCTTCCTCGAACGCATCGAAGAGGTCGGGATCGTGGATCAGGACGTACCGGTGAAGGAGCTGGTCATCGATCGCCTCTACGAGATCGGCGGCGGGAGAGAGAAGTCCCTCGTGATCGAGCCGGCGGACGTGTTCTCGGTCTCGTATCTGCTGCGTTACCCGCCGCCGGTAGGGGAGCAGTACTTTGATTTCGTATTCGAGGACTGTGATGCCTACCGCGAGGAGATCGCCCCCGCCCGCACCTTTGGTTTCATGCGTGATCTGAAGATGATCAACGAGCTCGGCCTCGGTACCGGCGGGCGCCTCGACAACTTCATCCTGGTCGGCGAGGACAACGTGATCAACACCAAGCTCCGTTTCCCCGACGAGTTCGTGCGCCACAAGATCCTCGACATCATCGGCGATCTTTACCTGCTGGGTTACCCGGTGCGGGGCAAGATCACCGCGCGTCTCACGGGCCACCGGGACAACATCGACCTGCAGCGCGCGATTCTCACCGCGACGCGGAGTTGAGCCTCGCCGGCACGAGGTGGGCGATCGAGTTGGCGTAGTAGGCAAGGGCGGCTGCCTCGCCATCCGCTTGGCCAAAAAGACCCTCCCGCTCCTCGACGATGTGGCGCAGCACGAGCATCCGCAGTCCGACTTCGATCGCATACTCGCGGTCGCGGCGCGGAATGTGGAGCTTGGCGCCGTTCTCCGCCAGCTCATCCATCAGGCGCTGCGCCTCAGCCTTGAGCTCGAGCGCACTGATGGGCGCCGTCTGACGCTGAAAAACGGTGGCGACGAGGGATACCGGGACCACGGGAATGATCGCCGCGAGGGCGGCCATCAGATCCTCGGCGATCCCGGAGACGACGGAGAACCTCGTTTCCCGATCGAGGGTCGCTGGTCGCAGATCATGCTCAGTGCAGTAACGGCGCATGGAAATCGGGGTGCCGAAGTTGACGCACGCGTAGCCGAAGCGGTGCCATCGTCCAAGCGCCATCTGCCCGAAGTTGCGGAGCGTGAATCCGACGGCCCGCCAGGCGGCCTGCAGGGCCGAGGCGCTGGGTGGCTCGTCTTTTAGGCCGAGGAGCAGGCTGCGGTCCTCGAGGACCCGGTCGTAGTTGATGCCGACCGGAATGAAAACCAGATCGCGTTCGCCGTCGGGCTCGAAGGAACGGAACATGTAGTCGAGCAGGCCCAGCCTGGGCTCGCAGAGGTGGCCGTCGCGGGTGAGTCCACCCTCCGGGTACATCGCCTGGGTCACGCCGCCGGCGGTGGCCATGTGTATGTAACGCGCCAGGACCATCCTGTAAAGTGCGTTGCGGGATTTCCGGCGGACGAAGTAGGCCCCCATCGATCGGATGAGCGCCTGGAGGGGCCAAACCCGGGCCCATTCCCCGACCGCGTAGCTCAGGGTGGTCCGCGATGCCGCCAGGTAGGCCACCAGAATATAGTCCATATTGCTGCGGTGGTTCATGAGAAACACCACCGTCGATTTGGGTTCGATGGCGGCCAGCGCCTCCTCGTCGGTGACGTCCAGGCGTACCCGGTAGAGCAGCTGCGCCACCCGGCGGGCGATCCAGTAGCCGATGCGGAAGTAAAAGTAGGCGTTGAAGGCGGGCACGATTTCGCGCGCATAGCGGTCGATCTTGTCCATCACGACCTGACGCGGCATGTCTTCTTCAGCGGCGTACGCCTCCGCCGCCTCGAGGATTTCCGGATCGTACATCAGCCGGTCGATCAGGACCTCGCGTTTGGTGAGCTTGAAGGGTTCGATCTTGATCTTCAGGTGCTGCCCGACCTCCTCGAGCACCTTGTTGACCCGTCCGCGCACGAGCCATCGGAAGCTCGGCACCAACAGCCGGTCCAACGCCGCCAGACCTGCAAGAATACCGAGCAGGACCAGCAGCCATACAGGGACCTCAATGACCTGAAACATCCAGATGCATCTTCTCATATATCGGGGCCGCACCGGCCGGCACCAAGGAGTCGGCCGGCGGTGGGGGGGGGAACATGATTGACCCGGTACCGCATTGGTGCTACAACGGCTCGCTCGCTCCGACGGGCCGGGAGACACCAATGTCAACGCAAGAGTTCCGCAATCTCGCCATCATCGCTCACGTGGACCACGGCAAGACCACTTTGGTGGATGCCATGCTGTGGCAAAGCGGCATTTTCCGCGACAACGAGCGGGTCGCCGAACGTGTCATGGACTCGGGTGATCTCGAGCGCGAGCGCGGCATCACCATCCTCGCCAAGAACACCGCTGTGTGGCACCAGGGCATCAAGATCAACATCGTCGACACCCCCGGCCACGCCGACTTCGGCGGCGAGGTCGAGCGCACCCTGCAAATGGTGGACGGCGTGTTGTTGCTGGTGGACGCCGCCGAGGGACCTCTTCCCCAGACCCGGTTCGTCCTTTCCAAGGCCTTGCAGCTCGGTCTGCCGCCGATCGTTGTGCTCAACAAGATCGACCGTGGCGATGCGCGTCCCGCCGAAGTGTTGGACGAGGTCTACGACCTCTTCATCGACCTCGATGCCACCGACGAACAGCTCGACTTTCCGGTTTTCTGCACCGACGCCAGGAAAGGTCTGTGCCGATCCGGAATCGAAGGCGAGTTCGGAGATCTGAGTGCACTCCTCGACGAGGTGGTGAACACCGTACCTCCGCCCCAGGGCAACCCTTCGGCGTCGTTGCAGATGCTGGTCACGAACCTCGACTACTCCGACTACCTGGGACGCCTCGCGATCGGCAGGATCGTCAACGGGACCCTCCATGCCAACTCCACGGTGGCCATCGCCCGGGAGGAGGGTATCGGCAAGGCCAAGGTCGGCGTGGTCTACTCGCACGAGGGTCTTCGACGGTTGGAGGTCGAGCAGGCCGTGGCCGGCGACATCATCGCCCTCGCGGGCATTGACGAAGTGACCATCGGTGACTCTCTTGTGGATCCCGATGATCCGCAGCCGCTCAAGCGGATCGCGGTTGACGAGCCGACCATGGCGATGGTCTTCTCCGCCAACCTCTCCCCATTCGGTGGCCGCGATGGCCAGTTCGTCACCGCCCGGCAGATCCGCGTTCGACTCGAGAAGGAGGCCCTCCACAATGTTGCCATCCGGCTCGAGATGCTCGGCAACGACGCTTTCAAGGTGCAGGGGCGCGGCGAGCTGCAGCTGGCGATATTGATCGAGACCATGCGCCGTGAGGGCTACGAGCTGTCGGTGTCGAAACCAGAGATCGTCACCCGCGAGATCGACGGCGTGAAGCACGAACCGATGGAGATCGTGCAGGTGGACTGCCCCGAGGAGTACGTGGGAGTGGTGACCCAGAAGCTGGGCGGCCGCAAGGGTCAGATGACCGAGATGCACAACCCCGGCCACGGACGGGTGCGACTGTCCTTTCGCATTCCCTCGCGCGGCCTCATCGGCTTCCGCTCGGAGTTTCTCACCGACACTCGCGGCACCGGCATCCTCAACCACCTCTTCGACGGCTGGGAGCCCTGGCAGGGCCCGATCCCGGGGCGCGCGACCGGCGCTCTGGTCTCGGATCGCTCGGGCAAGACCACGACTTACGCGCTCTACCACCTCGAGCCGCGGGGCACCCTCTTTCTCGGACCGGGGATCGAGGTCTACGGGGGCATGATCGTGGGCGAGAATGCGCGCGACAACAACCTCGACGTCAACGTGACCCGCGAGAAGAAGCTGACGAACATGCGCGCTGCGGGCGCCGATGAAGCCCTGCGGTTGGCGCCACCCCGCGAGATCACGCTCGACCGGGCGTTGGAGTGGATCGATACCGACGAGCTTGTCGAAGTGACGCCGACCGCCATCCGCGTCCGCAAACGGGTGTTGGCCGCCAATCGGCGGCCGAGGACGCGCAAGGAAAACGAATAAGGGCAGCG
>JBGMRN010000116.1:0-4497 GCA_048061535.1 Thermoanaerobaculales bacterium | reverse complement strand
ATTCTCGCGTGGTTTGCTCGCTCGAGCAATAGGAACCTTAGATGAGTGATCCTCGCCGGTGATCTGCACCGGTATCTTGCGCTCTCGGCACTTGCGCCAATGCTCGACACACCATAGGGTATGCCTCCGCTTGTCGCAAGCACCATCGCATCAAGATCTTGGCGCATCTCATCCGGCAGAACCGCTCATCTCAGGGTGAAACCAAAGCGAGGGTGTGTTGCTGTCCCTCATCCCGGTGCGCCTCCGCAGCCCGCGCCGACCCTTGAGACGTCGACTCCCGGACGCTCCGGGACTGCTCTCCTCCCCGATGCGACTGCATTCGGCCCCACCCGGGAGGGTCTGGGATCTCCCGGGTTTCAGACCGGGTCAGGTTCTGTATCGACGACCGGTCACGGTCCTTCAGTCGATCACCTGTCAGTCGTTTCTCGCCACCATCACAACCCGCGAGGCGCCGCCCCCGAGATCGCGTTTGATGCGGAGACCCTGAGCGAGGAGCTCTTCGACATTCGCGCGCGCGGGGCACTCGAGGCAGACGAGACCGTCCGGTAGGAGGAGATGAGAGGCCAAGACCTCGGTGAGGGCATCGAGGCCCTCCTCCCAATCCTCGAAAGGGGGGTCGGCCCAGGCGAGGTCGAAGGGCTCGTTGCCGCGGGCAAGGTCGCGCACAGCGTCGATGGCGGGCCGGACGAGGCAACGGGCCCGGTCTCTCGCGAGATCGAAGGAGTCGATGTTCTGCCGCAACAACCGGGCTGCGGCGCGGTGCTTTTCGACGAAGACCACCGATGCGGCGCCGCGGGAGAGGGCCTCCAGGCCCACCGAACCGGTTCCGGCGAAGAGATCGAGGAAGCGGGCGCCGCGGATCTGCTCGCCGAGGACCGCAAAGGCCCGCTCCCGGAGGGCGTCGGGGGTCGGGCGCAGCGGCATGTTTTTGCTCGGACCCTTGAGGCGTCGCGAGCGCCACTCGCCCCCGGTGATCCTCACGGTTCGCGGTCCACGACGTGCAGCACAACCTGGTCGAGGCGGCCGGCGGGGACGATTTCACGGACGAAGGTGTCCTCGTGTTCGAGGACCACTATTCCGTCATCCCACACCTCGATGACTCTGGCGAAGGCACCGTTGAACAGCTGGACGCGGTCTCCCCGGTGCGGCTCCCATGTCCGCAGCTCTTCGCTCGACGGGCTGGCCTCGAAGACCTGGGCCTCGAGATCGTCGAGGGCGCCCATGATCCGTGCAAGCGGCAATGAAACGCTGGCCATGGGTGAGAAGACGAGTCGTCGCGGAGCATCGTGGCCGACATGGAGCGTGATCTCGACGCTGGCCGTCGAGGTCGCGACCGAGGAGGAGATTGGCTCCTTGCCGAGCTCGTTGGCGCTGTCCTCGAGCACCTTCAGGTAAATCATGTACTGCTCCATGGGAAGGGTGAAGCGGCGCATGAAGGTCTGTTCATCCTGATTCCGCAACGTGACGACGACCATCTGGTTGGAGAACAAGGTGAGGCGGGTGGCCACATCCCGGTGGGTGGCGACGCGTTCCGCCACGGGGGTCGGCGCCTGGGCTCTCGCGACGACCGCGAGCAGGCCGAGACAACTGACGAGAAAGAAGGAGGTCCTCATCGCCGGTCCTGCCCATCGAGGGTCTTGGCCGTCTCCACAGCCCAGGATAGCGCCCCGCCGGGAGTGATCACGCCGTCCACCAGGGCGTCGCGTGTCAGGTTGAGAGCCCGGCCTATGTGGGGGCCCGGCGCCAGCCCGTGGTCGAGGAGGTCCCGGCCGGTGACCGCGGGCTGAACGCGCGCGGCTGCTTGGGCGGCATCGGCCACCTTTCGTCGCGGGACGAGCTCGAGATCCGCCATCGCCAGCAGAAGCGCCTCCGCCGGACGACCTTCGACCAACTGTACCCGCTGCGAGCGCAGGAGGTCGGGTGAGCCGGCCTGCCGGACTTCGTCAACCTCATCTGGCAGGGCCCTGAGACGTTCGCGAAGGTCTCCCGCGAGCTGGAGGCGGCGGGCGAGGTGCTGCGTTGCGTCGCCGCCGACTCGGAGAGCGAGCCCGCCGAGATAGAGAATCCACGGTTCCGGAGGCGGTCCGAGTTCTTGGAGGAGGTACCACGTCAGCTGTCCTTCAACCTCCATCAGGTAACTGCGCACTTCCTCGTTCCAAACCAGATCGGGGCAGATGGCCGGCAGCAGCCCGAGATCGGCGACCAGCGCCAGCGCCGGCGTCGGGTGGGGTTCGGAGAGCAGGAGCTCGAGCTCGCGGCGGAGGCGTTGACCCGAGAGGCGCTCGAAGACTCCCTCGTCGAGGGCGGTTGCGATCAGGTTGCGGGTGTCGGGCGCGATCCGGAACCCGAGTCGGCGAGCGTAGCGGACGGCGCGCAGAGCGCGCGTCGGGTCGTCGATGAAGGAGAGCGAGTGGAGGACCCGGATCTCCCGGCGGTGGATGTCTTTGCGTCCGCCGAAGAAGTCCACGAGCTCGCCATGGCGGGTACCGGAAAGGGCCACTGCCAGGGAGTTGATGGTGAAGTCGCGGCGGTAGAGATCCTGGCGGATGAGCGAGGTGACGACCTCCGGAAGAGCGGCGGGGGTGCGGTAGAACTCGGTGCGCGCCGACGCCACATCCACGCGGAGGCCGTCGGGAAGGGTCACCACCGCGGTCAAGAAGGGCGGGTGCGGGTGGTGGCGTCCGCCGAGGGCCTCGGCAAGGGCGGCGGCAAAGGCGATGCCGTCTCCCTCCACGACCAGATCCACGTCTTCGTTGGTGCGTTTGAGCAGGAGGTCGCGCACCATCCCACCGACCAGGTAGACCGGTACGTGCTGGGCGTCCGCCACCTCACGGGCGGCGTCAAGAAGCCGCTGCACCCAGGGCGGTGCAACCTCGCGTAACATTCGCGAAATGGGTTGGGTTACTGGCCGCACTCCGGCCATTCGGCGGTCGAGGGTGGCCCCTGCCGCGTGTTGGTGCTCGAAGAGCCGGCGGAAGAGCTCCATGCGGGTGATGATGCCGGCGGGGCGTTCCTCTTCTTCGACGACTACGAAGCGATAGGAGCGTTCGAGAAAGAGGTCGCAGAGATCGGCAAGCGGGGTTGCGGCCGGCACGGTCGGAATATCGGGCTGCATCACCGTTCGCACCGGACGCTCACCCATGCCGTGGCTGAGCGCCCGATCGAGAATCTGGCGGGTGACCATCCCGACCAGCGCGTCCGAGTCGGCAGAACGCACAGGCAGCGCGTTGACTCGCAGTTGGTTGATGCGCTCCTTGCTGTCGTCCACGGTGGTGGAGTCGTCGACGGTGAAAATGGTTCGGGCTGCGATGTCGAGGGCGCGAGCCGGCTCCGGCATCTCCTCGGCGAGGACCTGCATCAACTGTTCGCGCACCTCCACCGGCATCGCGCCGGTGATGCGGGCCGACGCCGCCGTGGCGTGGCCGCCGCCTCCGAAACGCTGGGCCACCCGGCCCATGTGAAGCCCGGGCAGGCGCGAGCGTAGGATGAGGTTGACGTTGGGAGGGCGCACCAGCATGACCGCGCCGACGGCGATCTCGAAGATCTCGATCCAACGGTGGACGACGAAGGCGGCCTCTTCGTGGTATCGGTCGACCTCGACCATGGCAAGAGCCACGGGGACCTCTTCCAGCATCAGTTCCTCGGTAGCCTCCACCATCCGGTTGAGCAGCAGGAGCTGTTCCGGCTGCAACGCCTTGAGCACCCACCTTCGCACCCACTCCAACATCGCACCCTGATCGAGGAGCCAGGCGCTGACCCGCATGTCCTCGGGGGTGGTCTCGCGATACGACAGGCCGCCGGTGTCCTCGTAGATGCCCATGAGGAGGAGGGAGGCTTCCTCGGCGGTGGGTTGGATTCCGCGTTCACGGAAGAGCTCGGCGACGATCGTGCAGGTGGAACCCACCGGGCGCTCGATGATCTCCGCCGGTTCGAGACCGTCCTCGTCCCCGAGGTGGTGGTCGATGACGGTGATCGGGCATCCGTCACGTTTGATAAGGTCATAGACCTCGCCGAGCCGCGCCGGACTCCGCGTGTCCACGACCACCGCGTGGTCGATGGTGCCGGCTCGAACCCGCCGCAGCTTGAGCTCCGGGAAGCTCAGCTCTGCTTCCGAGAGGAAGCGGCGCACCGCCGCCTCCTGCGATCCTGGGAAGACCACCCGCGATTCGGGGTAGAGGCGAACCGCGCACACCGCCGCCGCGAAGGCGTCGAAGTCCGCCGCGAGATGGGTGGTGATGATCCTCATGGGGCTATTGTAGGGGAGTGGAATGAATTCGGAATTCGGAATCGCAATTCGCGGGGCGAATTGCAGGGGGTGCACTCTCGGGAAGCGGGACGGCAGAAGGGTGGGTGGAGGAGCGTTCGGCTGGCGTTATACCGTCGCCTTTGGCAGACGGCCCCGGTCTCCTCCCGGTGCCCGGGCCGGCAAGGCCCGCCTTATTGCCGCGCCGACGTCCTCGAGGGTTGTGTACCAGACCGGCAGGGCGAGCAGGGTGA
>JBGMRN010000115.1:0-9742 GCA_048061535.1 Thermoanaerobaculales bacterium | reverse complement strand
GGCCAGCATCGCCGCCGCGAACGAAACCACGGCGAGGGCCACGAGGAAAGGGCGCGTCGTTCGAGGAGAGGGGTACGTGGGCGGTGGCCCCTCCCTGTTCTTTCTGTTCTTTCTCCTTTTTTTCTTGGGCGAATCCGCCTTCGGGGCGCCGTCACGCGCGTACAGGTCGAGCAGCAACGCTCCCGCCGCAAACACGAAGGCCAGAACGTCGGTTCGGCCCGAAATCCAGGTCACGTTTTCGGTATGGATCGGGTGGACCGCGAACACCGCCGCAATTGTCAGGGATAGCGCCTCGTCAAGACCGAGGCGCAGCAAAAGGAAAAGAACCAAGATCGACGCGATGGCATGAAGCGCAATATTGGTGATATGGAATCCGGTTGGATCGTCCCTCCAAACCCACCAGTCCAAAACGAACGAGAGGGTGGTGATCGGACGATAGTAGCCGTAGGGCAATGGGTTTTGCGAGTGTGAGAAGAAGTCGCCGGAAAAAATCGCGCCCAGGTTGCTGGCGGAATGCACGGTCGGGCTCTGCAGAATCAGCGGGCGATCGTCCCAAACGAAATCTCCGCCGAGGCTATTGGCGTATGCCAAGACGGCGAGGACCGCGATGGCGGCGGCGAAACCCAGGCGACGGTTCAGGGCCGCGCGCGTCATCGTGCTCCTTCGGAGGGTATGGGCCTGGGAACGATGATCTGTCCTCCTCCCGGTCAAAGAGTGGAGTATAACCTTGCGGCATACCGATGGTGAGGGCGTGCAAGGTTCGCGTCCAGCCGCTATTCCTTTCGCGTTCGCTGTTGAGTCATCCGCTCCTTGATCAGAAAGGCGGCGGGCAGCGAGAGCATCGAGAAGAACCAGCAGGCAAAGACCCCGAAGGCCACGACCATTCCCATGGACGACAGCACGTAGTGGTCGGCGAAGGAGAGGGCGCCGAAGCCGATGATGGAGGAGAGGCTCGTCAACGTGAGGATGGGTCCGATCTCGACCATGGCCTCACGAACGTTGCGGTCGGGATTCAATCGAACCCGCTCGAGAATGTGAACGGCGTCGTCGATGCCGACGCCGATAACGATGGCCGTGACGCCGATTCCCAACGGACTGAAAGGGATACCCGTCACCACGATCATCGCAAAGGTTGCGGGAGTCGCGGCCAGAAGCGGTAAGAGGCTGAGCGCCACGATGCCAGGACGGCGGAAGAAGAAGAAAATTAGGGAGGTCACCAATAAACCGCTGATCAGACTGACCCGGAGGAAATTCGAACCCACGACTTCATGCAGATGCTCGAACAGCCGGTGGGTGCCGGTCACGTGAAGCGAGGCGCCGGGCGGTACGTCGAACGCCTCGAACACGGCCTGGACGTTCCGAGCAGCCGTTGCATCGGCGGCCGCACCCAACGGCCAGATGTAGGTCTGAAAAAAGAGATCTCCCACTTCGCCGGATACGAACCGGCGGCCTCGTGAATCCGCTCTGATCAGCGGCAACTCGCGCGATGAAAAATCTTCGGGCGAAGCCACCACCCGCTGAAGGTGCTCATAGTAGTCGCGGAAACCCCCTTTGTCAGCCAACCCAACCTCTTCGATCTGCGCCAGAAAGAATTCTTTGTTTGCAGCCAGGGATGTTGCCGCCCGGTCCAGGAGGCCGGCCTGGACCACACCAGGCGATTGCGTCGTGAAGTAGAGCGTGGGCGAATAGAAGCCGGCAACCTGGCCGTCGCGCACCATCCGTTCGAGAGTTTCGTCCACGCGCTGTTGGATGGCGATGCCCTTCTCGTAGGTGTCGGATTCCAAAACCAGCTGGGTGTTGAGGAGGAAGGAAGCGCCATACTGTTCCGAGATCTCGCGTGCCACATCGAACGCCTCCAGCTGGCGCGGCAGCAGCTTTTCGAAATCGGTATCGAACGCAAAGTTGCGGGCCGGGAGAAGGCTCGCCAGGATCAGCACAGCGGTTGTAGCGAGAGAGATCCACGGGTATTTCCAGCAGCGGGAGAAGATCGCCACCGGCCACGCGACGAAACGGAGGCCGCCGGTGACTCGGCTCTTCTCCGGGAGCAGCCAGCGCGCGACGGCCGGGAACACGCCGAGCGAGACAACCAGACTGACCACGAGCCCCGATGACGTGAGGAGGCCGAACTGCACCAGCGCGCGGTAGTCGGTTATCACGAGCGACAAGAATGCCCCGGCGGTGGTGAGCACACCCACCACGACGGGCGGTCCGCAGTCGGTCAGCGTGCGACTGATCGCCTCCTCCAGGCCGATGCCCTTTTGCGATGTGAACTGGAAAAGCCGGGCCGTGCAATGGAGCATGACGTCAACGCCCAAGCCGATGATGATGGCCGCAAAACCCGTGGCCATGAAGTTCAACGGGTTGAAAAAAAGACGGGCGACGATCAACACCGGCAGGAAGGCCATGAGGATGGGCAAGATGCAGACGGCGGCGGCGCGCCAGCCCTTGAAAACGAGGAACAGGAGAAGAAAGACCAGAACAAAGGCGATCGTCGAAATGCGGAGCATGTCGCGCTTCAGCACGCTGGCGCTTTCGCCGGTCAAGGCATACTTTCCCGTGAACCGGCAACTGATGTCGCGAGCCTCTGGAATAGCCCGCCGAACCGTGTCCACGCAGGCGGCCATGCGCTCGATCAGGTCGACACAATAAACTGTGTCTTCTCCGGAACCGGTCGGCTGCACGAAGAGGAGCCGCGAACGTTCATCGGGCGCATCGAAATACCCGCGATTGAAGGTAAAGCGCATGTGCTTTGTGCGGGCCTCGTAGAAGGGGATGAGAAAGGACCGGATATCGAGAGGATCGGCTGCCAGCAGCTTGCGGTCGAGAGGGTTCTCCGCCAGGACGATACGCTTTCTGGTCCTTCGAATTCGCAACCGCATGGCATCCTGTTCGAGGGCCGCGGAAAAGGCCTCCATGGCGGCCGGATCGGAGTTGAGCAGTGCGGCCCGGACCATGGCGATGGTCAGGGCCCCTTCCAGAAAGGCGGCCGGTTGCGATTCGACCAGCGCAACGTCGGGCATCGCCGCGATGGCCTCGGCGAGTTGATCGGTGAACCGGTCGACCGTGTTCCGATCGATGGATCCGTAACGGACCTGGATCACCAGCGGATCGTTCTCGCCAAATCTTGAGAGGCTTTCCCGAAAGACGCGGCTGACCGGATCATCGGTAGCGATGAAACTGGCCGATGCGGTTTCGATGCGCAGGCCGCGAAGCAAGAACGGCGAGAGCACGGCAAGCACGGCGAACAGCACGAGGATGGCTCGCCAAGAGTGATAGCTGATGTGTGAGACGCCGAGGAAGATGCGATCGAAACGACGCACAGGCTTGGTCCGGCTCAGGCAGGTGCGGGAACGATGCTGACATGTCGGACGAGCATGCGGAGGGGATGGTCGTCGGCCAGGTCGAAAACCTCCAAGTGCGACAAGGCCCGATCCTGATAGTCGGCGATGAGGCGCCGTGTCTGCTCCATGCCGAAGAGATCGATTGCGGTCTTCTTGTCGGCATCCATGCCCGATTCCTTGCCGACCTCATCGACTCCGGCCATGACATCGGTGATGTCGTCGAGGAGCTGATAGGCGATGCCCATGTTCAGGCCGTACTCATAGAGCTCAGCGGCCGCCTCGTCGTCGGCGCCGCACAGAATTCCACCGGCCTTCGCGCTCGCTCCGTACAACGCTCCGCTCTTTTGGGCGTAGCACGCCAATAGACGGGTTTCGTCGAAAGAACTTCGGGCCGGAGCGACATCGTCTTCCTGGCCGTAAATCATCCAGCAGGCTGCGCGGCTGATTTCGATGGCGGCGGCCACCCGTTGTTTTTCCGGGGCCAGCGGACTTCTCAGACAGATTGCGTAGGCGGCGTTGACCAGCAGAACGGGCGCCATGTCGACCGCCCAGCGAGGGAAGATGCGATGGGCGCATGGTTTGCCGCGGCGGAAACGGGCGTCGTCCATGGACGGCAGATCGTCGAGGAGCATCGAGGCGCCGTGTGCCAACTCAACGCTGCAGGCGACCGGTAAGCAGATTGCTGAGGATTCCTCGTCGAAAACACTCCCAGCCGCAATCGCCGTCATGGCCCGCCAACGATGGCCACCACCCAGCACGGCATAGTGGGCCACCTCGGGAACTCGGGTCTGAGGCATTTCTGAGATGTACCGTTCGAGGGCGGCTTCCACGTCGGCCTTGACGGTTTCTCCGAACCTTTCGAATGCCCCTGGTGAAGACAAGCTCATGGCCCCTCTCTCGTCAGATACTGTCGGCCTTATCGGGAAGGCGGACCTCGAAAGCATAGCCCATCCCCAATGCCCAGCAGGCGGCGAAGACCAGGGCCCAGATGGACTCCTCGATGGGCACACCGGCGATCGTCAGCCCGATCAGGTTTCCCCAGTTCCACTGGTTCGAGAAACCCGGCCAGACGGCAAAAACCAAGATGCAAAACAGGGTATAGGCAAAGCTGTAACCCAATCCTGTGGTCGCGGAAAAGCGCAGGAGGTCGGGGCGGATGGTGAGCAGGGCGACCCAGTGCAGCCCGCCGCTGATGAACACGCCCATCATGGTGGTGAGACCGAGGACGTACTTGCACGCGAGAACCATCAGGAAAAAGGTGACGGTCAGTGTGAGATAGCGTCGAGCCACGCGCCCGGCGCGAAGGGAAACCGTCGGGTGGGGGCGGACAAGACCCGTAGCCGCGAGCCAGACCAGACCGCCGCCGGCGAACGAAAAGAGGAGGTCTTCAGGTCCAGCGAGGAAGACTGCGATGCGTTTCGGTCGCCAGTATTCGGGAACGAAGAGGACAGAGGCCAACGCGAAGGGGGCGGAGAGCAGCCCGCTCACGAGCATGGCCCGGCGTTGGGTGGGAAAGAGGACCGCGCCGATCGCAAGCGCGAGGAGCAGGATCAGGCTCGACATCAGATAGTAGTAGTCACCGCTCAACACTGGAACCTCGCCGGGTATTCAAAGGACGAGAATGCTTCCTAAGTACCAACGAGAATAGCATGGCTCAGGCGCCTTCTCGGATACTGTCACCTTTCTGCTTCCGACCGGGGCAGGAGATCAGTGGGGCATGCCGGATCAACCGTGTTCTGGTTGCTCGCGACGCATCCTGCTGCCATTCGTGGGTGAACGCCCGGTGCCGGGAGGCGCCCTACTCCGATGGCGGATCAAACGATCGGATCCCGGTCAGATAGGCGCCGACCGCCAGCGTGTGCATGTCGTGGGTTCCTTCGTAGGTGTAAACGGACTCGATGTTCATGAGGTGACGCATGATCGGATACTCGTTGACGATGCCGTTGGCGCCGTGGATTTCGCGAGCGAGCTTGGCGCACTCTCGCGCCACCCAGACGTTGTTCCGCTTGGCCAGCGAAACCGCCTCGTGGGTCATGGTCCCGGCGTCTTTCATCCGGCCGAGCTGCAGCACGAGAAGCTGTGCCTTCACGATCTCGTTGTACATCCACACGAGTCGCTGCTGCTGAATCTGTTGGGCTGCGATCGGCCGGCCACCGAACTGAATGCGATTCTTGGCGTAGTCCAAAGCCGCTGAGAAGGTGGCAATCGCCGACCCTACGGCCCCCCAGGCGATACCGTACCGGGCCTGGGTGAGGCACATCAGCGGGTTCTTCAGGCCGGTCGTTCCCGGCAGCAGGCAATCGGCCGGCACCCGACAGTCCTCGAAGACGAGCTGTGATGTCACCGAGACCCGCAGCGAGTACTTCCCCTTGTGCTCGACAGTGGAAAAACCGGGCGTGTCGCGTTCGACCAGAAAGCCGCGGACGCCGTCCGACGTGCGCGCCCAGACGACCGCCACATCGGCGATACCGCCGTTGGTGATCCACGCCTTCTCGCCGTTGAGTATCCAGTCATCACCGTCACGCACCGCCCGCGTGCGCATCGCGCCCGGGTTCGAGCCGAAATCGGGTTCGGTCAGACCGTAGCAGCCGATGGCCTCGCCCTTTCCGAGCTTCGGGATCCACCTGTCCTTCTGTTCCTGGCTGCCCCACGACAGGATGGGGTACATCACCAGAGCGGACTGCACCGAGACGAATGACCGTAGGCCCGAATCCCCACGTTCCAGCTCCTGGTTGATCAGACCATAGGCGACACTGTTCAGGCCCGGCAGATCGTACTCCGTGAAGCCCGCGCCGAGCAGGTCGAGGTCAGCCATCTCGCTGATCATCTCGCGGGGGAAAACGCCCTCCCACGCCCAACCTTCGATGTGCGGCAGAACGCGGTCCCTGACCCACGCGTGGACCGAGTCGCGGACCATCCGTTCGTCGTCGCTGAGAAGATGGTCGATGTGATACAGGTCGAGATCCTCGAATTTGAGCATCGTATTCCCCCCTGTCGAGCGACTGATTATAAGCGCGCATTTGCGTGCGGACGCGCTGAAATGACCGCAATCCTCAATCAATCCCCAGGGAGGGCGATGTCGAGCTCATCCACCGCCGGGGTGTGGGCGAAGCGACGAACGGCGAGGGCTGCCTCCACCACCAACCACACGGCGATGACCGAGATGGCGCCGCCGACGACCAGCAGGGTGATGTTGCCGTCCTTCGCGAACGAAACCAGTTTTGTTCCCATCGCCACCAAGGTCGTCAACATCATGAAGACCATGGGTATGAGGAAGGGCAGCGCGGGTCGGCGCCGCTGCATCAGGTAGAGCGAGACCACGAGCAGGGCGAGCCCGGCGAGGAGCTGGTTGGTGGAGCCGAAGAGCTGCCACAGGACCAGGCCGGCGGAGCGTCCCTCGATGCGGTAGAAGGCGAAGAAGGAGATCGCCGCCACCGCGACGGTGCTGGAGACGAAGCGGTTGCCGAGCGGTTTCAAACGCAGGGTGGCGCCGATTTCCTCGAGGTTGTAGCGCAGCAGTCGGGTGGCCGAGTCGAGGGTGGTGAGCGCGAAACTCACCACCACGACCGCGATCAGCGTTCGCGCCGTCTGCTCGGGCAGGCCGACGGTGGAGACGAAGCGGGTGGAGCCCTCGATGAAGGCGCTCATGCTGTTGCCCAGGCCCTGGATCGACGACCAGTTGGCGTAGTGGTGACGCCACGCGGCGGGGGAGACAAAGCCCGCGGTACAGGCGAGGACCGCCGCCAACCCGAGGAGAGACTCGCCGATCATCGCCCCGTAGCCGATCGGGCGGGCCTGGGGCTCGCGGTCGAGCTGTTTGGCGGTCGTGCCCGAGGAGACCAGTGAGTGGAAGCCCGACGCGGCGCCGCAGGCGATGACGATGAACACGAACGGGTACATCGGGGGCGCTCCGGGCGGGTGGGTGTCGACGATCGGCGACACGAACTCGGGCCGGAGGATGAAGAAACCGACGTAGGTGAGACCAAGGCCGAGGTAGAGCAACAGAGAGTTGAGGAAGTCGCGGGGCTGGAGCAGCGACCACACGGGCAGTACCGAGGCGAGCCACGCGTAGACGAGCAGCACCCACGTCCAGCCGCCGACCGAGCCCCAACGCAGGGCGAAGTGAGGCGATAGAACCACCACCACCAGGATGACGACGAAGGCGGCCGGTACGAGAGAGGTCAGCGACCGCCCGCGCCTCCGAACCAACCAGCCGATGGCGAGGGCGAGCACCAGGATGGTCCCCGAGGGAACAACCGACTCGGGGTAGTGCTCGGCCGAAAAGAGAAGAGCGACGACGTAGGCGAAGACCCCCATCGCCAGGGCGATGGCGAAGAAGATGATGGCGTGCATCAGGCTCTTGGCACGCTTGCCCATGAGCCCTTCGGCAATCGCGCCGATCGAGAGTCCGCGGGCCCTCACCGACACGACCAGAGCGCCGAAGTCGTGGACGCAACCGATCAGGATCGAGCCGAAGACCACCCACAGCATCGCCGGCAGCCACCCCCAGACCACGGCGATGGCGGGGCCGAGCATCGGCGACAGGCCGGTGATCGAGGCGTAGTGGTGGCCGAAGAGAACCGGCGGCTTGGTGGGAACGTAGTCGATGCCGTCGGAGAGAGCGTGCGCCGGAGTGATCGCATCCGCCCGAAGCGCGAAGACCTTTTGTGCCAGATACCGCGAGTAGAACCGATAGCCTGCGATGTACACCGCGAAGCAGAGCAGAACCGCCAATACCGATGTCATGGCCGTCATCGTAACCCGGCCCGCGTCCAAACCCGAGCCCGTGTCCGTGCCCAATTGTTCACGAGGGCGCTTCCGATTTCATCGCGCCCTTTCTGTCGATACTCTGCCCGCGAGGATGCCGGGCACGCCGATTCGCTCAGTTGCGGTCCAGGGCAGCTTGCGCTCCTCGGCGAATCGGGATGCCAGGCATCCCCGGAGTCACGCGTCCAAGCGCGGGTCATTTGCTCCAATTCTCTTGGTTGCTACCCCGCGCCGACAATTCCGAACTCCGAATTCCTATTTCCTCATTCAGATCGTGTCTGTTCCGTTCCGCTTCGACCACTCCCGTAGCCATCGTCGAGCCCCCTCCCTCGATCGCACCTCCCCGCGGATCTGCGCATCGGTAACGGCGCGGAAGGCCGATCCGAGTTCCGGGCCGGGAGCGAGGTCGAGGAGTCCCATCAATTCCGACGCAGGGAGGAGGGGTTTGGGCGCCACCAGCTCGGGCCCCCGTTGCTGCCAGAGTCGCCACCAGCGGCGCCAGCCGCGGCGATCGGGCTCGACGGCCGCGGCGAGGGCGATCGCGGCCGCGAAGGCGGTCCCCGCGCGGTGGATGATCAGGCGGCGCTCTCCCGCAGGGGCGCCGACGGCGTTGACGATCTCGCGGAGATGGTCGGCGGCGAATACAGCGTGGCGGCGGCAGTTGCTCTCCCATGCGTAGTCGTTCACCGCGCGGGCAGGGGGGGAGCCCCATGCGCTCAGAAGGAGCCCAATGCCGGCGGCGATTCCCGCCTCACGCACTGCCGACGGTAGCGGGTGGGGTGCAGCGCCGGAGAGGCGGGACGCCGCGTGGAGGTTCATCTCGATCCAGTCAGGGTCGGGGTCGGCTGCGGCCGGGGCCGATGGCGCCAATAGCCCGAGCTCGATCAGTGCCTTCAATCCGCGCTCGGCGCCGCGAGCGCCAAGGAGCTTGATGAGCTCCTGACCGACTCGTTCGCGAGGCGCCATCGACAACCGGAGAGCGAGCGAGCGGATCCAGTCGGCACTTTCCGGTTCGAGTTCGAACCCTGGAAGCTGAGCGAGGAAGCGCGGCCCGCGAACGAGCCGCACCGGGTCGTCCTCGAGGTTGGAGCGCGAGATCGCGCGCAGTCGGCGTTGCTTGATGTCGTCAAGACCCCCGACCCGGTCCACCAGCGGCCCGCCGGGGAGCTCCCACATGAGGGCATTGCAGCTGAAATCACGGCGCCGGATATCGTCCTCGAGATCGAGGGGACCAAGAGGCCACAGCTCGACCTTGATTCCGGCGGTTTCGATGCGCCACACCTGTTTGGGATCGGTTCCGAGGAGGTGGGCGCGCACCCCGAGGTGCCCGGCGAGGCTTTGGGCCGGTCCGGCGGCGCCCTCCGCGTCGCACGGGAGGGTGATGTCGACATCGGTGCTATGAAGACCAAGAAGGTGGTCTCGAAGGTAACCGCCGGTCAAGAATGCATGAGGCCGTCCCAATCCCACCCACACCTGCCGGAGGAAGGGGTCGCGACCGAGAAGGGCCGGGTTGATCAGCGGCATCGCAGGTCAAGGATAGAGGAATGAAGTCGGAATTAGGAATGAGTTATTTGGATTTCGAGTTTTCCGGCGCGTGGAGGCGGCCAGAGTGGTCCGGAGCGCGCCCCATCGCG
>JBGMRN010000114.1:7934-9820 GCA_048061535.1 Thermoanaerobaculales bacterium | reverse complement strand
TCCATCCCGGCCTGTAGCCGTCTGGATGCAGCTCCTGGGTTGCGCCGTCGCCTGCGCCGGACTGGCCATGCTCGCGCTCGGAGGTATCGGCGGAGACGGCTGGCTCGGCCTCCGTTGGATCCCGCTCCTGTTGCCCCTCCTCGGCGCCGGGCTGGCGGGCTTCGGGCCGCTTGGATGGGCGGGCCGAGGCCTCTCGGGAGGTCGCCGCGAGCCCTAGCCCGCACTACTCCCCGATGGTGGCGGGGTACAGTACCGGCAGGCGTGCCTGCGGCGGCGGTCGGCGGCCTGACGCTTTTCGAGTACGTCCTCCACGTCAATCTGGGCATCGACGAGTTCTTTCACGTACGTGACTCCGCCAGGCGAAGGACGTGTAAGAGAAAAACGGGAGCCCGGAATGTGCTTCCGAGCTCCCGGTTTGGTTTTTCCTGTCGACTCGAGGCGGAGCCTTTTAGATATTCGTGAAGCTCACTCCTGAACCTCCGCGATCCACCTCTTCATCGCGCCGGTGCTGCAGCCGAACTTGGTGTGACCGCTGCCGAGGTGGAGCTCGTCGATGATCTGCTCGCATGAGCAGCCGGCGGTGTCTTCGATGGTGAACGAGCGGTCGTGGCAGCTGCCGTGTCCATTGGGCGGGTTGGTGTCGAATATTCCGTCCTCGTCCACCAGGGCCCAGCGATTGGTGCCCAGTCGCTGAGTCGGTACGGACTCGGGGATGGTGGTGCCGGAACACATGTCCTGCGAGTTCGGCACACCGTCGAAGTCCGAGTCGGCAAGGATGTGGAGCACCACTCCGTCGTGGTCGGAGGCCCTCAGGGGAGTGCCGTCGGCGAGGAGGAGGCCTGCGGGCGAATCGGCGTTGCCGCGCGGGTACTCGACCCCGACCACCGCCGGCGCGAGTAATGCGGACGTCAGCATGTAGTCGAAGCCCTGGGCGTTGCCGCCAAAGATGAACGAGTAGCGCTCGGCCTGGGGCAGGGCGAAGATCTCGTTGAAGAGATTCGGGTCGACCTCGTCGGTCCCCGGCAGCAGGGCGCCGTCGGGATCGAGGTCGCCGGTGATCTGGCCCATCACGTCGACGAAGCCGTCGCTGAACTGGAAGGCGTTGAAATCGCCGGTCACCACCAACGGGGTATCGGGGTTAGTGATGGTCTGAAGATCCTGGATGAACAGGGAGAGCTGCAGGGCCTGGTCGAAGCGCTTGGGCCGGGCGATACCGGTGCCTTCCTCGACGCCGCCCAGCGACCGCAGGTGGTTGGCGATGACAACGATGGGGAACGGCTCGCCGGCGCCGATGTACTCGGCGTCAAGCACCAGCGGCGGGCGATCGTAGGTCGTCCACCACCGGTCGTCGAAGAAGAACTGGAGGTCCTTACCGAGCTGGGTAACGCTATAGACCGTGACGGTGTCGCGCACCAGGAAACCGGTGTCGATGCCGCTGATATCGTTGCCCTCGATGAGGTATGGCGTGTAGAGGACGGCGGGGTCATCGGCCATGATCTGGTCGGCCAACGCCTGCAGGGTGGCAATGGTGTCAACCTCCTGAACGGCCAGGATGTCCGGCGCCTTGAGGACGGTGCGGATGTGGAGGGAGAGCTTGGCCGCCCGTGTGGCGAGGTCCCCGCTCATCAGGCGCAGCATGTTCTGCGACGCCACCGTGAACTCGTCGGGCAGCGCATCGCGAGCCGGGATCGGCAGGGCCGGGGGCGGGCCGGTGGTGAGGGTCGTCGGCAGGAGCTGGTAGTCGCCGAAGGAGAAGCCGAGCGCGCCGGTCAACCCCCGACCGCGGCTCGGCGCCAGCGTCGACACGATCGTCAGCGTGCTCGTGATCGACTCTCCGGAGTGGCAAGCCCGCGTGCGCGCCGCGCTGCCGCCGGAGCGTTTCGAGC
>JBGMRN010000114.1:0-7924 GCA_048061535.1 Thermoanaerobaculales bacterium | reverse complement strand
GACGTCGAACTCCTGGTTGGTGAACATCTGCACATCGGGCAGGCCGAGGGCGTCCGGGTCGAGCTCGAAGATCTCGGGGTTGCCGTCCCACACCGCCAGACCGGGGAGGCCGGGGAACTCGATGCCGGGCTCGCGGAAGGAGCGGACGGTGCGGGCCACCACCGCGATGTCGCCGAATCTGTCCGACGGTCCGGTGGCGATGCCGCTGGCGGTCACCAGCATCCCCTCGAGGCTCTCGAGCTCAGGCGGATCGGCAGGAAACCCTGACGGCAGGGTCTCGTCGAGCGTCACCGGCGGCGGCAGGGCGTTTCCGGAGCTGTCCACGGTCACCTGTGGGCTGCCGCCGATCTCGGTGAAGTCGAAGAACTCCTCCACGGTGCCAGTCACGTCAACCTGGTCGCCCACCGCGACCGACGGCGCCGAGGAGGTGAACACGAAAATGCCGTCCGAGGTCTGCGGGTCACCATCGCTGCGGGCGGTCGGGGTCTGGATGAAGAAGCCGTTGGCACGCACGGCGGTGACGGTGTTGTCCTCGGTCGACATCGGCGAGCCCTCAAACGGCGAAAACGCGCCCGAGCCCTGGATCTCGAAGATCTCGAGCACCGGACCGGCCGGCCCGCAACCGATGTCGGCGGCGGTGTTCGGCGCGCCGGGCGTGATGCACACGAAATCAAGGTCGAGGTTGTTTTGGTCGCTGTCGAAGCCGTCGGGGAGGCGGGAGACGCCCTTGAAGTCGTTGCCGGTTGAGCCGCTGTCCTGGAGGCCGCTGCCCGAACCCTCCGTGTAGGGCGCGCCGGTGTCGCCCTCGTAGGAGACGGTGTCGATCACGATCGCACCCTGCATCAGGGCGACGGCATCGGGGGCTCCGTTCTGGACGAGGTTGCTGTTGGGCGTGACGTCGAGGTCGCAGTTGAGGACGTTGGCGGCGTCGCCGCAGACGACGAAGTAGTCACCCGGCGCCAGCGCGGTGGCGGGCAACGCAATGGACTTGTAGATTGCCGCTCCACCGCCCGAACCGTTGACCAGCTCGAGGCTGAAGCTGCTGAGGTCGATGGCCGACGAGCCGGTGTTCTTGATCTCGATGAACTCGCCTGTGTCGCTGCCCGGCTGGTCGTAATCGATCTCGTTGATGACGAGGCTCGGCGGGCCGGGTTCGGGGCAGCCCGAGGCGTCGGCGACGTTGGCCGCGCCCGGGGTGATGCAGCGGGCGCTGAGGTCCACGTTGTTTCGATCGGTATCTACGCCGTCGGGAAACCGGGAGATACCTCTGAAAGCGATCGAAGAGCTGTCAAAAAGCCCCGCTCCGGACCCTTCGGTGTACGGTGCTCCAGTGTCACCCTCGTAGCTGACGGTGTCGATTATGGTCCCGCCAAGAATAATCGCCACAGCGTCGGGCGAGCCGTTCTGAACGAGGTTGCTGTCGGGCGAGACGTCGAGGTCGCAGTTGAAGACGTTGGCGGCGTTGCCGCACACCACGAAGTAGTCGCCCGCCGCGAGATCGACCGCCGGCAGGGCGATAGTTTTATAGACGATGGTGCCGTTGCCGTTGACGAGATCAAGGGTGTAGGCGCCCAGGTTGACGGGTGAGGCGGTGGTGTTCTTGATCTCGACGAACTCGGCGGTATCGGTGCTCGGCTGGTCGTAGTCGATCTCGTTGATGACCAGCTCGGCGCCGGAGGGTACATCACATTGGTTGTCGGCCGCGGGGGTCGGCGTGTTCTGGATGTAGCCGGCGGTGTTGCGCACGCCGCCCTCGCCGTTCGGGCAGCGCTGGTTGGAGTGGTTGTCCTTGTCGCCCGCGCCGTCCTCGTTGACCTGCGGCTGGCCGGCGTTGAGCAGCACCAGCAGTCCGGCGTCGTCACCGTCGTTGGTGTCGTAGACGATGGCGTCGATGAGGCCGGAGGTCGTCACCGGAGTGTCGTTGGGGAAGTCGGCGGCATCGCCCTGGTAGACAGCGACGGCGTCGGCGCCGTTCTGGAGGCCGTTGCTCGGGAAAATGATGTCCGGGGTGGGCGAGACACCGGCGTTGCCGAGCACGAAGTAGCCGCTGGCGTCGGTGGTATAGCCGTCGAGGTCGAAGGCACTGTTGTACGAGGCATCGTCACTGCCGTTGTAGAAGACGACGACGAAACCGTCGAGGAGCGAGCTGCCCACACCTCCGTCGTAGAGCTCCACGAACTCGAGGGTGTCGGTGCCCGGCGTGTCGGCGTCGGTCTCGTTGATTAGCAGGTTGACAATTGGCGCCGAGAAGGTCTGGCCGGTGTTGCAGGCGCCAAAGGTGTTCGGAGCCGGTGTCGCCCAAGTGAAATGCTCGTACGCGGTCCCGGTTCCCGTGAGCTGCAGGGAGTCGCCGACCGGCGTGCTCGATGATTCCGAAACGCCGATGTCGGTGCTGGCGAGGCCGGTGGCCGGACCGTTCGTCGCGGTGAACGAACCCTCGTAGGACAGAAACTGGACGACCGTGCTCGTGCTGTCGACGAGGGCGAGGCCGTCAGGCGCTCCGTTCTGGAGGCCGACCGTAGGATAGTCGATGACTCCGAACCCGCCGCAGACGTCGGGGATCGTGCCGGTGAGGGAAATGGTGTTGTACGAGGCGCCGCTGCTTCCGTTGTACAGCACGATGCTCCAGCTGCTGAGGTCAGTGCCGGCCGGGCCGGCAATCTCAACCGCCTCGCCGACATCGGTGCTTGCGTTGTCGTAATGGATTTCATTGATGAACACTGTCGTCTGCGCGGCCGCCGGAATGGCTGCGGCGAGAACGACAAGAGCGATGGCCGCGATCTTCAAATAACTCATCGGGTGCCCCCCTTTTTCGATCGGGTTCGTTGACTGAGATTGAGACGCGATTTTTTCATTTCGGGATTATACGCGATCGAAGAGGATTAAAGGGTGGGGTAAGAACCGGAAGGTGCGACCTCGATCACCTTTCAAAGTGGATCCGCGCCGTCCACAGCAGATACCCGGTGAAAAGTACGTGAACTCTCGGCCTCGCGATCCCTAGCCCACCGTCTCGCCGTACTGCTTGATCGCCTCCGCCTCGCTCTTGACCAGCAATGTATCTGCGGACTGTTTGGCCGTGACGTACTGCACCTCAACCTCACCGGCACCCAGCGGCAACACCGGAGCCAACGCAACCACAAACAAAACGAGTGAGCGTCGAAAGATCATCGCGATCCTCCCTTCGGGTGTCGCTCCGCGTCGTGAGCGACGCACGAGGTTGTATTGATAACGTAATGATAATTATTAGAGGTACATGCGTGGTTGTCAACGCCGGCACCCATTTCGTGCGCTTGCTTTTTGGTGCATATCGTGAGACACTATCGCAGCTATCCGGTGAACCAACCCCGACAGGCGTGGGTCTTCCGCGAAAGTACACAACCCTCGCAGGGCCTCACCCGGCCCGGACGGCAGCCTCACCGGCAAGTCTCCCGTTTCCCACAATCAGCCGGAATGAACTCGCGGACAACCCGTCTTGGCGGTCGTGCGTCCGCAGAAAGAACGAGATTCCTGTGCATTTTTCCAACTTCAACTTCCACCCCGCGATCCAACGCGGGATCGACGACCTGGGCTTCACCGAGCCCACACCGATTCAGAGTGACACCATTCCTTCGGCCGTCGAAGGCCACGACATCCTCGCCTGCGCCATGACCGGCAGCGGCAAGACGGCGGCGTTCGTGCTGCCGATTCTGCAGCGCATGGCCGGCAGCCACGGCGGCCGCACCCGCGCCCTGATTCTCACCCCCACCCGCGAGCTGGCATCGCAGATCCACGAGCACATCGAGGCTCTCGCGCGCCATACCCCGGTCAAGGCGGCCACCGTCTTCGGCGGCGTCAAGCCGGGCAAACAGGAGAAGGCGCTGCGCGCGGGTGTCGACATTGTGGTCGCCACGCCGGGCCGTCTGCTTGACCACATGCAGCACCCCTGGGCGCGCTTCGAGCACCTGGATTTCCTGGTCCTCGACGAGGCGGACCGCATGCTTGACATGGGATTCCTGCCCGACGTCCGCCGGATCCTCTCCCGGCTGCCGCGCACGCGCCAGACGATGATGTTCTCGGCCACCCTGCCGCGGCCCATCGTGCAGCTGAGCCGTGACATCTTGAAGGACGCGGTGCGGATTGACGTCGAGCGCCGTTCGCAGCCCGCGACCGGCATCAACCAGGCCATCCTGCCGGTCCCTGAGCAGCTGAAGACTAGCCTCTTGACGGAAATGCTGCAACGGGGCGATGTCGAGACCGCGCTGGTGTTCACCCGCACCAAGCACCGCGCCAACCGCCTGGCCGAGAAGCTGACCCGGGCCGGCATCAACTGCGACCGGATCCACGGCAACCGCAGCCAGCCGCAACGCGAAGCCGCGCTGGCGGCCTTCAAACACGGACGCATCCGGGTCCTCGTCGCCACCGATATCGCCGCCCGCGGCATCGACGTCGAGGCTCTGCCGCACGTCATCAACTTCGACACCCCCGCGCAGCCCGAGGACTACATCCACCGGGTCGGCCGCACCGCCCGTGCCGGCATGGTGGGCGACGCCCTCACCTTCGCCTCCCCCGCCGAGCGACCGCTGGTCGCCGCCATCGAGCGGGCGGTCGGCCGCAAGCTGGACCGGCGGCAGCTCGAAGGATTCAACTACAAGGCGCAGCCGGAAGGACGGCTCGAGATCCCCATCGGCGAGCGCATTGCCGCCATCCGCGCCCGCAAGTCCGAGGAGCGCAAGCGGGCCCGCGCGAAGGCCGGAACCTCCGCCCGGCGGACAGCCGGGCGAGGCGCCCCGAAGCCGAGCCGCAGTGCCGACGCTCCGGCACGACCCGGCCGCCCACGCGGCCGCCGCTCGAAGGGCGCCCGCACCGGTCGAGCGGCCTGACGGCAGATCGTCACTCGGCGAACCGTCGCTCCTCCACCTGGTTGGTCCTGCGGTAAGATAGCTTTCAGTAAATCTGAAGCGGGACCGAATGGCGAGGGGGCCTCATGGCAGATGTACCGGGTATTGTTTCGAAAAGGGCGAAGCGTCTCGGCGCGCTCGCCGCGGCGGTGCTCGTCTCAATGCCGGGGATCGCACCCGCCGAGACCCGGAGCGACGGCGCCGAGCATCTGGTGACGACGCCGAGCGGGGCGAGCGACCAGAACCCCGGCTTCTCGCCCGATGGCGCCACGATCGTCTTCACCCGCTTCGAGCAAGGCTACAATCAGGGACCGGCGGGCCTTTTCCTCCTCGACCCCGCGACCGGCGCGACGACCCGGCTGACGCCGGTCGAGGACCAGGACAACGTCAACCTCCCCGGAAGTTGCTGGAACGCCGCAACCGATCACATCGTCTTCGCCTCCGACCGGGCCGAGGCCGGCGACCTGTGGTGGCTCGCGCCCGAGGGGGCCGGCCTCAACCGGATCACGAGCCACGCGGGCACGCCCTGGTACGTCGAGCCCTCGTGGTCGCCCGACGGTGCGCGCATCGCCTTTGAGTCCAACCTCCCGGCCTCGACCGAGGATGGCTTCGTCGGCACGATCTCCAGCGTCGGCATCGACGGGGAGGACCTGGTCGAGCTCACCTCGGACCCGCGCTTCGACGACCGCCAGCCGAACTGGTCGCCAGCCGGCGACCGCATCCTCTTCCAACGCCACCTTCCGGGCGCCGACGACTGGGACCTGTGGACGATCCGGCCCGACGGCAGCGACCTCAGGGTCGTCATCGACACCGATTCGAGCGACACCGACGCCTCGTGGTCTCCCGACGGGCGCTCCATAGTCTATTCGTCAGATTTCGGAGGCCTGCCGGCGCCGAACATCTTCGTTGTCCCCGTGCAGGGCGGCACGCCGCAACGGGTGACGAACGACGCAACCCATGAGGACGGCGCCCCTTCGTGGTCGCCCGACGGCGCCACGATCGCGTTCGAGTCGCACCCCATCGGCGAGGAGGAGACGCCGGCGAGCCTCTGGCGCATCGCCGCGCCCGCGACGGGCACGAGCACGAGCTGGCCCGAGTGGGCGCACAGCGCCCGCCTCGCCGGCGCTGCCTTCGAGCTCGAAATGAGCGTGGCCGACATCGAGGCGAAGCTCGATCGCCTCGTCGCCGACGGGGTCTCGGTGGTGGTCGTCGACGCCCCGACCGGCTGGTCCTACACCGCCTGGACCCGCGACGAGGAGCTCGACGAGGTGCTGAGGATGATGCGGGACGAAGTCTTTCCACGCGCTCACCAGAAAGGACTCAAGGTCGTCTGGTACCTGACCTCCCTCGAGCTCATCTGTGGGCAGTGCGCCACCACCTCTCTCGACCCCGCCCAGGAGCACCCGGAGTGGCTCCAGGTCGACCGCTTCGGTCTTCCGGTCGAGTTCTCCGGCGTCCAGGGGGTCTTCTGGCTCGAGAAGGACGATTACGACGCATGGCTCTCTCCCGAGTCGCCCTACCGGGATTTCTACCTCACCCAGATTCGAAAAATCGCGACCGCGGGCGCCGACGGGCTCTGGATGGATGTCGCCTACCTCCTCAACGCGCTCGGTCAGTTCGAGGATCTATGGCCATCGACCGACCCATACAGCGCGGCGGCGTTCAAGGCCGCGACCGGCCACGAGAGCGTTCCCGACAAGAACTGGGAAAACCTCGCCTGGCGCCGGTGGATCAGGTGGCGGATGGACTCGATCGCCGGCTTCGTGCGGGCGGTCGCGGCGGCGGCTCAGCAGGTCGACCCCGGGATCCTCTTCTTTACCGAGAATTGGTGCATGGACTCGAACTTCGTCACCCAGTACGCGCAGGACCCGCTCGACTTCCTCTCTTCCCCCGAGATCGCCACCGCCCACGAGCTCGAGCCGGTCGACCAGGACAATCGTGGAATGCAGGACGCGACGCTCGAGGACTGGCAGGACTACGCTCTGATGGTCAAGTTCGCGGTCGCCTCCAACCGCGACCGGCCGGCCTGGGTCCTCACCTACGCCGGCTCGGTCGATGACAGCCTGCGCGAGGCCGCCGTCCACCTCGCCGAAGGGGCCTGCTTCTACGAGGCCAAGGGGCCCGAGATGGTCGACGATACGACCGGCAGCCGGCAGACCGTGTTCCCCTGGATCGCCGCCAACGCATCGCCCGCCTACGACAGCCGGAGCCTCGCCGACGTGGCCCTCTACTTCAGCCCCCGCAGCCGCGATTTCATTGACGGCGAGGAGTCGGGCGACAGCAAGTTCGACGAGGGAAACACCATCTACTTCAAGGAGTACCGCCGCCGCGGACGAGAGCTGCTCGGCGCCCAGATTCCCTTTGACATCGTCACCTCGTACTGGTCGGCGAGAGATCTGGCGCGCTACCGCTGGCTGGTGGTGCCGGCCGCCGCCTGCCTCAGCGACGACGAGGCGGCGACTCTTGTCGCCTTCGCCGCCGGCGGCGGCAGGGTCGCAACCAGTGGCGAGGTGGGCACCAATGACGAGTGGTGCGTCGAACGGAGCGCCAACGCGCTCGCCGGAATCGCCACCCACGGCGTCTCCGAGGTCTCGAGCGACCTCCTCGAAACCGATCTCTCGCCGAGCCTCAAGCCGAGGGTCCTGGTCGAGGTGCGCTCCGGGAAGGACCAGGAGGGCGAGTTCCTCTTCATCGGGCTCGCCAACATGCGCGGCCCGACCCTGAGCGAGGTCGGAGTGACGGTCACGTTGCCCGCCGGTTTCGCGCCGGTGAGTGCGACCTGGAACGCGCCCGGCCGGACGGCCGAGACACTCCCCTTCTCGATCGACGGCGAAAGTTTGAGCTTCACCGTGCCGACTCTCGCGACCGGCGCCGCGGTCGTCGTCAAGGCGAGCGCCGGCCCGACAGCGCCCCAGCCGCGCCGCCCCTCCGGCCGGCTGAGCCCATCGTGAGGAGACCTGGTGATATACGCCCTCTCGGGCTCTGGAAGCTCAGCCTACTCGCCATCCCAGTAGTCCAGCTTCTTGTCTTCCGCGTAGAAGCCGGCG
>JBGMRN010000113.1:0-10097 GCA_048061535.1 Thermoanaerobaculales bacterium | reverse complement strand
GTGCATCGCCGACCGCAGTAGCGAGCTAGTTCTCGTCCGGAAACGGCGCTTTTTTGCAATCTCTGCGTCAAACTGCGAATTTCCTTGTGCGACGTACAGGAGTACGTGTCCGCGGAAATCCTTGTTTTCCTTGGTCTTGCAGAAAAATCGCTCGTTTCCGCATCGAGAACTGCGCTGTCCGGAGTTTCCGGATGGGAACAGGCTGGTGAAGTGCCCCCTCGCGACGAAATCTGGTGAGAATGGGGTTAGAACTCGTGGCCGATTGAGAGGTAGACCCGGTTGCGGCCGCCTTCGGAGAAGCCGTAAGCCAGGAGAATCGGACCGATGAACGTGTCCGCCCCGACGAAGAAGCTCCACGACAACAACATGCTGGACAGATCGACGCTCTCTTCGTAGAAGTAGGTGTTTCCGGCCTCGAAGCTGCCTCCGGCGTAGAATCGGATCTTCATGCCGGCGAGGTCGAGATGCGCCAGGCGGCGGTAGCCGATGAGCCGCGCCAATGCCACCTTTTCGCCGAAGAGCTCGTTCAACCCGAGGCCCGACAGACGGTTGAACCCGCCGAGGAAGAACAGGTCGAAAAAACTCTCAGCGGGTTCGAGATTTTCACCGTACTCGAGCGAGGGTACCAGGGTGAACTCACCCAAGCTCCACGCGTAGGAGCCGGAGAACCACACCCGCCTGAACTTGCTCTCCGCGCCCAGGGCGGCCGAGGACACGGTGTAAAAGGCGTCAACTTGGGCTCCGGATCGAGGGAAGACCACCGAGTCCTCGGTATCGATGCGAAAGGTCAGCTCTCCGCCGCCGCGGCGCTCGCTGACTCTCGGGAAGAGGGGATCGCCAATGCGTGGCGAGCCTCGGTTTTCGGCGGAAAAGGCGGCGAGCCGGAGCTCGCCCCACCTGCCGAGCACCCGTCCTGCCGCGAGCCGTGCGTCGTACCTCGAGAAGCTGTACTCGGCGAACGCCTGCCCTTCGAACCAGAGCTCCTGCGTTCCTCGCTCGTACTCCAGGGAGGGCGCCACGAACCAGTTCATGCCCCAGTCGACGGGCTGGTAGAACTCTGTGACCACGCCGCTGACGGTACCGAGTTGGAAAAGGGTATCCCATTCACCGCCGCGCCGATTTGCCGGCAAGAGCTGGTGTCGCGCCCTGATCGAGTAGCCGTTGCCGCCCTCGAAATCGTCGAAGAAGGCGAGTCCGAGCTGCAGCGATCCCCTCCCGTACGGCGGTGGCGGCGTCTCCACGACCAGCTCGCGTTCCCCGCCGTCCTCTTCGTCGATGTGGAAAGAGATGTTGCCGAAATACCTCGTGTTGTATAGCTCGAGCAGGTCCCACCCCAGGACCTTCCGGTCGAGGGTCTCGGGCGGATCGGTGACGAGCTCGCTGTGCACGATGCGGTCGTCGACGCGGCTGGTGTTGACCAGCCGCAACCGATCGATCTCGATCGGCGCCGTCGGGTTTGCTCGCGGCCGCGCCGCAAACGTGGCCCATTTCTTCTCGGTTGCTGTAAAGCTCCGCAGCTCGTCGATCTTGAGGCGGGCGGCATCCTCGCCGATTGCCGCGGCTTCCTGCAGTCTGTCAAAGCTGATGAAGGAGATGTCGCCGAGCTCGGGCACGATCAGGAGGTCATCGGGAGCGAGGAGTCTCACGTCCCGCTCACGGTTGCTGACGGTGAGAAGACTGTTGAGGTGAGTGTAGACCGACATGAACGAGCCGATGCGCTCGCCTTCCTTGAGCAGGGGACTGGAGATGTCGACGGCGATGACCTTGGTGGCGCCAAGGTCCTTGGCGATGCCGATCGGCAGGTTGGCGGCGATGCCGCCGTCGACCAGGTCAAGCTCACCGTGGCGGACCGGAGGCAGCGCGCCCGGAACCGACATGCTCGCGCGCATGGCGGTGGCAAGGCTGCCCGAGTCGAGGACCACGGCCTCACCGGTGGCGATATCGGCCGCCACGGCGCGGAAGGGAATCGGCAGGCGGTCGAAATCGGAGCTGCCGGCGGACAGCGCCTCGGCGGTTCGAAGAATGAGCTCCAGACGCTGCCCCTGGATGACCCCGGAGGGAAGAACGGGCTTGAGTCCGTCGAAGTGCAAGCGACCCTGGATCATCACCGGCCGGTCGTCCTGCTTGCGCCGGAAGCTCAGGTTCCTGCGATCGACGCGATCCGTGAAGACGCTTCCCCAGTCGATGGCGTCGATCAACTCCTCGATCTCGTCGGGCCTCCACCCCGCGGCGTAGAGCCCGCCGATGATGGACCCCATGCTGGTGCCGACGATCAGGTCGGGGGCGATGTGGAGCTCCTCGAGGACTCTGAGGACGCCGATGTGGGCGACGCCGCGAGCACCGCCTCCTGAGAGCACGAGGACGAGCTTCGACGGTTTTTCCGGCGGTTCCTCGGCCGCGCCGCCCGGGGCGACCAGCAACAGGCCGGCTAGGGTTCCGATCAACAATCGCTTCATGCTCAACCTCATTCGGACACTTCTCTTATTCAGAACGATTCTACGCTATCGAAGAGTAGAGCGTCCTCAGTCGGCGTTCGATCGGGCGCTTGCCGAATCGTCCGGCCACCATACGACGTCCCGCCTCGCCGATGCGGCGGGCGTCGTCCGGATCGCCCGCGATCCGGACGATGGCCTCGGCCATCGCGCCGATGTCGCCGGCCGGCGCCCGAACGCAGCCGACATCCGACCACTCGCCGGCGCCACCGGACTCGGCGACGATTACCGGCGTTCCTTCGGCCAACGCCTGGACACCCAGGATGCCGAAGGGCTCCTGCCAGAAGGCGGGAAAGAGCAACGCCCGCGCCGCGCGCAGCTCTCGCCGAAGGACCGATTGAGAAAGCCAGCCAAGGTGCTTTACATCCTCGAGTTGAGACTCGAGCGGTCCTTCGCCCGCCACCCGCAACTCGAGGGAGACGCCGGCTTCCCGCCAGGCTTTCAAGGCGTCGATGACTCCTTTGTGGTGAACCAATCGCCCGCCAAGCAGGAGATGTGAACCGGCCGGGGCGCCTTCGGCCCCGATTTCAACCCATGGCGGGATGATCTCGGCGCCAGGGTGCCCGACGACAGCGAGCTCGTCGGCCATCCATTGTGAAAGAACGACGAGACGGGACCCGTGAAGGGCTTCCAACCGGGCACGGGTCAGGTCGAGGGTGCGTCGTCTATATGAACCCTCCGGAAGGCATAGCGAGCAGATGTCATTTGCCGGCCCCTCGGTGCATCGAGATCCGTCGGGCAGAGTCTTGCCGGCTGCCGGACAGAAGACGCGGTGGTCTTGAACGGTGACCACAGACCGGCCGGTGGATGCGGCCATCTCGAGCGCGACTGGGTTCATGACGTTCTGCACGTGCACCACGTCACAGGCGCCGAGCAGGGGAGAAAGCCTTCCGAGGCGGGCCGCGGATGCGACGGCCGTTGCGAGCCCGCGCACCCGAACCACCTCGATGCCAGAGTCCAGCCCGACTCTTTCATCGATCCGTCCGCAGGCGAGGGTGACCGAGTGGCCGGCCTCGGCCGCCCATCGCATCACCTGGAGCAGGTGCTGGTCGGCGCCACCACGTTCGCTCAGGCGGTCCGACAGGAAGAGGATGCGCATCGTGGCGATGGTAGCAGCGGATCGTGCGAAAATGACCCGGGAGAATCACCGTGAAACATCTGGCTGCGAGTCTGGTCGTCGGAATATTGGTGGGCGTTTCGTTGGTCGCCGCCCAGACCCCGGTGGCGGTGAGGGTTGAGATCGAACCTCTCGGTGCGGAAGGCGAGGACACGCGAGTCGCACTGCTCGTCCAGATCGCCCCCGTGGACCGGGCTCGTATCGGTCACAGCGCGATGATCAGGACTGACCTCGGTGCGGCGGATGAGCCCGACGAGGGCCAGCTCTGGGCGGTGAGGGTGGAGAGCGACGGGAGCGCTCGAATCGAAGTCGTGTGGCCGCCCGGCGAGTATGACCTGCGGGTGGACATCGAGAGTCCGAACGGTCAGGAGAGCGGGATTTGGGTGGGGCGCGTGCAGATTCCGCGCTTCGGGCCGCAGGGACGGGCCGAAGTGGTTGTTCCCGCCAGCCCGACCCCCGAGCCGGAACCCACAATCGACCCGAAAGCCATTGCTGCCGCCGTCGCGATCACCCCGCCCCCGACCCGGTCTCAACCGTCGTCAACCGGCAAGATTTCGTTGGCGCCGATGGCTTTCGAGGAAGAGGCGGATGCGGAGGTCGAGGTTCGGACCGAGATCGTTCCGGACCCGGTGCGCACTCCGGAACCTTCGCCGGAGGCGCCGCCGCCGGCATCGACCGTGAAGGATGAGGGATCCGGCGCCGTCCCGACGGCGGTGGTCGAGACCGAGGTTGTCCAACTCACCCAGACACCCGAGCCGACCGACTCGCCGACGCTAACGCCAATGCCGACGCCGACGCCAACGGCGATTGCGACGCCCGTGTCGCTGGTGGCGCCGTTGCGGGTGAAGGAGCCGGCGGCCGCAGGCGCCTCCGAGCGAACGAGGGGTCATCAGCCGGCGGTTGCTGAGCCCGTGGAGGAAGCGCCGGCCGAGCTCGTTGCAGCCTTCGAGGCATGGGAAGCCGCAGATCCGAGCACCCGGGACCTCACGGTGATCGTGACGAACAACGGCGGTCCCGTTCGGGGCCTTCGTACCGAAGATCTTCGCTTACGGGTGGGCGGGACACCGGTGCAGATTGAGGCGGTCGGGGACGCGGAGACTGCACCCTTGCTTCTTGGCATCGTCGTGGATCTTTCGCCGGGGGTGGCCGAGGGCTGGGGCGACGTTCGCGGCCGGTTGGCGCCGCTCGCAGGGCGCGCCGGCGGCGGAAGGGGGCGCCTGTTCATCGCACCGGCAGCCGAGGGGACTGAGTGGCAGATCGGATCGTCGAGTTTCAGTGAGGCGCCCCCGGGCGTTTCAGATGCCGGCCTCGCGAGCCTGATCGCATCCTCCCTGGTCCGCTTCGAGGGCCGACGCGGTCGTACCTTCCTCTTGGTGGTCACGGATGGGCGTGCCGACGTCTCCAGGACGGCATGGAAGGAGGCCATCCAGGTGTCCGCGGAAGCCGGCGTCCCGGTACTCGTGATCGCTTTGTGGGAAGCTGATTTCAACCAGCGTGTTCGCAAGGAGCTCCGGCGCGTCGCGGACCTTTCCGGGGGCCGACTCTTCCTCGTGCAGGGCGCCGGCCAGCTCGACGGCGTGGTCGCCCGGTACGGTGGGATGTTGGATGGGGGCGTGGCGCTCCGGTTCCAGGCGGAGGAAGGGACCACCGGAGCATCCCGAGCCGTTTCCCTGGAATCCGCCGTTACCGGTTATCGGGTGCGTTTCCCGAAGAAGATTCGTTGATCACGGGCAGCTCTGCTCGAGCGCGCTTCTGACCGCATCGAGCTCGATGTCGATGGATTCCAGCTCGTGCTGGAGCCCTGAGATCTTAGTTGTGATCGCTTCAACGCCTGCGTCGTCGCCAAGATATTCAAGCTGCGGCACGGTGCGCTGGAGGCCGGCGATCGTTTCGACCAACCCGCCTCGCTCGGCGAGCGCCCGGTCGTAACCCGTGGCCACTTGTGACAGCTCGTCGGCCCGGTTCTCGTTGCCTGCCATCCGACGGTGGCGGCCGGCGGTCGCCAGGTCGATCCGACACTCCGCAAGACGTGCCAGCAACGTGTGGATTCGGACTGTGAGTGACCCTTCTGGCTCGTGTCGAAGGGCTTCTTCGAGTTTCGAGGAAGCCCGAATATTCGCGCCCGCAGACGCGAGGCTGCGACCCCAGTAGTACATCGCCGTGGGGTCTTGACGCGCAAGATCTCCGGCTTGCTCGAACCACGCGGTTGCCGTCTCGTAGCGTTCGGCGAACATCGAAGCCTCTCCGGCCAACACGCGGTCGGAGGGAGTCTGGGTCGTCTCCGCGAGTTCACTTCCGATATCTGCGGCCTTGCTGAGTATCTCCTTGCGTTCCGCCTCGGGCAGGCCCGAAACCTCGGACCCCAGCGCAAATCCGATGGCCGTCCGGCATGAATCCGGGTCTCCGGCTGAGAGCTTGCAGGCGTTGGCGTAGGCGTCGAATGCATCCGAAACCCGCCCGAGGCGTTTGAAGATGACGCCGGCGGCACTATGGAGGGACGCGTCATCCGGGTTTTCGGAAAGGCATTTTTCGAGGACCGCCGCCGCATCCTCCTCTCGGCCGAGATTGATCGCTGCGCCGGCGAGAACCAGGGCGCGGGAGATTCGAAGCCGGGAGTCGACGGCGTCGGCGTCCATTTCCCACATCAGATCGAACGCCCCTTTCGACTTTCCGTCGGACTTGAGGGCGCGTGCCAGAGCAATGGTGTACTCGGCGTTTTCAGGTTCCAGATTGACGGCCTTCGATAGGTTGGCGACCGCCTCGGCTGTCTTGCCGAGCTTGGACTGGGACCGGCCGAGCATGAAGTAGGAACCGGCATGCCCGTGGTTGCTGCTGACCGCCTCGGCAAAGTGGGCCTCGGCCGCGACATAGTCTTGCCGGTTAAAAGCGGTGACCCCGTCGTTGAAGTCGGCTTGGGCGACTACGGCCGCCAGGAGCGTACTGAGGAAAATCACCGACCAGGCATTTGGCGCGCGCATTTTAATCACCTCCCTACCTGGTATACGGATTGCCAGGTGGATTCGTACCGGGCCCCCACGTCCCGCCATTCCGGTGTGGAGGCGGTAGGCCGGCGCAAATTGTGCGCGTTTTGGCGAGGATTCCGCCGGTGACCTGGGCGTCCGGATACAGGTTGTTATCGCCGCAGGATGCAATTGTTCCGGGTTGCACGCGGATCAGACGGCCCCGAAATGCGTCACCCAGCGGTCGAGGACCAACAGCGCCCAGGTCTGTTCGTTCTTGAAGCGGGCGTGGCGCGGCCTGAGGATGAGGCCTGCCTCGG
Organism: Thermoanaerobaculales bacterium; assembly: GCA_048061535.1. Lineage (GTDB taxonomy): Bacteria > Acidobacteriota > Thermoanaerobaculia > Thermoanaerobaculales > Sulfomarinibacteraceae > Sulfomarinibacter. The sequence continues at coordinate 3,208 of JBGMRN010000113.1, read as the reverse complement.
CGAGCCGATCCAGGGCGCCGTCCAACAGCCCGGGGTGGCGCTTCACCCAACGCCTGATGGGAAGGTTGAACCCGCGTTTGGGGCGGTCGAGATGGCCTGGAGGGAGCCGCGGTTCGATGATCCGGCGGATCGGCAGCTTGCCCTTGTTGCCACGTACGTCGCGCAGTAACGGGCCGTCGATCTTAAACGCGAGCTCGACCAGTCGGTGGTCGAGCAACGGCGGCCGCACCTCGAGCGAGTGGTGCATGCTCGCGCGGTCCACCTTGGCGAGAATGTCGCCGGGAAGATAGCCGTGGAGATCGGCCCACTGCAGACGTTTGAGGGGTTCGAGGTCCTCCCGCCAGTGTGCGCGGTAGAACCAGAGGTCGTCGTTCCCCGCACCCTGGAGGCGCGGTCCGAGCAGCGCGGCCTTTTGTTTCGGCGTGAACAGACCGAGGAAGCTGGCATAGCGGTCGAGCCCGGTGGCGGCGTAGCGCTGCGCCGACCGCGCGGCGTTCGCGAAAGGCGGCAGGACTCTCGCGAGGAAGCGGTTGGCAGCCGTCGATCGCATCAGCGGCCAGCGGCTGTACCACTGGTAACCGCAGAAGAGCTCGTCCCCGCCTTCACCGCTGAGCGCGACCGTGACGTGGCGGCGGGCCATGCGCGACACCATCCACACCGACCATGCGCTCGAGTCGCCGAACGGCTCGTCGTAGAGGTTGGGCATGGACTCCAGAGCCGTTTCGAGGTCAACCGACTCGGCGATGTCCTCGTGGTGGACCGTGCCGAGGTGTTCGGCCACCCGGCGCGCGGCCGCGGTTTCGTCGCGGTGGCGGACATCCTGACCGAGGGTGAAGGTCCTCGGCCGGTCGAGAAAGGCGGCCACGGTGGCGGAGTCGATGCCGCCTGAGAGAAAGACCCCGACCGGGACGTCCGCCAGCGTGTGCTCCGGGATGGCCTCGCCGAGCACCTCCAGCAGGGCCTCGTCTGCCTCCTCCGGATCGGTGATCTCGACCGTATCCGGTGGCTGCCAGTAGCGATCGATCTGGAGGTAGCCGTCCTCCCAGGTGAGAGTGTGAGCGGGGGGCAGTCTGCGGATGCCCGCCCACGCCGTGCGGGGCGGAGGTATGTAACGGTAGGTGAGGAAATCGCGCAGGGCGGCCAGGTCGGCGGGCGGTTGGCCCAGCTCGAGCAGGGCCTTGATCTCCGATGCGAATGCCAACCCGCCGTCCAGCTCGCGGTAGAAGAGCGGTTTGATTCCCAACCGGTCGCGGGCCGCGAACAGCCGTCTCCGCCGTTGGTCCCAGATCGCAAATCCGAACATCCCACGGAGCCGGTGGACGCAGGCGTCTCCATTCCTCGCGTAGAGGTGCAGCAGTACCTCAGTGTCGCCGTCGGAAGCGAACGGGCCGTCCAGCTCGTTGCGAAGCTGACGGAAGTTGTAGATCTCGCCGTTGTAGGTGAGGACCTGATCGCCGAAGACCATCGGCTGGTGGCCGGCCGGGGAGAGGTCGAGGATCGACAGCCGGGTGTGACCGAGGTGGGCCTCGGACGAACACCACACGCCGCTGTCGTCCGGCCCTCGGTGGTGAAGCCGCGCGGTCATCCGCCGAATGAGGTCCTCATCCGGCGGCGGGCAGCCCACGATTCCCACGATCCCACACATGGAAGGCAGTCTAACCCGCTTTTCTCACCAGATTTCGTCGCGAGGGGTGCAAGACGCAGTGCGGGTCTGCGCTCTCGCAGGATTTGGGAGCGAAGTCGTACTTGCGGTACGTTACGGCGCGCCTTCAGCGCTTGTGTCTCACCGCCATCAGCGCGTGGCCGATGGGCTCGCCCTCAGGCGAGCCTTCGGCCACTCTGCGCTGCTGTCGGCGGGGAGAGCGTGCAAATCGAGAAAGCGCAGACGCGTGCTGTGAATTGTACGCCGCAGCAGAAAGATGGTGAGATATGCGGGTTGACCCGGACTTTCCGGGCTGGTCAGGGTACGCGCAGGATCAGCGGGCCTCGGTCGTCGCGGAGCAGGACGCGGTCGACTTCGATGGCTTCGACGACGAACCCGGCCACTTCCGATCCGACGTGGACATCGATGTCGTTGATCTCGGCGAAGGGATTGTTGGGTCTGAAGACGATGTAACCCAGGCTCAGAGTGGCGTAACCGAGGTCGGCATCGATGACGAAGATCCGTTCGCCATGGGATTTGCGGGGGGCCTCGACGGCGCTGCCGGACTGGTCCGCATCGGGCCCGGCCGTTCCGGTCGCGGGCCGCGGCATCCGGGCGGCGCCGGCGCCGGACGCCGCTTCGGTTGTTTCGGCAGCCGACCGATGGGGGAGGGGAAATGCGGGATTTTCGGGAGAACCGTCGGGAGCGCCGGAGAATGCTGATGGCGTCGAGGCGCCGGGCCTGGGTTGCTCCTCGTTTTTGGCCGCCGGGTTCTCGGCCGGCATCGCAGCATCTGCGACGATCACGTCCCGGGCAACCGGAGATGTGTCGCCGCGGCCGAACAGCCACCATGCGGCCCCCGCCCCCAGGGTCGCGGCGGCGAGGGCGATCAGGATCATCAGGGTGGCGCCGACGCCGTCTGGGGATCTCGCCGGAGGACGGACTCGCGTACCCTGGAACGGAATCGCCGGCCTTTCCGCGTCGCGTTCGCTGGCGGCCTTTCGCGCCTTGCGCAGAGCATCGTTGATGAGGCTCATCGGCCCTGGCCTTCGAGATCGCGGATGGCTCGGCGCACCTGGCGCCACCTGAGCTGCTCCCGGCCTTCGACGAACCCGCAAAGGAGGGTCTTGTCGCAGACCGCATTGATCAGGCGCGGCACGCCTCGGGAGTAGCGATGGATTCCCCAAAACGCGGGGCCTGAGAACGTCGGCCGCCCGTTCGAGCCCGCGATCAACAGACGGTGGAGGATGTAGGCCTCGGTCTCCTGGCGGCTGATCGGCCCCAGATGATAGCGGACGGTGATGCGCTGGCGAAGTTGGCGCATCTCCTTGCGATCGAGGCGAGCGCGCAGCTCGGGCTGGCCGATGAGGACGATCTGGAGGAGTTTCTGGACATCGGTTTCGAGGTTCGAGAGCAGGCGGACCTGCTCGAGTAGCTCGCCGGACATGTCCTGTGCCTCGTCGATGAACAGCACAACGACCTCGTCGCCATGGGCTTTCTCGAGGAGGAATTCGTTGAGTCGGTCCACGAGCCGTACGCGATCGTTGCCGCGGTCGGAGAGCCCGA
>JBGMRN010000112.1:8777-10127 GCA_048061535.1 Thermoanaerobaculales bacterium | reverse complement strand
CCGAAAACCACCCAAACCTGAGCGAAGGGGATAGGTATGACCCGCATATCTCACCCCGTCACGTTGCGAGGCTGGCGAGATGCTGTGAGGATATGCGGCTTGAAGATCACTTCAGGGTTCCTCCCTCACCAGACCATGGGGGTTGACGAAGAGCGCGCCGTCGGCGGCGGCCACGGGCAGCCGCGAACCGTCGGCGGTCACCGCACCTGCGGAGGTGAAGACCAGCGGCGCCGGGCCCGGCTCAAGGGCGTGGACCCGCAGATTGGCCACCGCCTGGCCGCTCTCGATCCCGTTCGTGACCACCAGGTCGAGGTCGATCCAGCCGCTGTCCAGGTCCTGGCGCAAGAACTCGACCCCGGGCGCCGCCTCGACGCCGCTGACTGCAACCTTTGTGGGGTCGAACGAGAGTCCCAGCGGCAGCCGGTAGGAGCCAACCCCTCCCCGGACGACGATCTGGAGCAGGGTCTCTTCGCCCGGTCGCAGCGAAATCACCGAAGGCTCGAGGCCAACCAGCAACGGCGGCAGCGAAGGATCGGCCTCCCCTGCCACCGGATCGAACTCGGGGACGTCGCCCCACCCGATATCTTCCGGCGTCGCCTCGGTTCCAAGGCTCTTACCGCCGCCCGAGGGCACCAAATCGACACCCTGGCTGCCTCCGGGTTGGTCGACCCGGCGGGGCGCGGGGGGTCGGCCGCCGGTCCGTGCCCCATAGGGCGTCTCCCGGCGACCCTGACTGCCGCTCTGGGTCCGTGTGTCGCGCGCAGGGTTCCTGCGCTCGTCAAAGGGCCCTCTTTCCGCCCGTCCCGATTGTACCCGCGGTCGGGTGCCGGAGAAGGAGATGCGGCTCTCGGTACCCACCCAAATCGGCGCCAGGTCCTCCTCTCTGATGTCGGGAAAACGGATGATCTGGGGGGTGAGTGTGAGCACCAGATCGGTGTCCTTCTTGGTGATGCTCTCGGTCCTGAAGAGCCGGCCGATCAGCGGGATGTCTCCGAGCAGCGGCGTCTTGGTCACGCCCGTGGTCCTGTCACGCCGAATCAGGCCGGCCAGCAGGCTCGTCTCGCCGCTTTTGAGCCGAATCACCGAGGTGATGGTGCGGGTGCCGATGGAGATCGCCTCCTGTCCGGGTCCCACCGGTATCGACTCGCCGAGGTTGGAGATCTCCACCTTGAGGTCGAGGGTGATCTCGCGGTTGTGGTGGACCCGCGGCTCGACCTCGATCTTGATGCCGATGTCCTTGTACTGGAAGGACGTGATCGGCACCACGGAACCGCCGATGGTGTTCGAGGTGTTGAAGGCGGTGACCGGGATCGGCACCTGGTCGCCGATGAGGAGGCTGGCCTTCTCTCC
>JBGMRN010000112.1:2560-8677 GCA_048061535.1 Thermoanaerobaculales bacterium | reverse complement strand
TCTTGGTCGAGGCCATGATCAGGATCTCGACGTCGATCAGGACCTCCGCCTTGGCCTTGTCGTTGGCACGAATGAGCTTCTCGGCGATCGCCACCTTGTCCGCCGTGTCGCGCAGGGTGATCGAGTTGAGCTGCTCGTTGGTGGACAGCCGCCGCGCCTCGATGAGCGAACGCAGCAGCTTGTCGATGTCCTTGACCTCGGCGTTGGAGAGAAAGAAGGTCTTGATCACCAGATCCTCGTACTCCCGCCTGTTCTGCGGGGTATCGTCGGCGACGATGATCGTGTGCTCGTCCTGAACCTTGTAAAAGTGACCGGCCGCCTGCATCATCATCTCCAGCGAGCGCTCGGCGGTGAGGTCGCGCAGCTCGACCGACAGCCGGTCGTCCTTGAGCTTGGAGTCGAAGAGAACGTTGAAACCGTACGCCTTGCCGATCGCCCTGTAGATCTCCTTGACCGGCTTGGCTTTGGGGAAGGTCAGGGTGATGGGCTCCTGTGACCTGGGGTTGAGAATCGGCGGCTTGACCTTGGCCTCCCGAGCCTCCCGTTTCATCTCCTCGAGCTGACGGGCGCCGTCGGGGGTGGAGAGGATTGTCATCTCCTCCTCGACCTTCTCGAGTACCTGTTCCGCGAACTGGTTGGTCGGGTCGAGCTGCACGGCCATCTGCAGCTCGTTGCGCGCCGCCAGCAGCCGGCCCAGCTTACGCAGGGCGACGCCGTTCCGGAAGTGCTTTTGGGCCGCCTTCTGACGGGCAAAGGTGAGCTGCATCTTGTACTCGACGTTGCCGGGATCCTCGGCCAGCGCTTGCAGGTAGTGGTAGACGGCGGCATCCCAGTTCTGGCGTTCGAATGCCTTGCTGCCGTCGTCAGCGGTTTCCTTGGCGGTGGAGCAGCCTACCGCGGTCAGGACCGCCAACAAACCGGCGGTGAGGGCGAGGCCTCGGGATCTACTTTTCAGCCAACGGTACACTGATATCCTCCGAAGGGGCATAACCGACAAAGCCGATCAACACCGATTCCAGTCCGATTTCACGTACGATAAAAATCTCTTCGAGTACGTCACCGACGACGGCGACCTCGATCTCGTTCAGGTCCGGGTCCGCGCCCCGCGTGCGAAAGACCACCACCTTGAGACGCTCCGGCCCGAAAGAGCCGATGTACTCGCGGCCGAACGGCGGCGGCGGCGGTTTCGGCTGCCCGTCGGCCCCGAGGGCGACCCTGGGGGTCCGGGTCGGCCGCGGCGGCCTCGTCGGGAGGACCGGCCGGGTGGGTCGCGGGGTCAGGTTCGGCGTTGGCGTGGGCGGCGGTCCGAACAAAAACGGGTTGCGGGCGGCCTCGGCCACCTGATCGGCCTCGCGATCGAGCTCACCCAGCTCCAACCGCGGCAGGTCGCGCGCAGTATAGTCGAGCTCGCCGGCCCGGCTGCCCCCCCCGACAGAAGATACATCCCCCAAATAACGGATGCCGGCCACCACCGCAACCACCGCAAGAACGCCGAGCAGCACCAGGAGACGGGTACGTTCGGAGTTAGCCAACGTCTTCTCCAGAGCTCCTGCCCAGACCGCCGGTGAGGCGCCGGAGCTGCTCCTCATCCGCCTCACTGAGGAACGTCGCGATGCTCACCGAGATCCGCAGATCGTGGCTCACGGCGTCCTGGTCACCGACGAGACTAAGACCTTCAACGACCAGCAGCTCGGGGCTCGACTGCAGCTCGGCCAACATCTGCCGCAACTGCCCGTACTCTCCTGCCACCGAGAACTGGACACCAAAACGGATATAGCCGGTCTTGCGGTCCTTTTTCGCAGTGTACGAGTATGATCCCGGCAGCAGTCCCGCATTTCGGGTCGCCGATCCGACTGCCCTCAGGATCCTGGTAAGGCGCTCCTCCAGACCCGCAAAGATCTCGTCATAAAGAACGGTGAGCTGCTGATCCACCTCAGCCACGCTCTCTCGATCACGCGCAGTCATCTCGCGCAGGCTCTCCAGGCGATCGAGTTTCGCCTCGAGCGTGACGACCCCCTCCCGGACACGAACGCGGTTCCCTCCGGTCTCCGAGGTCTGCCAGATATAAAACCCGGCCGCAGCGACACACACGACCACTGCCGGCAGCCACGCCGCCAACAAACGTTGCCACGGGCGCACATCCACGGTCATGGCGTCTCCCCGCCCGGGCGGTAGGTGACCCTCAGGGTCATCAGGTACCCGAGCGCAGCCGATTCCTCGGGCGTGGTTTCCCTGGCCGGGGTGGGATCGGAAAAGCTCGGATCTTCCACCAGATTGTCGAGGAACTCCATCAGCGATGGGCGCGTCTGCGCCAGCACCTCGATGGAAAGGGTCGCTTCCTCCGGTTCGACCTTGGGCGAGATCTCGGTCACCCGCACGTCCCAGGGCAGAACCCTCCCGAGGTCATCGAGCATCCGGACCCACGAAAAGGCATGCTCACTGAGAATCAGGTTGGTGGCCTCCACCCGACTTCGCAGCGACCGCCACGGCACCTTGGCCAGGGCTTCTACGTCTGAGCGAACCTCCTCTTCGAGTTCGGCGTGGCGAGCCCGGAGCTCGTCCCGGCGCTCGAGTTGGGAGCCCAGCGTACGGTTGCTGACCAGATAGAAGCGCAGGTTGAAGCCGATGAGGACCAGGGCAACAAGACCGGCGGCAGCGGTCACCACCCAAACCTGCCGGGTGTTGAGAAACGGACGCGAGGCAAGATTCGGAATGATCACCAGATGCCCTCAGTCACCACCGACACCGCCGGCGCCAGCCGCGCGGCGCCGAGGCGGTCGGCGACCGTCGAAGGTGCGCATGGAGGAACCGACGGTACCGCAGATGGGACGAGGCCATCCTGCTCGGCCAGCCAGCGGCGCAGCGCGGTCTCCGATTCGGGCTTCTCGACCGTGAGCGCGACCTCGATCTCACCGTCCACACCCAGATCATCGCGGATGAACCCCAGCGCGAGCCGGACCTCCCGCAGCCCTGTATCCTCGTCCTTTTCGACCAATGGCAACAACTTGGTTCGCAGCAGACGGGGCGCGCCGTCGACGAGCAACATCAGCGAGAACAACGCCGCTTCGTGTTGCACCACCAGGATCGCCCCCTTAACCGTGTCCGCCCGCGGGGTGACCGCAAAAAGCCGGGTCGTCACCAGACCGGGCTCCACGCCAACCGCTCTGAAGCTCGCCTCGATGCCGGCAACCGCCCGTTCCACCCCGGCGAGACACAGCAGCTTCTGCTGCCCTCCCGCTTCCGGAACGCGCACCACAGACAACCGGAGCTCGCTGGGTGGAATCGGCAACAGCTTCTTCAGCCGCCAACGGACAACCTCGGTCAGCTCGGACTGTTTTTTCGGCGCCTTGTCGGTTTCGATGAGGTGGCTGCGCAACCAGGCCGTGGGAACGATCACGGCGCCGTTTCGCGCGCCCTCCGCCGCACCCTTCAGCGCCGCCAACACCGGACCGAGACGCTCCTCGTTCACCGACTGCAGACCCACCGGGCCAACCTCGAAGACATCATCAGGAACCGCCTCAGCGGCACAGTGGAGCCCACCCTTCGAGTCCCGGTGCACAACCGCGGCCTGACCCGACTCGAGAAGCCAGGCGCAGGTCGGCGGCGGGCTCGTCAAGAGCTGCTGCCAGTTCATGCGACGAAGGTCACCTTGTTGATGTCGTGGAGCGATGTTTCGCCGGCGAACACCTTCTGCAGCGCCGACTCGCGGAGGAAACGCATCCCCTCCGCCTTGGCGGCACGCTTGATCTCGGCGGCGGAGCGCCGGTCGAGGATGAGCTGGCGGATGTTGTCCGAGAGATTGAGCAGCTCGGCGATGGCCAACCGCCCCCGGTAGCCGGTGCCGTTGCACTCGATGCATCCCACCCCTTCGTAGAAGCTGAAATCGCGATAGCGGTCGGCATCGAGCCCGGAGTCTTCGAGCAGAGTGTCGGTGACAGTCGCGCGCCGCTTGCAGTGGGCGCAGATGCGCCGCACCAGGCGCTGGGCGAGCACGCAGTTGAGCGCCGACACGAAGTTGTAGAGATCCACCTTCATGTTCAGAAAACGCCCGATGACATCGACGACGTTGTTGGCGTGGACCGTCGTGAACACGAGGTGACCGGTGAGGGCTGACTGCACCGCGATCTGGGCGGTCTCCTCGTCGCGGATCTCCCCCACCATCACCTTGTCGGGGTCATGGCGCAGGATGGAGCGCAGCCCACGAGCGAAGGTGAGGCCCTTCTTCTCGTTCACCGGAATCTGGGTGATCCCCTTGAGCTGGTACTCGACCGGGTCCTCGATGGTCACGATCTTGTCCTCGGTCGAGCGGATCTCGGACAGACACGCGTACAGGGTCGTGGTCTTGCCGGAGCCCGTCGGGCCGGTCACAAGCACCATGCCGTACGGTTCGTTTATGAACTTGCGCAGCTGCCGCTTGGTGTCCTCCTCGAGGCCGAGCACCTCCAGGTTGAGGGTATGGAACTCGGCGCTGGTGGACTCCTTGTCGAGGATCCGGATGACCGCGTCCTCGCCGTGCACCGTGGGCATGATCGAGACCCGGAAATCGATGGTGCGCCCGGAGAAACGGACCTTGAAGCGGCCATCCTGAGGAACCCTCTTCTCGGCGATATCGAGCTCCGACATCACCTTGATGCGGCTGATGATGGTGGAGTGGTGGCGCTTGTCGATGGACTTCATCGCCTGGTAGAGGACGCCGTCGATGCGGTACTTGACCACAACCTCGCGATCCTGAGTCTCGACGTGGATGTCCGACGCCCGGCGTTGGATGGCGTTGAAGAGCACCGAGTCGACCAGACGGATGATCGGCGAGGAATCGGCAGTGATGCTGTCGATCGAAAGGACCTCTTCGCCGTCCTCCGCCTCCTGCACCAGCTGCAGGCTAAAACCTTCGGTGGCGTCGTCGAGGACCCGCTGGGTCGACTCGGACTTTTCGAGGATGTCGGCAATTCGGTTGGCCGGTCCGACCCGGACATCCAGCGGTCGTGCAAGCGCCAGCTCCACCTCATTGAGGCTGACCACGTTGGACGGGTTCGCCATCACCACCTGAAGTGTCTCGCCTTCCGACCGCAGAGGCAGGAACTGGTAGCGCAGCATCACCTCGACCGGAATCGTTTGGAAGAGCTCGGCATCGACCTGGAACTCGTCCAGAGGATTGAAGGGAAGGCCGAGACGTTCGGCCAAGGCCCGCGCCTCGAGCTCCTCATCGCGAGGCGCGACCTCCTCGTCCAGGATTACCAGTTGACGTTCCAGGTTTTCGTCCGTGGCCATGGCGCCTCATCCAATCTTGGTGACCAGCGTGAGCAGCGGATAATAGACCGCCAGCAGCAACCCCGCAACGATCAGGCCCATGACCACCAGGATCATCGGCTCGAAGAGGGTCACGATTCGTGACAGCGTGAACTCGATCGCTTCGTCAAAAAAATTCGAGGTGTGCTCCAGCATCTCCGGAAGGGCGCCCGTAGACTCCCCCACCTTGACCATCGCCAACGCCATCTCCGGGATCTTGCCGGTGTCGGCGAGGGCGTCGGAAAGCGCCCGGCCCTCCTGGACCTCCTGCACACAGCCGAGGAGTATCTCCGAGAGGTACGTGTTGCCGACCGAGGTCGCGGCAGTCTCCAACGCAGGAACCATCGGCGTCCCGCCCCCAAGCAAGACCGCCAACGACCGGCTGAACTGGGACATGGCGAAGAGGTGCGTGAGTCTCCCCAGCATCGGCAATCGCAGCTTCCAGCGATCGGTCAAATAGCGCCCCTTCGGGCTCGATCGCCAGACCCGAAAAAGATACCAGGCCCCGGCAAGCCCGCCCACGATGAACACAACGTTGTCGCTGATGAAGCTCGCCGCCCACAGCACTATCTGCGTGGGCAGAGGAAGCTCAGCATCGAACTGAACGTAAAACTGCGAGAAGCTCGGAATCACGAAGGTCATCAGAATCACAACCAGGCCCACGGCGAGAGCCACCAGCACCGCCGGATAGGTGAGGGCGCCGATGATCTTCTTGCGCACCGACTCCACGAGTCGCTGATATTCGATGAAGCGCGCAAGCACACCTTCGAGGTCGCCCGACCGCTCTCCCGCCCTCACCGAGTTGGCGTAGAGCCGCGGGAAAACGTCCCC
>JBGMRN010000112.1:0-2460 GCA_048061535.1 Thermoanaerobaculales bacterium | reverse complement strand
TCGACCGATGCCGCCACCCGGTGCTGCTCAACGACCGAGCCGTCAGGGGCGCCGAGCCGGCAGATGTACTCCGGCACTTAAGTACTCCCGGGCGAAAAAACGCCCACATTCGTCCGCCGCTTAACCCGCATTTCTCAGCACCTCTCGACTGCGGCCGGCAATATGCCGCAATCGGCGACCTCGATACGCGACCGTACTTTCGCCGGGGAGCACTAAGACCCTCCGATTTCCTGCGCATTGACGATCAGCACCAGCCCAGTCTTCGCACTCTCGGATTGACCGGCGCCGATGAAGACCTTCTGCCTGGGCGCCAGGAAGATACTCGTGCTCAGCACCTCGCGAGCCTTCTGACTGCCGTCCTCCAACTCCTTGATTTTCTCCAGGATGAAATCGCGTATGTGCACCCGGTTTCCCGGATCGCGAGCGCCCCACGGCGTCTGCTCGGAAAACGCCACCGCTTCGGCGACGAAAGACAACTTGAAACCACCGCCCAGATCGGCGGTGGCCGGACTGCCGAGCTCACCCTCGATGATTGCGGCGCCCAACCGGCGATAGGCCTTGAACCTGAACATGTTGCGCATTCTCTCGTCGACATCGACCACCTGCTCGGGCTCGAGGGCCTTGGAGGAGCCCTCCAGGAGCTCGACCTGAATGCGGTAGCTCTCCGGGCGGCGGTCCATTTCTTCGATGAGCTGCGCCACACGCTCCACAACGGGGGGACGGTCCTGCACGGAAATGCGGGACTGCCGAGGCTGCACTGTGAGGCTGCCATGCTCCGAAAGCAGAGGTTCTATCGCTTTGGAGACCTCCATGACCGAGACATGGTGGAGTCGAAAAATCCGTACCACAGTCTCGACCTCGGCGGCCGACGCCGCGACCGCCGCCGCCGCGACCACGAGCGGGATCAGAAAAACGCGTCTCCACATGACCGCGAGCATTTACAGCTCCATCGCCGGGTTGACGATGTAGACGGCGGCATCGGACCCGTTGTCGGTGGCAAAGTGGTAGACGCGCACATCCTGGCCCTCCATCTTGACCTCGACCCTCGGCGGCTCGATCTGGACTTCGGCCTCAGCGCGGGCTTCGGACGCCGGCGGTTGGGGTACGACGTCGCCGATTGTCATCCGCCAGGTCAAGCCGCCGCCCACGGCCACCACCACCGCCGCGGCTGCAGCCAGCCACGGACGCCGGCGGACATGGAGGCGAAGGCGGAGGCGGTCCTGACGGATCTGGGCCGTCACCGCAGAAGCGCACGCCTCCACGCGAGCGCTGTCCTCCCGCGGCTCGTCGGCCATTGCGAAGATCAGGCTCGGGTCCTCGGAAATCGCCCAATTCCGGCAGCGGGCGCACTCGCGCAGATGACTGCGAAATCTGGTTCGAGCGACCTCCTCCAACGATTCCTGGAGGTAGAGGCTCAGCATTTCGCGATATTTCTCACAACTCATGTCATCCCCTCTCGGACACCGGCATGTACTCCGGGAAACGCTGTCGCATCTCCCGGCGCAATGCCTTGCGCGCCTGAAAAATGTGATTGCGGACGGTTGTTGGACTACAGCCGAGCCTCTCGGCCACCTCCGCGGTATCCAGACCCTCCACCTCACGCAGAACAAAGGCCCCACGCTGCTGCGGCGTCAGAACGTCGATCAGTTGCCGCAGGATCCGCTCGGCTTCGTGGCGATCGGCGTTGGTATTGGCGCCTTCACCAGTCCCAACCAGGCGCAGACGATGTTCGGCGCCCGCCTTATGGGCCCGCTCGCGGCTCCCCCGCGAACGCAAAAGGTCAATCGCCATGTTCGTGCCGATGCGGTAGAGCCAGGTGGCGAAGCTGTATTGCGGGTTGTACCGATCCAGCCGCTGCCAGGCACGCACGAAGGCCATCTGCACCACATCCCATGCTTCCTCGTCATCGGCCAAGATGCGGGCAACCGTTCGATGCAGACCGCCGGAGTGGCGGCGAACGAGCTGAGCAAAGGCTTCCTCGTCGCCCTCACGAGCTGAACGGACCCACTCGCGATCACTCATAACCGTGCATTTCTGGGTTTTCGCACCGGCCAACAACACACACTCTCTCTCCCTCACCATCGTTTCCCCGTTAGGGTCTACGGAGCACCAGCCCCGGCCGTTGAGTCCCCACATGAGGATGCTAACACTGCGGAGGACGTTACCGTCCTCCTGTTTTTTCCATCTGCGCCTTCCAGGCGCAGATGGAAAAAAGAAAGGATAAGATACTGTCTCAGGAGTGCGGAGGCAGACATGGACATATCGATCGAATACTGCGTTGTCTGAAACTACCAGCCCCGGGCCGCCGGACTGGCGGCCGAGCTGGAGAAGGAGTTCGGCATCAAGCCGGAGCTGATCAAGGGTCGGGACGGCGTCTTCGAGGTGACCGTCGACGGCGAGCTTGTTTTCTCGAAGCGGGCCCTCGGGAGGTTCCCCGAGCCGGGTGAGGTTGCGGCGTTA
>JBGMRN010000111.1:7989-10147 GCA_048061535.1 Thermoanaerobaculales bacterium | reverse complement strand
ACGTACCGCAAGTACGACTTCACTCCCAAATCTTGCGAGAGCACCGACACGCACGGCACCTTGCACCCCTCGCGACGAAATCTGGTGAGATATGCGGGCTAAGCGCAGTCAGGTAGGCAGGAAGGATGTTTCGGTGACACATTTCCACTCCAATTGTGGCGGGGTACAGCAGCGCTGGGGCCGTGCACAACCTCCGGGCCGCACCCAACGGATCGAGGGAGGCCTCCGTATACAAGAGTGAGAAAAGAAACGACGCATCGTTTCAACTCACCTCCTTCCTCGCCACCCCGCCGCTCGCCGGCGGGGTTGGTGTATCTGCAATTCTTCAGGGCCCCGGCCTTGCCGGGGCCCTGAAGAATTGCAGTAAAGTAGTGCGGGGGTGGAACCCAGTGCGTATCGCGATCGCCCAGCTTGACTACGTGATTGGTGCTTTCGAAGCCAACCTCGCGTTGATGTCGCGCGCCGTGGCCCAGGCTCGCCATGCGCGTGCCGATTTGATGGTCTTTTCGGAACTGGCGACGATCGGCTACCCTCCCGGTGACCTCCTCGAACGCCGCGACTTTGTGGATCGCAACCTCGAGCAGCTCGAGCTGGTTGCGCGGCTCACGGACGACGATCTCGGGATCCTCGTTGGCTTTGTCGATCGTAATTCGTCAGGCACGGGGAAATCGTTGTACAACGCGGCGGCGCTGTGCCACCGCGGGCAGGTGGTTGGGCGGTACCGGAAATGCCTTTTGCCGACCTACGATGTCTTCGATGAGGCCCGCTACTTCGAGCCGGGCGAAGATGTGCGGCCGATGGAGTTCATGGGGACGAAGATCGGCGTTTCGGTCTGCGAAGACGTGTGGAGCGATCCCGACGTCGACGGCCGCAGCATCTACCACCGGGACCCGGTGCTGGAGTCGATCCACCGCGGCGCTCGGCTCCTCGTCAACATTTCCGCGAGCCCCTTCGAGGTGGGCAAGGCCGCCCTTCGCCGGGACCTCGTTCGTCGCTATGCGGTCGATGCGGGGCGCTTCTTTGTCTTTGCCAACCAGGTCGGGGGCAACGACGAGCTCGTCTTTGACGGCCACTCGATGATCTTCGACGGCCGCGGGAGGGTCGTCGCCCGGGCGCGGGATTTTGCCGAGGACCTCCTCGTCTATGATGTGCCCGACGAGGCCCTTGGCGAGGCCAGGGGGATCGAGGGACCAACCGGTGAAATCCGTGGGACGTCCGCATCCACCGAGGCCGAGGCCCTGGCTGCACTCGAGCTCGGCCTCCGCGACTACACCCGCAAGTGCGACTTCGAAAAAGTGCTGCTCGGCCTGTCCGGCGGCATCGACTCGGCTCTGGTGGCCGCGGTGGCTGCGCGGGCCCTGGGGCCGGACAACGTGCTCGGGGTGGCCATGCCCACCCGTTACTCGAGCGACGGCAGTGTGCACGATGCCGAGGCGCTGGCGCGCAATCTCGGCATCGAATTCAGGGTGGTTCGGATCGACAATATCTTCCAGTCATATCTCGACCGGCTCGCTCCCGAGTTCGAGGGACTTGCCGAGGACGTGACTGAGGAGAATATCCAGGCCCGCGTTCGCGGCGCGGTTCTCATGGCCCTGTCCAACAAGCTTGGCCGTATGGTGCTGGCCACCGGCAACAAGTCGGAGTTGGCGGTCGGCTACGCCACTCTCTACGGCGACATGGCGGGCGGGCTGGCGGTGATCTCCGACGTGCCAAAGACCCTGGTTTATCGCTTGGCCCACCACCTCAACGCGGATGGCGAGGTGATTCCCGAGTCGACGATCACCAAGCCGCCGTCGGCCGAGCTGCGGCCCGACCAGACCGACCAGGACTCGCTGCCGCCCTATGAGGTGCTCGACCGCATCCTCGCGGCCTACGTCGAGCGCCGGCTTCCGGTTGACGAGATCATCGCTTCGGGCCTCGCACCCGACTCTGTTCGACGGGTGGTGCAGCTCATCGACCACAACGAGTACAAGCGCCGCCAGGCCGCGCCGGGGATCAAGATCACCGCCAAGGCCTTCGGGATCGGTCGCCGTTACCCGATCGCCGCCGACTACTCGAGCCTGCACGGGAAAGACTGAAGCAGGCATTTCGGATTTCGAAATGCGGATTTTCCCGCCCCCCGGCAGTTCGCCCGGCGAATTTGCTGGAACTCAAAACT
>JBGMRN010000111.1:0-7889 GCA_048061535.1 Thermoanaerobaculales bacterium | reverse complement strand
AATTCAAAACTGAGAACTCAATTCTCTTCACCCATCATCAAGGCCCCTAAACTCCCCCTCCCACGCGTGCATCTCGTCGTCTGAGAGACCGAAATGGTGGCCGATCTCGTGCAGTAGGGTGAGCTGGATTTGGTGTACCAGGCTGCGGCGGGTTCGGCAGGCGGCGAGCAGTGGCTTCCGGTAAAGCACGATCACATCGGGGAGGACGTTGCCGTACCATCCGCCCCGCGCATCGAGTGGGACCCCAGTGTAAAGACCGAAAAGGGTGTCGTGTCGAGGGTCGAGATCGACCGATGCGAGGGTCTCGGCATCGGGGTTCTCGCAGACCTGGATCGAGACGTTGGTAATCAATTCCGCGAACTCCATGGGGAGCCGGTCCAACGCCTCGGCTACGGCGTCCTCGAAATCGTCTCGGTTCATCCGGTGGGTTGCCCCCCCCCCCACAGTCTGGGGGAGCTCTACTTGTGGGCGCGCCCCTTGAAGAGGTCGACGACGTTCCAGCCCACGATCAGACCGATGACGCCACCGGCGATACCGCCGGTCGTGCCGAAATACATTGTTCCTCCACCTGCGCCGACGATCGCGAACACGATCGCGCACAGGAACCTCATGAACCGTACGGTCTCGAAATCCATTGACATGGTGTTCTCTCCCGATGATTGCAGGGCGTTTCTCGCTCAGTTCGTATTATAGCGTTTCGACGACCGTGTAAAGTGTTCAGACTGGAGGGAGGGATCCGCATGCGGTTCATCGGCGTTCTCGGAGTGCTCGCGCTGCTCGGCCTTGCCTGGGCCTTGTCCTACCATCGGCGCGACGTCAGGGTTCGGGTCCTGCTATGGGGTCTCGGTCTCCAGGTTTTATTTGCCGTCATCATTCTCCGCCAGGATTTTTGGAGCTTCGTCGGGATGGGTCTTCTCGGGGTGTTGGTGGCGGTCTACCTGCTGGTTCGGGATCGAACAGGGGAGGATCGGGGACCGGCGAGAATTGCGGCGTTCCTCATCGGTGCGGCCGGCGCGGGGATCGTGGTCGGCCTCTTGGGGCCGTCCGTTCCCGGCATCGCCGCCCTGGTGGTTCTGGCCCTACTGTTCGGGAACTCCCGGTTGAGGGTGGCGCCGCGGCTCCAGGCGCCGATGAATGTTCTCCTGGTGGTGCTGCTGGTGACCTGGCTGATCGCCAACGATCTCTACGGTCACATCGTGTTCGCTGCCTTCACCGAGAAGGTGGCGAGCTTTCTCAGCCTCTCCGACTATGGCGCCCGTTTCCTCTTTGGGAACCTGGCCGACAGTCGGTACTTTTTCCCCGGGGCGACCTCGAGCTGGCCGGGCTTCGGCTTCCAGTTCGCCTTCAAGGTACTTCCCACGATTGTCTTCTTCGGCGGGTTCATGGCGGTCCTCTACTATCTCGGCATCATGCAGCGGGTCATCGAGGCGCTGGCCCGTTTCATGCGTTGGACGGTCGGTACCAGCGGCGCCGAAACCCTCTCCTGCACCGCCAATATCTTCGTCGGCCAGACCGAAGCGCCCCTCCTGATCAAGCCGTTTCTCCAGGAAATGACGGAGTCGGAGCTGTTGACCATCATGGTCGGCGGGTTCGCGACCATCGCCGGCGGGGTCCTCGCGGCATACATCGCGATGGGTATTCCCGCCGGACACCTCATTGCCGCCAGCGTCATGTCGGCGCCGGCGGCCCTCCTGGTTGGCAAGATCATCTTTCCCGAACTCGAGCACTCCGTCACCGCCGGTGACGTGGCGATGCCCGAGATCGATGCCGGTGGCAATGTCATCGAGGCGGCGGCCAACGGCATCACCGACGGCCTCAAGCTTGCGGTCAACGTCGGCGCCATGCTCGTCGGCTTTATCGCGCTCATCGCGGTGCTTGACGTCAGCCTCAACTGGATCGACTCTCTGGTGGACGGCTCGCTCCTCGATGGAGTCTGGGTGACCTACGGTTCGGGAGGCATGTCGCCGGTGGTGGGCGAGTACGTGGGGGTTTTCCCGGGCTCGCTTCAAACCCTCTTCGGGACCCTGTTGCGGCCGTTGGCCTGGCTGATGGGCGTGCCGTGGGCGGACGCCGCCAAGGTTGGCAACCTGCTGGGGATCAAGCTCTCGCTCAACGAGCTTGTAGCATACGGAGTGCTCGGCTCGTATATGCAGGAGGGCGTCCTCTCAGACAAGGCGATTGTCATTTCCACCTACGCCCTGTGTGGGTTTGCGAACTTCTCGTCGATCGGCATCCAGATCGGGGGCATCGCGGCAGTGGCGCCCGGACGTAAGGTGGCCCTGGCGAAGTTGGGATTGAAAGCGATGCTCGGTGGCGCCATCGCTTCGTGGCTGACGGCAACGATCGCCGGCATGTTGCTGTGAATTGACCGTAGGGAGAGCATATGAGACGAAAACTGATTCTTGGCTGGGTGGTGGCCGCGCTGGCGACGTTCGCCGGCTGTGATCTGGTGGACCCGGCGCGGCCGACGTCGCAGCCGGACACGGAGGTCTTCGGCAATCTGCTCGAGATCGAGCAAGACACTGAGAATCCGGCGCTGTGGACGGCCCGGATCCGGGTTGGGGCGCCTCGCGCCTTCCTGTCCGCTGAAGAGGCGAGCGGCAAGGCGACTCCGGTTGTGGAGAAGGGGCTGGTCGCTACCGTGACCGTGGGTCCCGATACGGTGGTGGTGGTGGCCGATGAGCCGGCTCGGCTCGAAGACCTTGCGCCGGGGACCGAAGTGGCGGTGCTGCCGGTCATGGGAACGACCCTGACGTTCGGGTCGACCGATATCCGCCTCGAGGCGAGCACGCTGATGGACTTCGCCACCTATCGGAGGTGGAGGCTGCCGGGTCTGGGCACGGGCGAGGAGGACGGGACCGACGACCCGGACCTCATCAACTCCGGCGGGGTCGAGCTGGCGCCGGTGCCTCTGGCCGGCGGCCGCGTGCTCTATTTCAGCGCCCGCCTCCGTTCCCCGGCGACTGCGGAGGACGGGTGGCACGGCGCTCGAAGGAATGGTCTCGACACCCCTGAGGAGGAGGCGGCTTCGCCTGAGCGCAGCTATCGCACCGAGCTTGCGGAGGACGGGTGGACGACCCCCCAGCTGGTTGTGTTCCCCGGGTTGGAAGATCCGGATCGGGTGCGCGTCACCTGGGTTGATGCCGGCGAAACCCGCGCGCTGGTCACGGTCGCGATCAGAGGAGAATTTCCGTGGGTCGGACTCGCCACGCGCCGGAACGCGTCCTCGGCATGGGGGCCGCCGGAGCGACTCGATGAGCTGGGCGAGGATGTCCACGACGCCGTCTACCTTCGGGGCAGCAGCAGCATGGTCGTCTTCGTCTCGGCCAGGGGCGGTGAGCAAACCGATCTCTACCTGTACAACCCGAAACAGGATCCCCCCCTCGGTCCTCTCGAGCCCAAGATCAGCAGCTTCGGCAACGAGTGGAACCCGCGGACAGGCCCTCAGAACGAGCTCTTCTTCGGCCGCGAGGACCGACAACTGGTTTTCTTCGGCGGCCGGGTGAGCAGTCTCCGGCTGCCCGGGCCGCATCGTGTCGTCTTCACTCGGGCTGCACCCACGGATGACGGCAAGTGGCTCTTCTTCTGCATGCCGCGCTACCGGCCGGTCGAGGTCGACGAAGACATCTATGTGGCCAGCCTGACCGAAGACCAGCGTCTCGGCCCGCCGGTGCCGGTGGACGACTGGCGTCCGTGACCCGGGCCTCCAGGGCCGACCTCATCGGGCCGAGCTGGGGCGACTGGCGGGGCGGCTGGCAAAGTCGGCGCTACCTGCTCTGCCGAGGAGAAACCTGGAGTTTACACGATGGGGGCGACGAGGTCGGGCGGTGGCCCAACCTTCGCGATGCGGTCCGCCGGCTGTGGTCCGCGCGCGAGATCCGCGACGGACACCCGTGGGCGGTGGGTTGGATCGGCTATGAGGAGGCGGCCAGGTTGGCCGGAAGACTCCCGTTCCGCCGCCAAGGAGAGGCGGCGCCGGGTGGGTGGCTGCTGCTGGAGCCTGATCGTGCCGAGCCGGGGCCGGAGGAGAAGTCCGGCTGTCCTTCAGCCACCGACACGCGATGGAGCCTCGATGATGCTGCCTTCCGCGACGGTGTGGCCGCCATCCGCGAGAAGATTGCCGAGGGCGGGGTCTACCAGGTCAACCTGAGTCGGCGCCTGTCGGTGGACGGGTGGGAGGGATCGCTCCGTCCGCTCCTTGAGGTCGCTGCCCGCAACCAGGCGCCCGGGCATCTGGCACATTTCGATTTTGACGGAGGCGAGCTTGTGTGCGCCTCGATGGAGCTGCTCTTGCGCCGGCGAGGGCGGGCTCTGGAAACCTGTCCCATCAAGGGAACCCGCCCTCGCGGCGGGTCGCCGGGAGAGGATCGGCGTTGGGCGGAAGAGCTTGACGCGGATCCGAAGGAACGGGCCGAGCTGGCAATGATCGTGGACCTTGAACGCAACGACCTCGGGCGGATCGCCGAGCCAGGTACCGTCCGCGTGGAGGAACCGGGATCAGTGTGCTCTTTCGCAACCGTCCACCACCGGGTGGGACGGGTGGTGGCCACCGCGCGGCCCGGTCTGGAGTGGTGGGAGGTCGTGGGAGCGATGGCCCCCGGAGGCTCTGTGACCGGGTGTCCGAAGCGAGCGGCGATGGCTGTGATCGCGGAGTTGGAGCCGGTCGCGCGTGGGCCCTTCGCGGGGGTTCTCGGTGTTGTCGCCGGCAACGGTGACCTGGAGCTGGCCTTGCCGATTCGAACTGCGTGGAAGGCCGGTTCGAGGCTCGAGTTTGCAGCCGGCTGCGGGATCGTATGGGAGTCGGACCCCGATGCCGAGGAGCGGGAGTCTCGCCTGAAAGTGTCGCGATGGCTGGAGCTGGTTGGTTGCCCGGCATGAGTCTCGTGTGGCGTGACGGCCGGATGATCGAGGACGGGTCCGGCGCCGATCCGATCCTCGCGGGTTGGGGTGTATTCACCACGGTGGGCTGTGACGACGGGCGGCCGTTGCTCTGGGAGCAGCACCGCAATCGGCTGATCGCGAGCCTCGGTCATCTCCTCCCGGCGGTTCCCGTTGAGCTTCCCGACGAGAGGGACCTGGGTGGCTTGCTCGATGGCGCCGGTCTTGGAGGCCCGGCCAAGCTGCGGGTGGTGGTCTCGCGCAGGTCTGGCGCCGGAGCTCCGTCCGGAACGCCCCCGGAGCGCGAAAACAACGAGGGGGAGCTCGCCCGCCAATTGCACCAGCTACCTGCTACGGACGGCGATGCGCGGCGCCCCTCGGGCCGGAAACCCAACCGTGCACGACGCCTCGCCGGCCTGGCGACCGAACCCGGTGAGATTTGCTGCCATGAGCGTGTTTCCGGCCGGGATTCTTGGTGGGAGGTCGAAGCGTCCGCCGCGCCGTGCGATGCTGTTGGGCCGTCGATTGCTCCCATCCGGCTCGCCGTCGAACGATGGCAGGCATTTCCACCGCTGGGGGGCCACAAGACGCTGGCGCGTCTGCCGTGGGATCTGGCTCACGAGCGAGCGAAGAGCACCGGCGCCGGAGATGTTCTGTTGGTGGATGATCTGGAGAGTGTCCTGGAGACCGCCGTCGCCAATGTCTGGGTTCTCCGGGGCGGCGAGGTCCGGACGCCGCCGGCGCCTGCCCGGTGCCTTCCCGGCGTGATGCGTGACTGGCTGATGAAACGGTTGCCCGGGCTGGGCCTTCGGGTCGAGGATGGTGATGTCGATCTCGCCGAGCTGGCAAGGGCCGACGAGGTGTGGCTCAGTAACGCGGTGGTGGGGGTGCGGAGAGTGGCCGATGCTGCCGGTCGGTCGTGGAACAGATGGCCGGTGTTCGAGCGACTCGAGGGCCTTGGGATTCC
Organism: Thermoanaerobaculales bacterium; assembly: GCA_048061535.1. Classification (GTDB taxonomy): domain Bacteria; phylum Acidobacteriota; class Thermoanaerobaculia; order Thermoanaerobaculales; family Sulfomarinibacteraceae; genus Sulfomarinibacter. The sequence goes on along the minus strand of JBGMRN010000111.1, from coordinate 2,044 downwards.
CGCCCCCGGGTGGCCTTCACCGTCGTAAGCGGAGTCGATGTCGGTTGCGGGCGACCAGACGGTAGAACGGCGGCCCCAACCACCGGAGAGGTGGGAACCTGGTCGCGCGTGCGAGCCAGCGCCACCGAGGCAGTACGCCCAGGATCGTGCGCCAGCCTTCGAAGCCCTGGAGCAAGACGCCGTCGGACCCGCGCACCCACATCGAGGTTTCCAGCCTCTCCCGTGGCGCCGGGAGCTCGGCATCGTCGGTGGCACGGAAATCGTGGAACCTGATTCGCCCCTCGCGATCCCGCACCTCGCACCACGCCCTGGACGCCCGGCACACACAGCAGTCCCCGTCCATCCAGACCTCGATGGTGTTTTCCTTGAATTCATGTCGGTCCACGCTTCCCCCGGGTCGGGAAACCTTCACCGAGTACTTGACATTCCTTAAGATGTTTCTAAAATAGCGATATCTTGATGTATATGTCTGTTGACCTCGGCCCGAGCACGCCTCCGCAGTCACCGCGCAAACAGGTGCGGACCGGAGAGGTTCTGCGATGAAACCTGAACAGGTGGACTGCGTTTCTCCCGACCGGTCTCCAGCGGAATTGATCGGGCTCAAGGAAGAGATCTCGGTCCAATCCAAGCGGTTACGGCGGATATCCGAGCACCACGCGCTGCTGGCCGGCGAGACGCGTTTGAAGATCCTGGTCCTCCTGCGGCGCGCGGGTGAGCTTTGCGTATGCGATCTGGCGACGATCCTGGAGATGACCCCGGCGGCGATCTCGCAGCACCTCAGCAGGCTCCGCAGCGGTGTGCTGGTTCGATCCCGGCGAGACGGCATGACAATCTACTATCGACTCGCCGACGGCGCCGAGCTGTGTCTGCCGGAACTGAATGGAGAGGAGTGAGCCATTCTCCGCGCCGGAAAATCCGAAATCCGAAGTACCCTTCAGCGAGGAGGTCAGACGCCTTCGCGGTATGCGCGCGGCTATTGTTTATTCGTCTTGAGGTAGGTGATGGTGGCGCCCCAACCGCCTCGTTCGGGCGGGGCGTCGTGGAACCCGTCGACCAGGGGATGGCGGGCGAGCAGGTTCTGGACGCGCTCCCGTTGGACCCCGATTCCTCGGCCGTGGATCAGGCGTACCTCGGTCAGCCCCTTGGCGTGGGCCGCTTCGAGGAACGAGCTCACGACGTCGGGGATGTCGCGAGGAGAGAACGGGTGCAGATCGAGGCTGTCCTCGATCGGAATCTCGACCACGAGGTCGGCGTCTGGTTCGTCTTCAGCGAATGGAGTCTCTGTCTCTGGAGATTCCGTGGCCCGAGATCCGCCGGTCGAGCCCGCGATCAGTACGACGATCGTCATGACAACCAGCACCGCGCCGAAGATCCCCAACCCGATCCACGCCTTCGGTCCCAGCAAACGAGCCAGCGGCCAGGTAGCCAGCGCCGCAACCGCAAACACACCGATCTTGGTGACGACGTAGGCGAGACGCACCTTGGGATCAGAAAGCAGCCGGCGGATCATCCGCTGAGTGTAACGTGCATGGGCGCAATGTGGTGCATCGTTCTCCGGCGGACGGCTTCCGGAGAGGATGCCAGGGATTTCCGGTCGATGCGCTGTTGAAAGCTCCGGGATTGCGCTCCTGGTGAGATTGCGTGCCGGTCGGAGGCGGTGGATCGGTTCTTCGTTGACGCCTTCCTGGATGCGTACCCAAAGCCGCGGAAGACAGTCATCTTGGACTTCAACGCGACAGACGATCCGCTCCACGGCGAGCAGGAGGGCCGGTTCTTCCACGGGTACTACGGTTGCTACTGGTACCTGCCGCTGTATGTCTTCTGTGATGAGCACCTGCTGTGCGCCCGATTGAGGCCGTCGAATATCGACGCCGCCAAGGGATCGCTTGTCAGACCAACCAAAAACAGCCCGGTTTTCTCTCCGCTCCCCCATCTTTCGCCTCACCAGCTCCCGAAAACGCCGAATCGGGGGGCGGTGAGAAAAGCGGGCTAGCCCGCATATCTCACCAGATTTCGTCGCGAGGGGTACAAGACGCAATGCGTG
>JBGMRN010000110.1:0-10216 GCA_048061535.1 Thermoanaerobaculales bacterium | reverse complement strand
GGGTAGGTGGTGGGCCGCCTGGGACTCGAACCCAGGACCACCGGATTAAAAGTCCGATGCTCTACCAACTGAGCTAACGGCCCACTGGAAGGTGAAATGTAATTCGTTTGCCCGCGGATGACAAGGGCTACGGTTCGATGATTCTTCGCAGCTGCTCTGCGAGATCCGAGTCGCCGCGCACCATGGTCTCCTCGCGGCGGGGACCGGTGGAAACGACGACCACGGGAACGCCGAGCTTCGCCTCGAGGAAACCCAGATAATCCTCCGCCTCCGGCGGCAACTCGTCCTCCCGGATCACGCTTTCGGTCGGCGTCGACCAGCCAGGCAGCTCCTCGTGGAGGGGCTCGACGGCCTCGGCGACCTCGGCGTCGGCGGGGAAGGTGTCGATGGTGGAGCCGTCCGGCAAGCGGTAGCCGGTCACGACCTTGATGGTCTCGAAGCCATCGAGGACGTCGAGCTTGGTGACCGCCACCGCGTCGATGCCGGCCACCTCGACCGCGAAGCGCGCGGCCACCGCATCGAACCAGCCGCAGCGCCGGGGGCGGCCGGTGGTGGTGCCGAACTCCGCCCCCCGCTCGCGCAGCTGCTCGCCGGTGGCATCGTCGAGCTCGGAGGGGAAGGGACCACTGCCGACGCGGGTCGCGTAGGCCTTCATCACTCCGAGCACCGGTCCGAGCAATTGTGGACCCACTCCGCACGAAGCTGCCGCGAAGCCCGGCAGACACGAGGAGGAGGTCACAAACGGATAGGTCCCCCAGGCGAGATCCAGGAGCACGCCCTGGGCGCCCTCGAAGAGCACCGGCTCGCCGGCGGCGCGGTGACGCCTGAGCGCCGGCCCGACCTCGTCAAGCAGAGGTGCGAGCCGGACGGCTGCGGTCTCGAGATCCTGCATCGCGGCATCGAGATCGACGGGCTCAACCCCGAAGAGGGCCTCGAGCTCGCGATTGTGCTCCTCCATCAGCGGAATGGCATGCTCGCGCAGCCGTTTCCGGTCGGCAAGAAGGTGGGCTCGCAGGCCCCGTCGCTGGGCGCTGTCCTGGTAGGCCGGCCCGATGCCGCGTCCGGTGGTACCGATCTTGGCCGAGCCTCGCGCGCGCTCACGCGCGCGGTCGAGGGCGCGGTGGGTGGGTAGGATGAGGGTCGCCCGCGGGGAGAGCGCGATGCGTCCCTCGACCGGCACGCCCTCGCTCGCGAGCCGGTCCATCTCCGAGACCAGGGCGGTGGGCGCCACCACCATTCCCGAGGCGAGATAGCACCGGACCCCCCCGTGGATGATGCCCGACGGCACGAGGTGGAGGGCGAAGCACTTGTCGGCGAAGCGCACCGTGTGGCCGGCGTTGTGGCCGCCGTTGTAGCGCACGACGGCCTTGAAGCCGGAAGACACCAGATCGACGATCTTGCCCTTGCCTTCATCGCCCCACTGGCCGCCCACGATCATCAACGCGTCAGCGCTCATCAGACCTCCAGCCGCACATCATAGCCCGTTTCCCTGGAGGATGGAAAGACGTCAATCGGAATTCTCAACTCCGGCTCAGGGTTTCCCCGATGTCGGACGTGTAGACTGAGGATGCGGCCGCAAGCGGCAGGTTCTTTGCCGCGCTCTTCGGTTGGGATGTCGAGAAGGTCGAGGAGGGCGGCTACGCGATCCACCATCAGGGCCGATTGATCGCCAGCATCAGCCAGATCGACGACACCGACCCCGATGTCGACGAGTCGTTCTGGTTGGCAGGAATCGCCGTCGCCGACCTGGACAAGGCGGTGAAGGCGGCGAAGCGGCTGGGGGCGAAGATCCACGAAGACATCAGCGAGGTGCCCGGCTACGGCCGTTTCGCGGTCATCGCCGACCCGCAGGGGGCCCCGCTGATGCTGATCGAGCCCGGACAACGCCGCATCGGCGGCACGGAGGGTCCGGGCGCCTGGGTGTGGGCCGAGCTGTGGACTGATGACGTCGATGCCGCCGCGAAATTCTACGCAGACGTCATCGGCTACCGGCAATCCCAGGTCGAGCGCCGCGGCGAAAAGTACCGCGTCTTCGAATCGGGTGACGAACGTCGCACCGGGCTGGTGAAGATTCCCGCCGAGCTCGAGAAGCTCAGGCCGGGATGGGCGCCCTATGTCGGCGTCAATGACCTCGCCACGACCATCGCCCGGGTCCGCGACCTCGGCGGCCGGGTGATCTTCGCGACCGAGGACAACCCGGTGCGCGGCGCGGTGGCCTTGATTGCCGACCCCGCCGGGGCGGCGCTCTTCATTTACCAGATCGGCAGCGCCAAGGAGGAAACGGAATGAAATCCTATGCCAAAGTGATGCTCGGGGCTCTGCTTGCGGTGGTTATCGCCCTGACCTGGACAGCTTGCACCTCGGACGGATACAGCACCGGCACCTCGACCGTCTACGTCGGCCATGGCTACGGGGGTTACGGCCCCGGATGGGGCTACGGATGGGGCGGCTACGGGGGGCACGGAGGTCATTGGGGCTACGGTCCCCGTTGGTGATCATCCGACCAGCGGTCGGTATCGGGTCACCACACCGCAGTCTCCGTGCCCGCCGGCGCGCCGGTAAACCGCCGGCGGCAGCGACCAGTGGCCGAGGCCGGGGATCGCCGGCCATCGGCCACTCGCTGGCGACGGTGCTTCACGGCGACCGAAGGCCGCCAGTAACCGCGCGAGGACGCGGCCGAACGTCACCGACGAGCGCCTGCGCTCGGAGGGGGCGTCGGACCGCGACCGTGGCCGCGGGCGAAGCCAGCGGACGGCGGGCACGGAGACGGACTTTACGGCGTCAGCACCACCTTGCCGAAGTTCCTGCGCTCCTGGATGTAACGATGCGCCGCGGCCGCATCGTCGAAGGCGAAGCTGCGGTCCACAACCGGCCGGAAGGTCCCGTCGGCAAAGAGCTCGGTGATCTTTCCGAGCATCTCGGCCAGCTCGTCGCCACGATGCCACAGGTGGCCGAGATTGACGCCGATGACGCCACGGTTGTTCTGCATCAGGTCGACCGGTTTGAAGGACGGCATGCGCAGGAGCCCGACCAGGGCCGCACCGATCTTGCGGCGGGTGCCCGGCGCCAGGCTCGAGGCGCCGAAGACGAACAGCCTGCCGAGATCAGTCAGACACCGGTAGCTCTTGGAAAAAGAGATCCCACCCACGGCATCGAGCACGATGTCGACACCCTTGCCGTCGGTGATTCTCGCGACTTCTTCTTCGAAGTCCTGGCTGCGGTAATCGATGCATTCGGCCACCCCCATCTCACGCAGGCGATCGTGCTTGGAAGGAGACGCGGCGCCAATGACGTCGGCGCCGAAATGCCTGCAGATCTGAACCGCCGCGAGGCCGACCCCACCCGCGCAGGCGTGGACCAGCACCCGTTCGCCCGGTCGCACATTGCCGAGGCGGACCAGCATCAACCAGGCTGTGAGCCAGTTCACCGGAATCGAAGCCGCCCCTTCGAGATCAAGATTCTCGGGCAGCCGGCGCACCCCGACGCGGGGGACGCAAACCACGTCCGAGTAACCTCCAAAGCGGGTCAGACCGAGCACTCGATCGCCGTCGGCGAAATCGTCCACTCCCTCACCCGTCCCGTCGACGATCCCCGCCACCTCGTAGCCCACGACCGCCGGCAGCTTCGGTGCGTCGGGGTAGAGTCCCATCCGGGCGAGGATGTCGGCGAAGTTGATCCCGGCCGCCGCCACCCGAATCCGGACCTGTCCCGCCCGCGGTTGGGGATCCGGCGCCTCGCGAACCTCGAGCACCTCCGGCTCGCCCATCTTGGGAATCCAAACCTGCTTCATGTCTTTCTCCTTTTCCCGATTTCCGGCCCGATGTCCTTCGATGCAACCGGATTCCTGGACGTTTCCTTCCGCTCGAGGGATCGGTGCAGGCATCGACATCGGGCCGGCAATCGGCACAGGCGCGCGGAAGGCGCAAAAAAACCGCCGGAAAAGGGGAAGGAGGGTCCCTTTCCGGCGGGTGATGTTGGCCGCGGCCGGTTATTAGTTGGCCACGACCGCCTCGTGAAAGAACTCGTTGAGGTCGATCTTGGTGTCGCGCAGTTTTTCCGGAGGGTTGTTGACGTAGTTGTTGCGGGTTCCAAAGCTGAGGAGCGCCCGTTCGAGCATCCGCCGGCCGCGGTAGAGGCGCGACATCACGGTGCCCACCGGAACCGCCAGGATCTCGGCAATCTCCTTGTAGGCGAAACCCTCGAGATCGGCGAACAGAACCACCATCTTGTAGTCGTGCGGCAGCCCCAGCAGTGCCTCACGCACTTCGGCATCCATCTCCACCGCGATGATCCAACTCTCGGGATCGCTAAGCGACGCAGCCGCCTTGTCCATCAGCGTTTCCTCGAGACCCTCGTGGATCTCGTCGAAATCGACCTTGGGCGGCTGCAGCTTCTTCTTGCGGTAGGAGTTGATGAAAGTGTTCTTCATGATCTTGAACAGCCAGGCCTTGAAGTTGGTGCCCTCGGAAAAGCGCGCATAGTACTTGTATGCCTTGAGGTAGGTCTCCTGAATGAGGTCTTCGGCATCCTCGACCGAGCGGGTCATCCTCAGGGCGCTCTTGTAAAGCTGATCGCGGAAAGGGAGCATTCCGGTCGTGAAATCCCACATTCTCGGCTCTGCTGTTGAATTCAAGATGGCCTCCTGCGATGGATGCTACAAAATTGAAACATTAATGTCAAGTCCTCGCTCGTTTTCTCTTCTTCCGGCGATTGTTTCATTCGCGAAACCGGTCCACGAGGTTACAGCGATCAAAAAAGGGGCCCCGAAGGGCCCCTATCCAAGATACACCGATGGATGATCAGGCCAGGATCAGGAACGCGATGATCAGGGCGTAGATGACCAATGACTCGATGAGTGCAAGACCGATGATCATGGTGATTCGGATCGGTCCGACGGCGCCCGGATTGCGGCCGATTGCCTCCACCGCCGCGGCGAGGCCCTTGGCCTGGCCGAGCGAGCCGAAGGCCGCTGCGAAGCCGATAGCGAAGGCAGCGCCTATGTACTGGAAGATATTCTTCCCGGTGTCGGCGGCGCCGTGATCCTGGGCCAGCGCCGGCGAGGCCACCGCCAGAGTGATCAGGACCAGTGCGAGAATTGCGAGACGTCGATTCATCATTTCCTCCTCGAAAATTATTCGGTGCTCGGTGCTTAGTGCTCTTCAGCTCCGACCGCGCCCTGGAGGTACGCCATCGTGAGCATGATGAAGATGAAGGCCTGGAGCAGGGCGCCGAAGATACCCAGGCCCATCATCGGCCACGGAATTACGAACGGAAACATCGCGAAAAAGATGCCGGTGGCGGTGTGCTCACCGAAAATATTGCCAAAGAGCCGCAGCGCCAGGGACAAGATCCGCGCCAGATGGGAGATGATTTCGATCGGCACCATCAGCGGCGCGAGCAGCGGCAGCGGCCCGGCGAAATGCTTGAGATAGCCAACGAGCCCGTTTTCCTTGATACCCACCATGTTGTAGTACAGGAACGCGGTGATCGACAATGCAAAGGTGGTGCTCGGATTACCGGTCGGGGGCTGGAGGAAGTAAAAGAGACCGAAGATGTTGCCGACAAAAATGAAGACGGCGAGACCTCCGATAAAAGGCAGGAAACGTTTGCCGAAACCGTGGCCGACCACATCCTCGATCAGCTCCTCGATGCCGACGATCACCAGCTCGAGGAGCTGCTGGAGCTTGCCCGGAGACTCCACCGACAGCCGCCGGCTGGTCGGGATCAGCACCGCCGCCACAATCGCCACCACCAGGATCGACATGATGACGTGATCCGGCAGCCAGAACACCTCGCCCTGCTGCGCACCCATCAATTCGAGATACCGATCTCCGGGAGTTCCGAAGAGGGCGATGAGCAACCGGTTGACCGGCTGGTAGAGGAATGAGTACGCGTGTTCCATGGACCGGGTCAACCTCCTCCGATGCGCGTCCGACGGAGACCCTCCACGAGGATCGCCGCCACCAGCGCCGAGAACCCGAGGGCCACCGCCACCGGATCCACCCGCGGAACCCACAGGAGCGCCGCAAAAATTCCGGCGAAGAGGACCAGCCGACCGAGGATCCGCAGAAGGGACCAGCTGTCGAACCGAGGCTCTCCGGGTTGGACCACCCGGTGCAGAACCACCTCCAGCCAACGGAAGTTGATGATAGCCACCACCCCCGCCGCGGTCAAGCTCAAAACGCCCATCCAGGAGCGCCCGAGAACGGCTTCCGCAACCGCCCCGACGATGACCAGCGCCCCCGCGATGCGGACCACGCGATCGGTCGAAAACCCGTCATCATCACGGGGTGAGTGACTCGTCATTTTTTTCCTGGGCCTCGGCCGCCTCCAACTCGTTCATTTTCTCCTCGGCGCGGCCGGCGGCGGCGGTGATACGGAAGAGATTGAGGAAGCCCGCGCTGATGCCGAAGAGCGAAAAGACGCCCGTGAGCCACGGCCAGGTTCCGAATTGATGATCCAGCCAGCGGCCGAAAAAGAAACCGAGGGCGATAGCCACGGGGAACTGGATGCCGATGATCGACACGTCGAGCCAGATGCTCGCCCTGCGAAACTGCTTCGTTCGCCTGGCCTGCATATCTCACCAGTTTTCGAAGCGAGGGCGGCGAGGCGCCGTACCCAGTGGGGCTTGCGACCTGCGGGGCGCGGAGTCGAGCTCCGCAGTACATCGTGCACGCCGGGACAAGAAAACACTGCCGGGTGCGGCGCATCGCCGCCCGCAGTCGCAAGATGGTGAGATATGCGGGTCAGTCATCTGTCCTCTCCGGGGGCGATTACATCAGGCCGAGCGCGCCGATCGCAGTCTGCGCCCAACCCACGACCGGAGCGGGAAAGATACCGACCACCAGCGTGATGACCGCGCACACCGCGATCGCGGCGCCGGTCCAGCGATCAGGCACCAGCTCGGCCGGCGCCGCTTCGGGCTCCTCCCCGGTCTTGAAGTACATCTGCACGATGACACGAGCGTAGTAGTAGAGGCTGACCGCGGACATGATCACCGAAATCACGACCAGCCCGATGTAGCCGGCCTCGACGGTGGCGGCCCACAGGTAGAGCTTGCCCATGAAACCGGCCGTCGGCGGGATCCCAGCCAGCCCCAACATGAACACCAGCATACCCAGAGCGGCGCCCGGGTGGCGGCGGGACAGGCCCGCGAAGTCCGACACCAGCTCGCCCGCATAGCCCTTGGATTCGAGGAGGATCACGAACCCGAAGGCGCCGAGGTTCATGAAGGCATAGACCAGCATGTACATCAGCAGCGCCCACCACCCCATGAAATTGGCGGCCACCAGCCCCATCAAGGCGTAGCCGCCATGGGCGATCGAGGAGTAGGCGAGCATACGTTTGACGTTGTCCTGAGTCAGCGCGACGACGTTGCCGTAGATCATGGTCGCGGCGGCGCTCACCCACAGCACCACCCGCCACTCGGCGATCACAGGGTCGAAGGCGCCCGCGAAGATCCTCAGAAACATCGCAAAGGCGGCGGCCTTCGCCGCCACCGAGATGAAGGCGGTCACCGGCGTCGGCGCGCCCTCATAGGCATCCGGCGTCCACACGTGGAAAGGCACCGCCGCAACCTTGAAGAGCATGCCGAAGCTCACCAGGGCAATGCCCACCAACAACATCGGGTTGGTGTTGGGCACCGCCGTCAGCGAGGCGCGGATCGCCGCCAGGTCGAGAGTGCCGAGAGCCCCGTAAATGAGCGAGATTCCGTAAAGCAAGACCGCAGAGGACGCTACGCCGAGGACGAAGTACTTGACCGCCCCCTCGTTGGACTTCAGCTCGCTCTTGAAGAAACCCACGAGCACGTAGACCGAGAGGGCCATCAGCTCGAGACCGACGTAGAGGCTGACCAGATTGGCGCCCGAGGCCATGATGAACATGCCCAGCGTCGCGAAGAGGATCAGCGCCATGAACTCCCCAGCGCCGTAGTCGGCGCGCTCGAGAAATCCGGCCGCCAAAAAGATGGTGATCGCCGCCGCGGCGAGCATCAACAGCTTGAAGAAGACAGCCGTGCCGTCGATCACGATCATGTCGCCGAGGATCGACTGTGGACCCTCGATCGGCCGGCCCAACAACCACACCAGAACCGCGGTGACGGCGAGCGCAGCGACAGCCGCCAGGGACACTGTGCGGACGCCGCGTCGACCGAGGGGCATGCCCAGCAGCAAAACCAGAAACCCGGCGACGGCGAGGAAAATCTCAGGTGTGAAGGGAACAAACTGCTCGAGGGACATGGCCTACTCCCCGTGCTCCCCCGCGTTCCCATCCGGGGGCAACGTGGCGATGGCCGCCACATGGTCGGCAGCGGTCTCGGTTTCGGGTCTCGCAACCGCCACCCGCTCGAGAACGCGGTCCACGGTCGGCGCCATACGGTCGAAGAACGGCTTCGGATAAAGCCCGATCCAGAACGCGATGACCACCAGCGGGATCAGCGTCCACTGCTCGCGAAGGTTGAGATCCTTGAGGTCCTTGTTCTTCTCGTTCGCCAGCTCGCCGAAGAACACCCGCTGGTACATCCACAGCATGTAGGCGGCGCCGAGCACGATGCCGGAGACGGCGAAGAGCGCCCACGCCCAGGAGTGGTTGAACACGCCGATGAGGATGGTGAACTCACCGATGAAGCCGTTGAGCGTGGGCAGGCCGATCGACGACATGGTCATCACCAGGAAGAAGGTGGCGTAGATCGGCATCACCTTGGCGAGGCCACCGTACTCCGCGATCATCCGGTTGTGGCGCCGTTCGTACACCAGACCCACCAGGAGGAAGAGCGCGCCGGTGGAGATGCCGTGGTTGAGCATTTGCAGGATCGATCCCCGCAGTCCGGCGGTGTTGAGCACGAAAATCCCCAGGGTGATGAAGCCCATGTGGCTCACCGACGAGTAGGCCACCAGCTTCTTCATGTCCTTCTGGGCCATCGCCACCAGCGCGCCGTAAATAATGGCGAAAACCGACAGAACGCCGATCCATCCCACCGCCTCGAGGGTCGCGTCGGGGAGCAGCGGCAGCGAGAGGCGGACGAAGCCGTAGGTCCCCATCTTCAGGAGGACGCCGGCCAGGATCACCGAACCCGCGGTCGGGGCCTCGACGTGGGCGTCAGGCAACCAAGTGTGGAACGGGAACATCGGCACCTTGATGGCGAAACCGACGAAGAAGGCCAGAAAGACCCAGAACTGGACGTCCGCGGGAATTTGGCCGGCGATGGTGTAGAGGTGCGGTATCGAGAAGGTGGCGGCGTTGCCGAGGCCCCTCAGCCCGATCGCGGCAAGGCCGCCCGCGTTGTAGAAATAAAGGGTGAGGATGCCGACCAGCATCAACACCGATCCGACTAAGGTGTAGAGGAAGAACTTGATGGCTGCGTAGAGCCGCCGCGGCCCGCCCCACATACCGATCAGGAAGTACATGGGAACCAGCATGACCTCCCAAAAAACGTAGAAAAGGATGAAGTCGAGCGAGCAGAAAACCCCGAGCATTCCAGTCTGCAGCAGCAGCAGCGAGATGTAGTACTCCTTCCGGCGCTCGGTGATCGCCGAGAACGAGGAGTAGATGGAGATGAAGCCGAGAAGGGTCGTGAGCAGGATCAGGAGTACGGCGAAGCCGTCGACCCCAAACAGATACTGGACCCCGACGGAGGGAATCCAATCGGCCTGGGACGCGAACTGGAACTCGGCCCCGCCCGGACGATAGAGGAACCACAGCGGGATGGAGATCACGAAGTCGAGGCCCGCAACGACGGTTGCCACCGTTTTGATGCCGCGTGAGTTCTCCTTGTTGACGAAGAGCATGATCAGCAGTGCGCCCGCCAGCGGCAGGAAGCAGATCAGGTTGAGAAGCCAGCCGTATTGGAAATCCATCGTCGTCCCCGTTCCCTAGAGTTTCACCAAGTAGAAGATGCCGAGAAGCACCGCCGCTCCAAAGACCATCACCATTGCGTAGCCCTGGGTGTAGCCCACCTGGAGGCGCCGGAACTGGAGGCTCGCCACGTCGTAGCTCTTGGCCACGAGATTGACCGCCCCGTCCACAACCTGCAGGTCGAAAATCCCGGACAGGAAGGACGAGCCGACGGTGGTCAACGCGGCGCCGTTGACCGCGCCGTCCACAACCCTCGCATCGCCTTCCCACAAAAGTCGGGACAGCTTGACGGCGCCCGCGATGACGGTCGCGTCGTAGATCTCGTCCACCCAGTACTTGTTGAACAGCAGCTTGTGGGCGAAGG
>JBGMRN010000109.1:0-10248 GCA_048061535.1 Thermoanaerobaculales bacterium | reverse complement strand
CCCCTCAGGGGAAGCTTGGTCCACCCTTGCCGTCGGTCGATCAGGCATGCCTCGTCGAGAGACGCGACCAGATCGGCGAGGCCGTTGTCGAGATATGGAGGGCGAACCTCCAGACCGAATGCCATGCCCGAGCGATCGACACTCGGCAGGTGGTACTCGCAGAGCCCCTGGCGCAGCGTCAGGTTGCGCAGGGCCCGGGAGACCTGCGGACCGGGAGGAGCCAGCCCCTGCTCGCCGAGCCATTCGCTGAGCTCCGGCGTGGCGTGCCTCCGTGCCCTCTCTGCTATCGACGCGGCGGCAAGCCGGGGCTCCACATGAAGCCGGTGATAGCCGAGGAAGAGCTCGTCGGCCCCCTCTCCGCACAGGGCCACCTTGAACTCGCGACCGATCGTGCGTGCCAGGGCGTGGAAGGCGACGCCGCCGAAGAGGTCGAAGGCGCCACCGGCGATGGGATGCTCGAAGTGCCACGCGTAGTGCACGATCTCGCGGGCCAGGTCGAGCTCATCGATGTGTTGCTCGCGAAGTGGCACCCCGAGCGCGGCGGCAACGCGACGGGCCTCGAGCAGGTCGTCGGCGTCCTCCCTGTCGCTGAGCACGAAGGCGGTGACCTCGCCTTCGCCTCGCGCGATGTCCAGCAGGAGTGAGGAGTCGAGACCGCCCGAGAAAAAAAGCGCCTTGGGGTTCGGGTCGTGAGTGACTGCTGCCCGGGTCGAGGCTGTCAGCAAGCCCTCGACCTGCTCCTCGAGCAGCTCGGGCTCAACGAAACGGCCCTCGCCCGGAGCGGGGACGCTGGCAACCTGTGCGAACGGCAGCTCGCGAGCCTCTGCTCCTACGCGGTATTCCAGGAAGTGTCCGGGGCGCAGGGCTCGTATGGCCCGGAAGGGAGTTCTGCCTGGAAACACGTTGTGGCCCACGACCATGAAGGCTGACATCACGTCCTCGTCGGGCTCTCTGGAGAAGCCTGACAGGGCTAGAATCGCCTTCATCTCGGAGGCGAAGACCAGGCCGCGGCGGTGGTGAGCGTAGTAGAGCGGCTTGATTCCGAACCGATCCCGGGCCAGGAGCAAGCAGTCGCCGTCGAAAAAACAGAATGCGAAGAGACCGTCAAGGTCCGACAGGACGCCGGGACCCTGTTCGGAGAGAAGGAGCCCCAGAGCCTCGGCCTCGGTCGCGTCCGGAGGCACGTTTGCACGCCATTGGAACCCGTAGATCTCACCGTTGAGTGCGAGGGTGCATCCCTGCGGCGAGGTGTGAATGGCCGGCGCCTGCCTGGGCGGAACGATGGCCAGGCGGCAGCAGCCGAGAGAGAGCGGACCGGTCTCGGTGACCTGTCGTCCGTCTGGTCCTCGGTGGGAAAGTACGTCGAGCGCTGCGGCGAACTCGTGCCGCGGGATCGAAGCGTCAAAGGCGCCGACGAAACCGCACATGTGAATCAGCCCTGTCCGGTGCTCGGTTCGAGGCTTCGAAGCGCAGCGGCCCAGCCGAGATGAACCCAGGCCGATCCCTCCTCGATGTAGTGGGTGGGGAAAAGGCCGTTCGCGAGACGATGTACCTCGCACCACCTGGCGGCTCGCACCAAAGCCTCGCTGGTCACGGCGTCATGCGGCTGCCGAGCGAGCGCCCACATGGCGATGCCGGTGGAGAGGCAATCGGTCGCAGCGGGGTGGTTTCGCCACGGGCCCCAGCCACCGTCGGCCCGCTGGTCTGCGATCAGGTGCTCGACGGTCTCTTGCGCCAGGTCGGTGTCTGGGGCGCCGCTACCACGGGCCAGGAGATACCAGGCCGCCTTGTACGACAGGCGAACCGGACCCGAGAGATCCCGTGCCCAGGTCTCGCGCAGCCAGGTTTCTGAGCGGTTATCCCGGAGTTCGGGGAGCAGGAGGTGCACCTGGGCAGTGATTGGGATGCAGGGTGCATCGCGCCGGCAGTAGCCCCAGCCGTCTCCTGAGCGCTCTGCGACCACCCACGATGCGCCACGCCGCTGGATCTCAGGATCAACGCCGAGAGCTGCGAGCATGAAGCTGCACCACGCCGAATCTTCACAATCGACCCATCCGCCGTCGGCCTGCTGGTAGCCTGCCAGGCGGCGGCCGAGGTCCTCTCGCCACGTCATTGTGCTGGCGTCAAACCCGGTGAGTAGCAGCAGGCCGGCGAGCCGTGCCACACGCCGGTGGGGCAGTTTCCGATCCAAGAAGTCGGTGAGGGTGGAGACGAGAGCGTCGGTCGTTGGCTCGAGGATCGCTGGGAGGGCCGCGAAAGACTGGGGCGAACTCAAAATGAGGTCCCTTTCACGCCGCCTATAGACGTAGATGGTAGCCCCGGGAAGGATTCCTGGGCCCTACCTGCAGCCGTGGCAGCTCGCGCACTGACGGCAGGCGATCTGCCAGGAGGTGCGAATCGCCCTCAGAACGAAACTGACACCCTTTGCACGCCGAAACTCTGGTTTTGAGTACTTCTTCATGAGACTCCCTCCGTTTCAATCCTCGACTCGCGGCCCTGACTTGCCCAACAACTCTACACACTCTTCGGCGGCCAGGTCGCTGAGAAGGCCTTCAAGATCTTCACCGACCGACTTGGCGTCTGCGAACTCGGCACAGATAGCGGCACAGATTGCGTCGGTGTCGTTTGAACCATCCATTCGCCGCAGCATCTCGTACGCCACCTCGTTCAACTCGAACCGCTCCCCGGTGGCAGAGCGAAAGACGAAAAACTCGCCGGTGCCCTGCGGGTGCACCAAGGTCACACCCTCTACGAGGCGAGGGTATCTTCGGTTTTCAACCAGCATTGAGGATCCTCTCCCAACCAGTCTCCGTGGGTCGCCAGAGCCATTGCTCTGCAGCCCCGGCACGTCGGAACATACTTGCAGGTCGAGCAGCGGCCGCTCATGTTCGATGGCACTCGTACCTTCCAGAGCTCCGGGGATGCATACCAGATGTCGTGCAGGCTGTCGGTCAGGACGTTTCCGAGAGCGATCGGCAGCCTCCGGCACGGGTAGATCGTGCCGTCGTGGAGGAAGCAAAGGGCATTCGCCCCTACCGAGCACATGGCGCCGACATATGGGGAAGTATCGTCGATGAGGCAAAAGAGTGGCCGGTACATGAGCACCCTCGGCCGATCATGGGTGATACCCCACCGGTGGACCGCTTCGAAGGACGATTTCAGCTCGTCGCGAGAAAGAAGCCAGCCCTGATGCTCCTCCCCCTGGCCTTCAGGAATGAACCGGTCGATGGTGAAGACATCGACGTCGCGTTCCCGCAGGAGCTCGAGGAGCGCAATAATTTCCCCCTGGTTCACCCGCGACAGCGTCATCATGACGGCAACGGTCAGCCCGTGCTCCTTCATCCGAGCGATCGCGTTCAGAGTTTCTTCGAATGATCCCTCACCGCGGATGGCGTCGTGGCAAGCGGCAGTGGCTCCCTCCATCGAGACCTGGACTCGCCGCAGCAGGGGCCTTTGTGCCAGCTCCTCGCAGGCCGCGTGGTCGAGAAGCTCACCGTTGGTCATGAGATCGACGCGATCGACACGACCCCCTTCCGCGAACCGGTCCAGCAGCGCCAACACAGCATGGCTTCTCAGCCAGGGTTCGCCTCCCGTGAGCCCAATGGAACCGCGCCGGTCCCAGGCGTCAAGTGCGGCTTCTAGGCGATCGGCAACTTCAAAGAGCTGTTGATCATCGAGCTCACCGCGGGATTCGTAGCTCACGTGGTAACAGTGGTGACAACGACGGTTACAGCGTTCGGTAATATGCCACTGGAAGTAGAACTCGGTGTCGATCGACGGCTCTTCGGCGTCGATCGATTGATGAAATCGAACTCCGTTCGCATAGAGATCAGATTTTCCGCGGCCCAACCTTTTGATCTCCAATCAGATACAGTCCTTTCATGAAACTAGTTCAGTATAACATGATGATCAGATGGCGCACAAGCTGCTACATGCCGTGTTACGTGCGGCGGGGCGAAACCAGAACTGATGCCCGATGCACGTGCGTTGCGGTGCGAGCGGTTGCCGTCCAGAAGGCCGGCAGTCGGCCCGGGCTCACCAGCAGCTCACGATTCAGGGGTGGTTGCAGCTTCACCTCTACCGGGGTTTGGCCGCAGTGGTGATCCCACCCGACGGCGCCTTCTACCTCTTCCCGCGCACCCCGGACGGGGATGATGCGGCGTTCGTGAAACGGGCCATGGACAGCCTGCTGCTCGTGGCCCCAGGGTCCACCTTCGGACACCCCGGACACTTCCGCATGGCCTTCTGCGTCGACCAACGCACCGTGGACCTGGCAGTGGAGCGGCTGCCGGAAGCGGGGTGAGCTGGTCCAGGCTCTGAGCCCCCGCAGCGCGCCGCTTGCCTCCGGGAGAGGTTCAATTCTGCAGCAAATGGCTTCGATTATTGGGTTGCGTAAGGCGTGGAAGGCTCAGGTGAAAACACCAAAACCTCGGTCCACTTGCCGTGTTAAACTCGAGAAGGATTCAACACGAGAGGCACCGTGGACTGGAGGCATGGAGCCATGCGAGCAACTTCCTTCTTACTGATCAACGTGTCCATGGGCTCGGCCCGCGCGGTCTACGAGAGGCTCGAGAAGTTGCCCCAGGTCCAGCAGGCGGACGCCATCACCGGGCCGTACGACATCATTGCCACCTTGCAGGGAAGTGATTACAGCGAGATCGCGCGGGTGGTGATCGACAAGGTCCAGACCATCGACGGCGTCACCGCCACCCTCACCTGCAACGTGGTGAACTTCGAGGTCTGAAGACCTGAGTCCCATCCGGCTGGCGCCAGATGGGATCCAGGTCCATTGAAGAGGATCTTCCGGGCAGCACGAGGGACGCGCGATCAGAACGCCCTTCCACCCTGTCGCGTCGTGAATGCGGATGTGGGCGTGATGCCGCAACGGCCACAGGCCGCGAGGACAGCGCGGCCACAGCCGTACTTGGCGACGCGACCCATGATGCCCACGCGTCCATGCCGCCTACATGACCCTCAGTGCCCTTGACTTGCACCGGCGCTGATCCAGCACATGCCCGAGGCCTGCCTGATGCCCCCATCAGGTAGCGCCGGACCAGCTCCCACGACCTCTCCTCACTCAGTCGCTACGCCATAGACGGATCGAGCCGGTCCCGGAGTCAAGTTCACACCTCGCTCGGCACCGGAATGCCCAGCGTCAACTATCTTTGTGCGTACCCCGCGCCCAATCGTACCTCGCCTGCGTCGGCTGTCAGGAGGGGGGCTGTCTAAGGCAATTGGCATCCTGGATTTGTTGGAGGATATTCCGACGCCTGATTGGCGCATCTCACTATTCGCTTGGCGTGTTACAAAAGGAATGACAGGGGAGGCAAAAGGAAGATCTCCGAGGCTCTCGATAGCATTCGCAACAACGACATTGTGCTTCCCGAGCTCCAAAGGGAATACGTCTGGACCAAGGGGTTGTTCTCGGGGAGACACGCCAAGCGTGTTTGAAATCGCACTGAGACTCCTATCCGGTTCAACGGACAGATTCAAGCAACTGATATCCATCCTCGTCGGGGAACACATCGGATTTCAAATGTCACCCCATATCCAAGTCCGTTTCGATCCCGTTGACGGGAAGCAAGTGTGCGCGGTGGATGTAGAGCGCGCGCCGGGGCCCGTGTTTATGAAAACAGATCGGGGAAAGGAATTCTGCATCCGAGTTGGGAACACCACGAGATTCCTGGACACCGAGGTCAGTCACCAATACATAGAGACCCATTGGGAGTAACTCGGGAGTTATGCGAATTGGCCATCGCCGCGGCCAATCCCGCGACCCGACTGTATTCCTCAGGGCAGAGCTCTTTCACCAATGCAGGAACGGCTTTCGCCGCCGGCGTGTTGCTGTACGACGGCGAAACAACCGCCAGGTTCGGCGACGGACTCTTCGCCGTGCCGCTTCGCCGGTTGTGGGAGACAACATGAGATCGCCCTCCGGCGCGGAGGGGCCACCCGAATCCTGCTCCCGCCGCCTCCGACCCAGTATTGAGGTCGTGATCGGCGGCACCGAGGCGAAACGTGGCACCCGCACATGCGTCTGAGGCACCGCTGCCACCAGCGATCAGTTGACCGGCGGGCCGTCGCCCTCACTGAAAACCCGCCGAAGGTCCCGATTGACGCGATCCACGTCGAATGCCTCCGGGTCGAAATCCGGGTCGAGCCACTCGGACAGCTCGTCGTGGTCCGGGTGCGTGGGATCCGAAACCGCCTCGAGTAGATCCTCATAGCCATGCACCCCGCCGCTGTCCTCGGGCGGGCACGCGCGACGTCCCGTCATGCATACGGGGAGCATCGGCGAGTCTTCGGCGGGGCGGGACGATTCGACGAACACCTTGTGCCGCCAGCCGTCCCCGAAATCGTAATTGTAGGTGACGGTCCGGCCCTTGCGGTTCAATCCCAGGCCCCGAAGCGTGACGGTGGTCGAATCACGCGCTCCGGACTGGACGTCCTCCTCGAACTCGGTGAAGCGCTCGCTGCCCATCTCGAAGTCGTGCAGGTGCGAGTTTTCCCACCCCATGACGATCTGGATCACCACATGCAGGTCTGCGAGCGTGAGGGACTCGTGAACGAGTACTCGGCGCCAGATCGGAGGCTTCGAATGGACGAGCGATATTTTCAACTGAAGAGCCTTGTCATTTCCCATTGCCTGGTCTCCCACCTCTGACTCCCGTGAATGTAACAGATGCGACTACTGCCGAGGGCTCATAGCTGCGGCCACAGATGATCGCCGTCGAACAGCTCGTTGCGGATCCGCTCCTTCTCTTCCTCCGGCTGCACGCACAACCCCCCTGCCCGGCTTGGACCATTGTCTCGGCCACTTCTGTTCCGACAGGAAGACAGGCGCCTGTCCTCTTCCCTCGAGCAGCGGTGCTACAATACGCCGGGGCGATGGCGCTGCTGCGGGTGTGTTGCCGAAGTGCCAAATCTCGTCTTTGTTGTCCGGGACCGTGTGGTAGCGCGCTTGAGGAAGGCGGGCACCGATCGAGACAGCACGAGTCGTCCCGAAGTCGTTCGGAGCAACCAATGAGGCGGAAAGGGCAACGTGACAAGACCCTCGCAGCCGTGGACGAACTGATCGACGAGATCACGGTCGACGCCTTCGGGGACGACGAAAAGCTGTGGGCTTTCCGGCAAGCATTCGAAGACAACGTCCCTCTGCCGGCAGATGCGTTCGTCATCGGTGAGCCGGTTTCGGTGGTCGAGATCGACTACGACGGCAACGAGCGGCGTGGGCTGACGGCGAAGTGCCGCCGCGAGGATGGCTCCGAGCACGTGGTTGCGGCGACCGACGTGGTGTTTCTGGAGGGCTCGAGCGGCGCGCGCCACATGGCCGCCTACCGAAAGTGGCTCAACGTTGATCCTTGCCATGCCAGGTCCGAGGCGCCTCGCCGAAAACGCGAGCACAAGGCCAACGCCGATGACGTGGATCTGAGCAAGCCCGTTGAGCTCGTTGCGCTGTCTGTCAAGGAGAGCAGCGCCCGGTGCCGCCTGCTGGGCAGCGACCGGGTCATCACGCTCCGGGCGAGCCGTCTGTGGGAGGTGGTGCCTGGCGGCATCGTGAAGGTCAATCCACTAAAGCTGTGGCGCTACGCCGGCCACCCCTATCTCTCCGGAGATGTTGAGTCGACCAGGATCGACGTGGGCGCCCTCGAGCTCGTGCCGCTGGGGCTTGAGGACTGGGGAATGTGGGACCCCAAGGAGCACTACTGGGGCGAGGAGGACGAACCGCTCGAGGAGTGGGCCAAGCCGATCATCGCTCGTGGAGCTCGCCCGGAGTTCGAAATGGAGCAGGTACGACCCGGCGGTGACCCCGTTGACCCTTTTGATGATCCCATCATACGGTCCAATGATCTCAAGGATGCTGGCGATAGCGTGGCAGCAGAGCGAGTCCTGATGGAGCTGTGCCAGGCTGACCTGCGTTGCCTCGATGCTCACTCGCATCTCGGCAACCTCGTCTTCGATCACAGCCCCGAGGACGCCATCCGTCACTACGAGGTCGGCCTGCGGATCGGAGATCTATCCCTCGGCGCTGATTTCGATGGCGTGCTGCCGTGGGGACACATCGACAACCGCCCATTCTTGCGTTGCATGCATGGCTACGGGCTGTGTCTCTGGCGGCTCGGGCGTTTCGATGAGGCCGAGCAGGTCTTCAGTCGGATGCTCTGGCTCAACCCATCGGACAACCAGGGAGTGCGGTTCCTCATCGACGATGTGAGAGCGGGGACAGCTTGGGAGGACCGTCACAACTAAGAACATGCGAACGGCTCACCAGTCCTGCCAAGCTGTACGAGCACGGTCTCATGACCTACTCGTTCTCGAAGTCCAAGTCGATCCCCGGCGAGCGCATCGGCTACCTGGCCCTCAACCCGGAGAGCCCTGCCGCCACCGAGCTCGCAAAGGCCTTCGCCCTCGCCAACCGGATCCTCGGCTTCACCAGCGCGCCATCCCTGTGGCAACACGTTATCGCTCGCAGCCTCGATGCGGTCATCGACGTCGAGCCCCTGCGTCGTCACCGCGACCGCCTCCTCGAGGCGCTGAAGGACAAGGGCTACGAGGTGATCCCACCCGACGGCGCCTTCTACCTCTTCCCGCGCACCCCGGACGGGGATGATGCGGCGTTCGTGAAACGGGCCATGGACAGCCTGCTGCTCGTGGCCCCAGGGTCCACCTTCGGACACCCCGGACACTTCCGCATGGCCTTCTGCGTCGACCAACGCACCGTGGACCTGGCAGTGGAGCGGCTGCCGGAAGCGGGGTGAGCTGGTCCAGGCTCTGAGCCCCCGCAGCGCGCCGCTTGCCTCCGGGAGAGGTTCAATTCTGCAGCAAATGGCTTCGATTATTGGGTTGCGTAAGGCGTGGAAGGCTCAGGTGAAAACACCAAAACCTCGGTCCACTTGCCGTGTTAAACTCGAGAAGGATTCAACACGAGAGGCACCGTGGACTGGAGGCATGGAGCCATGCGAGCAACTTCCTTCTTACTGATCAACGTGTCCATGGGCTCGGCCCGCGCGGTCTACGAGAGGCTCGAGAAGTTGCCCCAGGTCCAGCAGGCGGACGCCATCACCGGGCCGTACGACATCATTGCCACCTTGCAGGGAAGTGATTACAGCGAGATCGCGCGGGTGGTGATCGACAAGGTCCAGACCATCGACGGCGTCACCGCCACCCTCACCTGCAACGTGGTGAACTTCGAGGTCTGAAGACCTGAGTCCCATCCGGCTGGCGCCAGATGGGATCCAGGTCCATTGAAGAGGATCTTCCGGGCAGCACGAGGGACGCGCGATCAGAACGCCCTTCCACCCTGTCGCGTCGTGAATGCGGATGTGGGCGTGATGCCGCAGCGGCCACAGGCCGCGAGGACAGCGCGGCCACAGCCGTACTTGGCGATGCGACCCATGATGCCCACGCGTCCGTGCCGCCTACACGGCCCTCAGTGCCGCCAGTAAGCAGTCTTGACCCTCGGCGCAGGTTGGACCCTCCTGGTTGGGCCCCTCCACGCTGCGGCAGGGAAGGAGCCTCACCCTGTCCGCAAAATGTGCCGCTGGCGGCGTCTATCGGGCACGCAAGCCACAAGAGACGCCCCTGTATCGTCTTGTTGAGGCACTCTACGACAAGGTGAAGGGCGTTTGGGAGGGGCGCTTCGAGCAGCGCTACGGCTTCTGGCGGGGCTTTGTTGACGGTATTGTCAATAGGTACTTGGATTGCGGCCGATGGTTTCCGGACCGGAATGGTCGTTGTGGCGCAGAGCGCAGGGGATCTCCTCAACCCCAGCCCCCACCTGCACGCCATCGTCCCGCGCGGTGGGTGGGACCCAGATGGTATCTGGGTTCCCGTTCCGCATGTTGACACCGAGATCGCGGAGCGCGTGTTTCGCCCCAAGGTTCTGACGTTCTTGAAGGACGAGGGGCTGCTTTACGGCCTCTCTCCGGCCCAGCGGCAGGCGCGAAGACGAGCGTGGGCTCGCCTCATTCAAAGAGTGTACGAGACCAGCCCTCTTACCTGTCGCAAATGGCTCCCACGACCTCTCCTCACTCAGCCGCTACGCTATAGACGGCTCGAGCCCGTCCCGGAGTCAAGTTCACACCTCGCTCGGCGCCCGAAACCCTGCTCCGAGCATCTTCCCAGCGTAGCCCGCATATCTCACCAGCTCCCTGCTGCGATCGACGATGCACCACACCCAGCGGCGTTTTCTAGCCTCGGGGTGCTCTCCCCGCCGACAGCAGCGCAGAGTGGCCGAAGGCTCGCCCC
>JBGMRN010000108.1:6708-10273 GCA_048061535.1 Thermoanaerobaculales bacterium | reverse complement strand
TCCCCCATGCGGACCTGTGAGCCGGGGCCCACTCCGCGACTCGGTGCGCCGCTGACCGGGATTCCCGCGTCAAAACCGTAGCCGCGCTCATCCCAGTAGTTTGCGATGGCGATAGGGGGGCCGGCGAACTGGAGGCCGTTCGCAGCGATAAACGCGGCGACTCGTCCGTAGGCCGTAGCGAGGGCGGCGCCGATCTCGTCCGGCTCACGACTGCAGTCTCCAGTCGTGTAGGCAATGGTCGTCGAAGGGACCACGCTGATGCCGATCTCGATGTCCGACCAGTCCACCTTGGGGAGCGCTTCCGCGATCCTCTTGAGGCTGGTCAGGCCCTGGGCGAAGATCGGGCCGATCTGCCGGTCGAGGATCAGGCCGAAGTAGCGGCCGAAAAGGTCCAATCCGAAATCGGTGTCGAATGCCCAGGTGAGCCGCGTCCCGCCGTCCACTGCATCAAGGATGTAGGTAGCGTCGGCCGCCATGCCGTCACTGAAACCGAGGCGGACCCGGACCTGCTCGTACGGAGTACTCGCGACGATTTCCTGGTTGCCGGTTTCGCCGTTCGGGCTCTCGCCGGTCCATGACATCTTGGCGCCGACGCCGAAGCCGGGTCCCTCGTAACTGTATTCGGCTCCAGGATTGAGAGCTACGAAAGGGGACCAATCGTTGAATGACTGCAAGCCGTTGACCGTGGCGAAAACCACGCACGGTGGGGCGTCGATCGTGATCGAACGTTCCACATGTCCGGTGCGCGGCAGGAAAAAGCCGATGACAACAACGAGTGCGACCAGGAGTAGGATGGATATCAGGGTTTTCTTGAGGGTTTTCATTCCGGCGCCTCCGATACGGTGCAATCCCGAGAGATTGACTCCCTCTCGACCGTCGCAGCTTCAAACGATGATGTCTCGTGGCAGATTAGCACGAGCTGCGCTTTGTGCTCGCGATCGGCGCCGTAAGCTGGTATCTGGGGTTCGGCGTGATCCCGGCCACGGATCCGGAGTGTTCCAGGCCCTAGGCTGGGGCCTGGGAACTAGTATCAAAGGAGGGCAACATGTGGAAGAAGGACGAGAACCCGCAGGGGTCGCCGACGCAGCCGCGCCCGGTCCAGCCCGTGACAGGCGGCCGAACGCAGGTTCCGCGAACCACGAACGGGCCGGCCACCATCGGCCCTTCGATCACCATCAAGGGCGATGTGACGGGTGACGAAGATCTGGTGATTCAGGGTCGGGTGGAGGGTACGGTAGACCTGACCAAGCACAACGTGACTGTTGGCCCCGAGGGAAGGGTGAAGGCGAATATTTTTGGGCGGATGGTGACCATCGAGGGAGAGGTTGAGGGAGATCTCCATGGTCAAGAACAGGTCGTTCTCCGCCGCTCGGCGCGGGTCCAGGGGAACATCACCGCTCCGCGGGTGGCCCTCGAGGACGGAGCGACCTTTCGCGGCGGGATTGACATGGAGTCCTCTTTGGTGAACGACGTCGGGGGGGACAGGCGCCCGGCGACTAAGACTAAGGGGAACGACGAGATCGCAGCCCGCAAAGACCCTTCTCTGAAGCCGTCCGGCCCGGTGATCGAAGCCGCCAAGCGGCAGTGAAGGAGACTGATGGACAGCGGGTTTCGAAGTGTCGTGAAGGACCCCTTGAAGCGCATTCTCGGCTCAGTCAGGCGAGCTCGGGCCGAAAACTCGACAAACGCCGAATTTCGAGGCGCCCCGAAGGCGCCGAGTATTCGATTCTCCACCATTACCTGGCCATGGAACACCGGTCGGTCGAAGTTCGCGCCGGCGGCGGGGAGGGACACCGAGGCCACCGAGCCGACGAGGCACAGTTCACCCGGGCTGAAGGCGGCGCTGGAAACCCTGCCCTCGGATGGGTCCGGCTGGGTTCTCGATCTCGGATCGGCGGTGGCTGGCAACTTGGAGTTTCTTTCTTCGATTGTGAGCCGCGTCCAGGTCGTCGATCTCCTCGGTTTTCGATTTCACACCGAAGGAGCGTCGGCAGTCGATGCAGACGGGTCGTCCGCCCTGCTGCAGGACCTCGAACCGGAGTTCGCGCGGACCTTTCACCTTGTCCTGGTGTGGGATCTCCTCAACTACCATTCGCCCGAACGTGGACGGAAGTTGATCGAGCAGTTGACGCGACTGTGTCGCCCCGACGGGTGGATCTTCGCCTCGGTGGTTAGCTCCGAAACGATGCCGACAAGGCCCAACCGATTCCGAATCGTCGGCCACGAGACCCTGGCTTACGAGGCGACCAGTGACGAGCTCCAGGGAGGTCCGCAACTCACTCCGGCGGCGGTGGAACGCCTTGTCAAAGGGTTCCAGATTGAGCACTCATTTGTGCTTCGCCACGGCTACCGGGAGTACCTGGCGGTGAGGGGCTAGCCCGCAATCAGTTGGCAGGTTCAACCCAGCGAATCGCAACGCCCTTGCACAGGACGGTCGGCAACTGACTTCGCACCGGGTCCGACGGGCTGCGTTGACGGCCGCAAGAGACGATCACGACGGCGTCGGCGTCAAGCTTCGCTGCTCTTCGTTTGAGGCGGTGAGTGGCGGTGTTGACGGCGGTATCCTCTCCCATCCCGACAATGGTTTCGGTCTCTTCCATCCCGGCGATCGTCTCGTACTCCCGGCCCGTCAACTGCCCAGGGTAAAGGATCCTGACCTCCCTCTCCCACTGGTCGAGCTCGGTTCTCGGCTGCGAGCTCGAACAAGCCAAGAGGGCGGTAGCGAGCCCGACGAGGACGGTCAATTGGGTGATTCTCGGTGGCATGGGTCCTCCTTCGGAACAATCCGAATTCCGTCAGCGTCCAGTGGCGGGCGGCGGTGCATCCAACTTGTCGCCTCTCGACCGGACAACAGTACCAGTGTTCGAACCGGGTCTGCTAACCTGCGGGTTCGGTGGTTGGGAGAGCCGGCTGATGAAACGGTTCGCGGAGCGGAAGCGGCATCCGACGACCGAAGGGAGATCGACATGAACCGAAAAACCATCTCGCTCGTGCTCACGGTCCTTTTCCTGTTTGCCGCCGGGTACTCCTGGGCCAAGGTAATCTTCGACTACGATCCCGATGCGGACTTTGCCGGCTATTCGACCTATATTTGGATCGCGCGTGAGGGCTCGGCGGACACGCAACTTCCCGATCATCTCAGACGACGCTTACAGCGGGTCACCGAGGACGTTCTTGCGACCAAGGGGCTGGAACCTGCGCCGGCGCCGCCTCAGGCAAACCTCTTGCTAACTTACTACGTGGGTGTCCGAGAAGAACTCCAGGTGAACTATGTGCCCTACAGCCTCTACCGACCGTATGGCTACGGCTACTGGGGGGGGTACGGCTACGGCTATACGGACGTCCGGAGGTACAACAAGGGAACGGTGGTTCTCGACGTCGTCGATGCCAAAACCCACCAACTGGTGTGGACCGGAAAGATCGAAAAAGCGGTCTCGAGCCCCAATCCGTCGGGAGACCGGATCGAAAAGTCGGTCAAAAAGCTACTCAAGAACTTTCCGCCGAGGTAGAAGTTTATTCTGCCGGGAAAGTGTAATGGACGACCACGTGACACGGCTGATCGAGA
>JBGMRN010000108.1:5541-6608 GCA_048061535.1 Thermoanaerobaculales bacterium | reverse complement strand
GCTGATCGAGATCCTGAATATCCGCCTGCCGGCCGACCTCGATGCCGCGTACGACCTCGCGAGCCGGATACCGGCGGAAGAGCGGCCGGTGGTGTTCATCGGACCTTACGAACACCATTCGAACGAGATCTCCTGGCGCGAGACCATCGCCGACGTGGTCGTGATCTCCGAGGATAGGGACGGGCGGATCGATGAGGCTCACCTCGAAGAAGAGCTCGAGGCCCACCGCGACCGGCCGCTCAAGATCGGGAGCTTCTCCGCCGCCTCCAACGTCACCGGAATTGTCTCCAACACCTATGAGCTGTCGGTACTTCTGCATCGCCATGGCGCTCTCGCCTTCTGGGACTTCGCCGCAGCGGCCCCCTACGTCGAGATCACGATGAATCCTCCCGGGCGCGACACGGACCCACCGGCCTACAAGGACGCTTTGTTCATTTCTCCTCACAAGTTCGTCGGTGGTCCGGGAACACCGGGGGTATTGGTGGTCAAGCGAAAGCTGGTTTCCAACACTGTCCCGACGGTTCCGGGCGGGGGAACGGTGAGCTATGTCAGCGCTGAGGGCCATACCTATCTCAGCGATCCCGCCCTCCGAGAGGAGGGGGGAACGCCGGCAATCATCGAGTCGATCCGCGCAGGTTTGGTCTTCAAGCTCAAGGGGGCGGTCGGTGAGGACAACATCGAAGCCCTGGAAAGGTCCTTCGTGCGCCGCGCGATCGAATCGTGGTCTGGGAATCCGCGCCTCGCGATCCTCGGCAACAAGGAGGCCACCCGCCTTTCGATCGTTTCCTTTCTCGTTCGGCGCGGCGATCAGTTCTTGCATCACAACTACGTCGTTGCCCTGCTGAACGACCTCTTTGGAATCCAGGCCCGGCGCATCATTGCCGCAGCCGAGGAGGAGTTTGGAGTGGGGGAGACGGATGCGGTACTCCCGGAAGAATTGGAGAGGTTGCGGTGGTTTCCACTACCGATGGTCGCGCTGCATAGCCGGCCGCTGTAGGAACCAGGTGAGAAATGTGCGCGAGAAGTAACCCTGCCGGCATCTCCCGCGTACCTAAGGTGAGCGGTTT
>JBGMRN010000108.1:0-5441 GCA_048061535.1 Thermoanaerobaculales bacterium | reverse complement strand
AATGAGCCGGGCCACATAATATTGATGTTCCGTGGTTTGTGAAACACGGACTTCCTCCCGCTGGGATGTGGAGGGTTTTCTCAAGAGCTGAGCGCGCAAGAAATCGGCGCAGATCGCCGGTAGAATCCGCTCACCTCGGGACGTGCTAGCCCGCATATCTCACCGGGTTTCGTGGCGAGGGCGGCGACGTGCATCGCCGCCCGCAGCAGGAACCTGGTGAGATATGCGGGCTAGAGGACATGACAGCGCCCTGCCAACGTGGCGCGGAGGGAAGGACTGATGCGGATTGGAGAACGAAAACTGCTGCAGGTTCGAAAGCAGCGGTGGGATCGCGCGTACGATGCGCTCGACCCGTTCGTTCTCGAGCTCCAACGGGAGGAGTCGGTTGCGAATCGGCGGGCCGCTCGTCTCGGGGTGGTGGCCGCTGTTATCCTGCATGTTGGGCTGTTTCTCATCATTTTCCCGTCCTCGGAGTTCACCATCCATCACGTTGCCAGCAGTCCTCACGTTTACAAGCTGGAGCAGGTCAACTTCTCGCCGCCGCCGAAGCCCAAGGCGAAGCGCAAGGTCACCTCTCCCAAGGCCCGCATCGTGCCTGTGCCTGACGCGACCCCGGACGAACCGGAGCCGATCGAGCGCGAGGAAGCGGACATCGCCGACTTCGAGTACCCCGAAGTCGGTTTGGCGGTGGAGATCCCGAATGGTCCTCCGGGGCCGACGGTCGGGGCGCTTCAAATCGGTGGCAACGTCAAAGCCCCGGTTCGGATCTATGCTCCGGACCCCTTGTATCCCGAAGAGGCGCGGCAGGCACGAGTCCAAGGGGCGGTCATCTTGCAGACCGTCATCGACAAGCAGGGCAAGGTGACCAACGTCAGGGTGCTCAAGGGTCTGTCGTCCGGCCTCACCGAAGCGGCTGTCGACGCGGTTTCACAGTGGCGGTTCAATCCGGCGACCCTCAACGGCGAGCCGGTTGCCGTCTATTACCTGGTGACCGTCAGCTTCTCGGTGCAGTAAACCACGCTTCCAGGACTGCCAGGCGCCTCGGCGTCGCCACCAGATTCCTCGGCAGCGCCGCAATTCCGCCTGAGGACCACCCCATCCGTTCGTCATCATCAAGGTGGGAACAGACGAAAGGAGGTCTCCCATGCAACGCGACGACCGGATATTTGCTGCGGTAGGTGGGTGCGTGATCCTTGCCGCGACGGTGATTGGAGGGGTCCACTGGCTGGGCTCCGGGATCATCGTCGAGGCCCCGGAACGAGCTTCCGTCAAGGTCGAGAGACTCCCGGCGCCGATTCCAGCAGCCTCGCCGGCATCCCGCACGACCGCCCTCGACTCAGGAGCGGCCGCCGATGAAGGTGATCGGCTGGTGCGGTTGGCGGTGGCTCAGATTTCTTCCCACCCGGTGCTCGCATCCTGGCTCGTCAACGACCGCTTGCTGAAGCGATTCGTCGCATCGGTGGACGCGATCGCCGGTGGGTTCAGCCCCCGGGACGAGATCGAGTTCATGAGGCCGGTCCAACCATTCATGGTTCAGAGGGACAGTGGCCTCTTGTTGATCACCAACAGCAGCTACCGCCGTTACGACCGGGTGGCCGAGGTCGTCGATTCGATCGACCCCGCCGGTGCGGTGGCGCTCTACCGAAAGCTCGGCCCGAAGCTGGAGGAGATCTACGCGGAGGTGGCGTGGGCGAGCTCGGACTTCGACTCCAGGTTTCGGGAGGCGGTGGACCACCTGTTGGAGGTCGAAGTGCCCGAAAGCCCTCTCGAGGTGGAACAACGGGCGATCGCCTACGCATTTGCCGAGGATCGCCTGGAGCATCTCAGCGGCGCCCAGAGGCAGCTCCTGCGCATGGGCTCGTATAACGCGCTCAAGGTGCAGGACAAGTTGCGCGGGCTCCGTCAGGCCCTGGGATGGCCGGAGCCTGCGCCGGCGGTGATGACTGTGAAGCCGGAGGTGGCGTTGCCGTTGGTTGAGCCGGTTCTGACCGCCTCGCTTGAGGGCGGGTCGGCTGAGCCCGGTCCTGAACTCGTGGGAGCGGCGACTGCGCCCTGACGAAGAAGACCGATCCGGGGCGGGGGGCCAACCCCGCCCCGGTGAGGTGCTTCTGACTTCGAGGCGGTCTTCTCCCTGCGCGCCCACCGAGAGGATGCCCATGCAGTTCGCGTGCATTTCGCCCTGCGAATTGTATTTTGTATATCAGTTCGTCATCAACGACCAAACCGCGACCCAGGCCGGCAAGGTCAGGGTGCATGCGAGGTAGGAGAGCATCATCGTGGTGCCGATTCTGGACTCGTTCCCGCCGTATGCGCGCACCTGGAGAATGATCGCGACCGCCGGCGCCGAGGCAGCCTCGATGAGGAAGAATTCTGCGAGTAAGGGATTCGTTTGTTGTAAATGGAAGGTCTGGAGCGCGACCATTGTCAAGGCGGGCAGCAGGAGGAGCTTCACCGCCATCACCCGCGCCGCGTCGCCCAAATGGCGCCGGAGGCGGATACCGATGCTTCCGAGCACGGCGCCGAGCACCAGCGTGGCAATCGGGACCGCCGCGGTTCCCAGCAGGTCGACCGCTTTCAGGAAGGGTGAGGGGAGCAGGCCGCCGGCGCCGCTCAACGCGAATCCGATAGCGACGAGGTTGGCCACCAGAGGAGGAGTGAACAGGTCTCGCCAACGCGGGCGCTGTTTCCGGTTGCCGGTGACGAGGACCTTTCCAAGACTCCAGAGAACCGGGTTGTAGCCGAGGATGAAAAGGAAGACGTACAGAGCGAAAGTGTCAAACCGTTCCGGGAACAGCGCCAGCCCGATCGGGAGTACCAGGTAGCCGGCGTTCTGCATACCCGCCAACGGCAGCAGGTCGCTTTTGGCCGGCAGCTGTCCCAGGAAGGCGACTGCTCCGAGCCCGGTGCCGAGGAGCGCCATGCCGATGCCGGCCAAGGGCAGCGCCCACCAACCAGGGAGGGCCTTGGGATCGAGGGTCTCGAGTACCTTCGAGAAGATCAGACAGGGAAGGAGAACGTTGACGGTGGCCGAACTGAGACCATCGATCTGGGTCTGGGTGATGACGCCCCGACGCACCAGGAGACCGGCGGCGAGAATGATCAGGAAAATGCCCGCCATCGCCGACAACGTTCCCGAAAACGCGGTGATGAAGGCGTCCATCACGTCACGCGACCGTATCGTGATTTTTGTCGCCGGGCTCGACTATGTGGGCGGGTGCGAGAGGAAATAGGGAATCCGCGAGGACCGGGAATCTTACCGAGTAGTTCGAGGCGATCGGCTCCATTTTCACTCCTCTTTCGACTCGGGCTCGATGCTCGAGGCCGGGGCATTATCCACTACTGGGAATGCGGACGGCAACACTCGGTCGCCCGATCCGTAGTTTCTCCATGGATTTCGTGGAACGGCGGCGAAAAGCGGGCAGGGCGCCGGTCCTCTCGATGGTGCTGGTGCTGTTGCTTCCTGCAGCACATGCCGCCGAAGATCGTGCCGATACAAGAGCGAAGCTGAGAGAGTTCTCCGGGGCGCTCCGCGTCGCGCTCGAACCTTGAGCCCCGAGGAGTCCTTCCCGGCACGATGGTAGACTCCTGCAGAGGAGGGCACAAAGACGTGGTCGGCGGCATTCACCGAGCTTTTCGTAGAATTGGGAAACGGTTGGGTTTGTGGTTGAGCGCGGCGGCCCTTGGTTCCGCGTCCGTCGTGGCAGCGCAAGCTGTGGAGATCTGGGAGATCCAGGGCGACGGGATGAGCTCTCCAATCGAGGGTCAACAGGTCACGACCCAGGGAAACGTGGTCACGGCTGTCGGCGAGGATCTCTTCTTCATTCAGACTCCCGATGCGCGCAGTGACGGCGACCCGTGGACCTCGGACGGCATCGTCGTGGACTTGGGCCGCGCGCCCGATGTTGTCTTGGGCGATCTCGTGGATGTTTCGGGCTCCGTGCGCGAATGGTACAACCAAACCGAAATCGCGGGCGGGCCGACCGTGACGGTTGTTTCGTCCGCTCATCAGCTTCCGACTCCGGTCGAGTTCGGTCCGTCGGTTCCGAGCCCATTTCAGCCCTGGCCCGAGACCGAACTGGAGCGGTTCGAGGGGATGTTGGTGCGGGTCGAGGGAGCGACGGTCTCTGCCCCGACCGACAGATTCGGCGAAGCCTGTGTCGTCGCCGCTCCCTGGCGTCTCTTCCGTGAGCCCGGAATCGTCTATCCCGGCCTGCCCAATCTGGCCGTGTGGGACGGCAACCCGGAAGCCTTCGAGCTCGACCCGCTCGGGCTTGGCGGCGATCCGGTGGAGCTGGCTGCCGGGTCGATCGTCCGCGCTGAGGGCGTTCTAGCCTTCGCGTACGGCGCCTATCAGCTATGGCCGACCTCCCTCGAGTTGATATCCGAGCCGGACCTTCCCGGGGCGGCGCGTCTGCGGCGGTTCGACGAGGCGGTCGTGGCGACCCAGAATCTCTTCCGTCTGGGCGAAAGCGGGGGCGCCGTACCCTACGCGACCCGGCTTCAGAAGCTCTCGATTCAGGTGCGCGAGGTTCTCCGCGCCCCGGACGTGCTCGCCGTGCAGGAGGTGATGGACCTCGAGACGCTTCAGGAGCTGGCGGACCGCATCGCAACCGACGACCCTTCCCTCGCCTACACCCCGTTCCTGGAAGAGGGGAACGATTTCGGTGGTATCGATGTGGGTTTTCTTGTTCGTGACACGGTTCGCGTCGTGGACACCGAGCAGGTGGGGAAGGATGTCCGCTTCAGCTGGGACGGCTCCAGGTTGCACGACCGGCCGCCGTTGGTGATGGTTGCCGAGCTGCCCGGGTTCTCGGCGCCGTACACGGTTACCCTGGTGGTCGTTCATTTGCGGTCTCTCGGTGGGATCGATGACCCTGATGACGGTGAAAGAGTGCGCCGGAAGCGGTTCGAGCAGAGCGTGTGGCTGTCCGAATGGATCCAGGATCGGCAGACGGCGGACCCCGGCGAGCAGCTGATCGTGCTCGGCGATTTCAACGCCTTCGAGTTCTCGGACGGCTACGTCGACGTCGTGGGTCAGATCACCGGTCAGGCTGACCTGGATGGGGCATTGCTTCCGGCCACCGATGAAGTGGCGCCGGAGCTGACCGACTGGGTGCTCGCCCTGCCCCGGCAGGAGCGCTACTCATATGTTTATCGATGCTCAGCTCAGGTCCTGGATCACATCCTCACCAGCCGGTCGGCGACACCGTGGGTCCGAAGCGTCGCTCACCCGCGCGGCAATGCGGATGCCCCCGTCGGCCTCGCGGATGATCCCTCGACAGCCGCGCGCTCGTCCGATCATGACGGGCTTCTCGTCTTCCTGGGGCCGCGAACGCGGAGCGGGGGAGGTCCCCGCCGACAGCCGGTCGATCCCCGTCTCCTGGCGGTGCATCGCCGACCGCAGTAGCGAGCTAGTTCTCGTCCGGAAACGGCGCTTTTTT
>JBGMRN010000107.1:0-10298 GCA_048061535.1 Thermoanaerobaculales bacterium | reverse complement strand
TTAGGAGGAGACCCGATGACCGAACAGGAGCGGTTCTTGGCTACTCTCCTGGAACAGGGCGCGGATCGATTCCCCTTCTTCGACCTGGAACCCGGCGACGAGACCGTCAGGCGGTGGCGGCGCGAAGGCCTTCCTCAGAGGAAGTCTGTCGGAGAGCACTTCCGGTCTACCGTAAGGTCCTCGATCTGCTGGAGCGCCACGATGTTCCCCTGCGTTTCCTGTGCACCACTGGAGGGGATCTCACCTCGCTCCTGCCCTCGCTCATCGACGCCGGCATCAATGGTCTGTGGATCAGCAACATCATGAGTTCGAACATGGAGTACTCGAAGCTGCGACGGGAGTACGGGCCGGGAATCGCCCTGATCGGCGGCATCGACTCCACCGCCTTGACCGCGGACGACGACGCGATCGGACGCACCATCGAGGAAACCGTTCCGTCCCTTCTTGAAAGCGGACACTACCTTCCATGTCTCGACGACAGACCGCGCAGCAACATGCCGTTCACCTGCTACAGGCGTTACCGCGACCTCCTCGCGGTGATTGCCCAGCGGGGTTAATCTCATGCCGGCGGGAAGGCGAGCATCACCCGGGCGATCGACTTGTCGATCTTCTCCTCGGATGAGCTCTTTTTGTTGAGGACGCTGCTGATCACTCCACGCCACACCAACTGCCTCTTCCCTCGATCGACAATGTCGACAATGATGGTTCCCTCGTGGTACGTGTAGGTGCCCGAGTAGCCCCAACCGGGCCAATATCCGTAACCAAAGCCCCAGTACGGATAGAATCCCCCGCCGTATCCCCAACCATATCCCCAGCCGGTCGTGAACATCCGCAGCTGCGAGCTGAGCGAGGTGTAGTAGGTGACAAGCAGGTCAGCATTCTCCGGTGAGGTCTGGCTGAAACCCTTGCCGATGATTTCCTCCGTGATCGCCCGCCGGATGCGGCCGTCGACGATCTGGTTCGCTCCGGTGGTCGGAGGCTTGTCCTTCTCCGCCTGGACGTACAAGGCAAATGTGGAGTACTTCCCGAAATCCGCCTGATGGTCAAAATCGGCCTGCACTCTGGTGGAGGAACACGACAGGCCGAATCCAACCACTGCGAGGACGACGATCGCCAAAAAGATCCTTCTCACTGGGGGCCTCCCGTCGAGGCTTCACACGCCTACGCCGTTCAGCAACTGATCGCAGGTCGCAGGCTGATCGACCCACAGTTCGGGGATGCACAATCCGCGCCACCTGCCCGTGCCAAGGCCGATGGCTCGATCCCGGCACCTGGAGCCGGTTTCAAAGAAAGAACAATGTGGGCTCAACAGGTGGCACCGTGACCTCCAACGGTGACATTCAGCGGAGAAACACTCGCGCTGAGTGCTCCGTGGCGTGCTTGTCGAGTCGTCAGTCGAGTGAGAGCCCGAAGTATCGGAAAATGTTGGCGCATTCGAGGCAATGGCGGGCATGCCGCCGCCACCGGCGAACATACCGCGACCGCGGTGGCGCCAGCGCCAGCACCTCCGGATCAACATGGGCACCGGTTTTCCGGGCCGCTGGCGGGCGACGGTGGCGGATGACGAAACCGGGTTCCCCCATCTGGTCCACGATCTTGTCGAGGGCCTGCCGTTGGTCGCGGTTCGACTCTGCCGCACACATTTCGTTGAGCTCCCTCCGAACGCTTTTCCCGTCAATGATTGTATACCGAAACGAGCGAGCCGTTCTCGGCCCGCCTTTCACTGGGAGGCTACTGCTATTCTTACCCGGGAGGAGCGAGCGATGGCGCACCCGGATTCCACTCAGGACGTTGGATCGTCTCTTCCGATCCCCGCCATCGTGGCGACGATCGTCGCCTTCGGGTTGATTGTCGGTGGGTTCTTCACCTTCCGTTCGGCCTCGAGTGACTGGGCCCACGAGGAAATCGTCATCGCCACCGGCCCGGATACCGGCACCTATTACGCCCTCGGCCTCGCGGTCGCCAGGGTCCTCGAGACAGAGGGCGTCGTCAAAACGGCAACCGTGCTGCCCACAGATGGTAGCGGCGAGAACATGAGGCTGATCGGTGGTCTCGACGGCGGCGCCGACATCGCCTTCATCCAAAGCGATACGCCGCCCAATCACCGCGTACGCCTGATCGCACCACTCTATGAAGAGGTGCTGCACATCATGGTGGCGAAGCGCCTCGCCGACGAAATCCGGACGATTCACGACCTGCGCGGACGCCGCGTCTCTTTGGGCGCCGAAGATTCGGGGACACGACAGGTGGCGGAGCGGGTGCTCGGCCACTTCGACGTCGCGGTGAGCGAGGACCTCGCTCTCCTGCCGCGCGAGGCAGCCGATGGCCTGATCGACGGCTCGGTCGACGTCGCTTTCCTTCTCACCGCGATCCCTTCGCGGATGGTCGAAGTCCTGGGCCACCTGGATGCTGCGCGCTTCCTGTCTCTCGGCGACCCACAGGAACTCGGTAACGCAGCGGACGCGCTCGCCCTCGTATATCCCAGCCTTCAGGCCACAACCATCCCGCACGCGACCTACGTGCGGATCCCCGAACGCCCGGTGAGCACGATAGCTGTTTCGGCACTGCTCGTCGCGCCGAAAAGCCTCGACCCCCGGCTGGTCCAATCGATCACCTCCACGCTTTTCGACCGCCGCTCGGGTCTGTCGGGTCCCGAGGGGAGAGCGCTCCTGGTGACCAGGCACATCCGCGAGCGCTATCGGCCGGGGACCGCGGTCATTCCCTATCACGAAGGGGCCATCGCCTTTTACAACCGCGAGGAACCTCCGTTCTTTGTCGAGTACGCGGAAGCCCTCAGTCTCGGGCTCACCCTTCTCGTCGGCCTGTACTCGATCTACGTCGCCTTTCGCGAGTGGATGCGGCGGCGCATGAAAAACCGCATCGACGCCTACTACATGGAGGTCGAGCGACAATCGGTCGACCTGGGCGAGCTGTCGCTAGAGGAGCTGGTCGAACACCGCGACGCCCTCGACAACATACGCCACCGCGCCTTCTCCGACCTCGTCAACGAGAGGCTCCGTGCCGACGAATCTTTCACGATCTTCCAGGACTACCTCGGCAACGAGCTCACCTCGATCGAAGCGCGGATCGCGAAGAGCCGCTAAGATAGTCCGACTATGCCGAAGGCATCGAGGTCGATGCCGTTCCCCGGTTTTTTTGGAGGGATTCTCGATGCGCGCAACGATACTGCTTCTCATGCTTACGGTTCCGGGCGTCGTCGGCCACGCCGGCGAAGGAATGTGGCTTCCTGACCAGCTGCCAAAGATCGGTGGCGCCCTGCGGGCAGCCGGGCTGGAAACTCCACCGGGAGACTTCGCCGACCTCACAGGTGACCCGATGGGAGCGATCGTGTCCCTGGGTGGCTGCTCTGCGTCATTCGTGTCGCCCAACGGTTTGGTGGTCACGAACCATCATTGTGCCTACGGGTCGATCCAGTTCAACTCGAGCACCGAGCGAAACCTGATCAAGGATGGCTTTCTGGCCGCCTCCCCCGAGGACGAGCTGGCCGCCGCACCTGGCTCGCGGGTCTACGTGACCGTTGCCGTCGAGGACGTCACCGAGCGTATTGTGAACGCGATCCCGGACAACGCCGACGGCGCGGGTCGGTTCGCGGCGATCGAGGAGATCGAAAAGAAGCTCATCGCCGAGTGCGAGACCCCCGGGAAACGGTGTAAGGTCGCCTCGTTCCACGGCGGTTTGGTTTACCGCCTCTACACTCAGCTCGAGATCCGTGACGTGCGGCTGGTCTACGCGCCGCCGTCATCGATCGGCAAATATGGGGGCGACATCGACAACTGGATGTGGCCCCGCCACACCGGCGACTTCTCGTTCTTCAGAGCGTGGGTGGGCCCCGACGGCAAGCCCGCCGAGCCCTCTCCCGACAACGTGCCCTACCGACCGGAACACTGGCTACGAATCGGAACCGACGGCGTCGAGGCCGGGGACTTCGTGATGGTCGTCGGCTATCCGGGCCGGACAAACCGCTACCGGTTGGCATCGGAGGTCGCGGACGCGATCGAGTGGACCTATCCACAACGGGTGAAAACGCGCGCAGAGAGCCTCGAGATCATCGAGCGCGAGACCGCAAACCGGCCGCAGGCCGCCATCGCTTACGCATCGTGGGTGGGGTATATCAACAACAGCCTCAAGAACAGCCGCGGCATGATCGCCGGGTTTGCGCACTCGGACTCGGTGGCACGTAAGCGCGCTCTCGAGGCAGAGCTCGCGGAGTGGATTGCCGAAGATCCGGGGCGCCGGGATCAGTGGGGGGGCGCGCTGACCGAGCTCGAAGCGATCCTGGGCCAGAAGCGGGAACACCGCGCCCGTGCCCAGGCGATGGGCTCGCTCAGATTCAACCAGCTGATTTCGGCCGCCACTACCGCCTACCGTCTTGCCCGCGAGCGGGAGGTGCCCGACGCCGAGCGCAAGCTCGGCTACCAGGAGCGGGACATGAGCCGCATCCGAGGGCGCGTCGCCCGCATGGCGCGCAGCTTCGATCCGCAGGTGGATCGCGCCTTACTGCAACGTACGCTCGAACGGTACGCATCCCTTCCCGAGAAAGATCATGTCGCGGCTCTCGACACCTGGTTCGGCCTCGACGGCGAGGCGGACCCTGCGACAACCGTCGCGGCCAAGCTCGCCTCCATGTACGAAACCTCTACGCTGGTCGACTCGTCCCAGCGCATGGCTCTCCTCGATGCCGACCGCGCGACCCTCGAAGAGAGTGACGATCCATTCGTTCGTTTCGCCGTCGCCACCTACGGCGCGATGCTCGCCCTGGAAGCGGAGAACGACGCTCTGGAGGGGCGGCTGCTCGTGGCACGACCGCGCTTCATGGAAGCGCTGCTCGCCTTTCAGGTGGCGCACGGCAAGGAAATCTATCCCGACGCCAACGGCACCCTGCGGGCGACTTTCGGAAATGTCGAGGGCTACGAACCTCGCGACGCCGTGATCTACCTGCCCTTCACCACCGCCGAGGGGATGGCTGCCAAGGCGACCCGGGAGGCACCGTTCGACGCCCCGGCAGCGCTGGTCGAGGCGGTTGCCCAAGCAGACTTCGGCCCCTATGCCCCCGCGGCATTCGGCACCGTGCCGGTCAACTTCCTCAGCACCGTCGACACCACCGGCGGCAACTCCGGCTCAGCCACCATCGACGATCAGGGACGCCTGGTCGGGCTTCTCTTCGACGGCAACTGGGAGAGCATGATCTCGGACTGGGACTTCCTGCCCAAGGTTACCCGGTCGATCCATGTCGACGTGCGCTACATGCTGTGGGTGATGGACCGCATCGACCATGCATGGCGCCTGCTGGAGGAGATGGGAATTGAGCCCGCTTTCGAGAATGGCGGATGAGGATCGTTGACCGTATGAGGGACCATTGAGCGATGCGCCTCCTCCCTCCCGCTGTTTGCGGCCTGATGATCCTCGCCGGCCCCGCGATCGCCGGGGAGAGCGCGCCTCCGAACTTCGTCCCGATTCTGAGCCTGAGCTATGTGGACCCGCAGTCCGGGGAGCGGATCGCATGCGAGGACGGTTGCAGGAGATTCTCCGTGCCGGCCGGCATCGAGCTCGAGCTGAAGGTCATGATCGAGAACACCGGCGGCGCCCCCGACGGAGACGGCGTGCCCTGGGACCTGTGGCTCGATCAGCGGAAACACCCCTTTCCGGGTCTCGACATCGCGGCCTGTCGTGACGAGGAGAACGGTCCGGTCGACCCCGGCTGCTGGCGGGCTCTGGTCGGCCGGGTGAAATGGGACTCGTGGAAACGCCTCGAAGCCGACAGGGTGTGCGTCCCGGAGACCGCGGAAGAATGTGAACAGGTCACGGTCAAGGTACTGATGGACCCCGACTTCGCCGGGTCACGCGGCCGCGGCGTCTACTCGTTTGCAGTCTGGGTCGACCGGTTTCGGGTCACAACCGAGTCGGACGAGTTCGACAACTTCGCGGGTCCGGTACGGGTCAAGGTGCTGCCACCTTCGGAAACTGCGATCGGTGACCGGCCGGAGACGCAGAATCCCTCCGACGGGACGGTCACAGATGGGGATCCGGCCCGGGTCGAGCCGGCCGCCCCTGGATCTTCACCGATGCCATACAGCGTCCGGATCCTGCCGGCGCATGCCGAAAGCGGGTTCACTCTTCGTTCGCAACGGTCGCGCGCCACCCTCGAGTTCTCACCTCTGTACGCCGGCGAGGTAACGGTCGAGGTGCAGCAGCTGGATGGCTTCGAGTACCTCGACGTCAAGGTCCGCAAGGCATCGACGGGCGAGATTCTGGCCGAAGCCCGCGGCCGCGGAAAACTGGTCCTTCAAGGGGCAATCGCCGGCGCCCAACTCAAAGACGATCGGCGTTTCGAGGTGGTCGTCACTCCCGCCGAAGGAGCCCGGGGGTCCCGGGGAATGATCCAAGCCTCCTTCCCGGCGCGAGCCGTCTATCGCCGTACTAACCCTTGACGACCACCACCGGCCGCAGGCGAGCCACCTTGCGGGCGATGCCCGTTGCCACCACGACATCGACAACCTCGTCCACGTCCTTGTAGGCGGCCGGGGCCTCTTCCGCGAGACCGGGCATCGAACCGGCCCGTACCCGGACGCCGCGTTCCTCGAGCTCCCGCCGGAGCGCGCTGCCTTGAATCGTGCGTTTGGCCCGCCGCCGGCTCATCTTTCGCCCCGCGCCGTGACACGAGGAGCCGAGAGACCGAGCCATGCTGCCCTCGGCGCCGACCAACACCCAGGAGGCGGTGCCCATGCTCCCGGGCACCAACACCGGCTGTCCGATCGCTTGGTACTCCGGTGGCAGACCCACGGTCCCGGGCCCGAACGCACGGGTCGCGCCCTTGCGATGAACGCACACCCGGACCCGTTCGCCGTCGATCTCGTGCTCTTCAATCGTACCCATGTTGTGGGCAATGTCGTAGACCTGGTGCAGGTGGGGGTTCTCCCCTCGCCCGCCGAGAACCTCGCCGAAGGCCTCGCGCGCGAAGTGAGCCAGGACCTGCCGGTTGGCAAAGGCGAAGTTGGCGGCCGCCCGCATTGCGCCATGGTAAGCCTGGCCCTCCGGCGAGTCGAGCGGAGCGCAGACCAGCTCGGGATCGGGCAGAGAGATGGAGTGGCGCTTAACCGCTTGCTGGAAGGACTTCACGTAGTCGGTACAGACCTGATGCCCGAATCCTCGCGATCCACAGTGGATCATGACGGTCAGCGCGCCCTCGGTGAGGCCCATCGTCCGGGCGGCATCTTGGTCGAAGATCCGCTCCACCACCTCGACCTCGATGAAATGGTTGCCGGCGCCCAGGCTGCCGACCTGCTCCCGCCCACGTTCGCGGGCGCGGCGGCTCACGCGGCCAAAGTCGGCCCCTTCGAGCCGCCCCCCCTGCTCCGTTCGGGCGAGATCGGCATCAGTGGCGTAGCCGCGACCCCTTGCCCAAGCCGCGCCCTCCCGGCACACCTGTTCGAGTTCTCCCTCACCAACCTGGAAGCGGCCGCGGGAGCCGATACCGCTCGGGCAGGCGGCATCCAGGGCTGACGCCAGCCGGTCGAGGAAAGGCTCGGCCTCCGAGAACGCGACGCGGGAAGCGAGCAAACGCACGCCGCAGTTGATGTCGTAGCCGATGGCCCCGGGCGAGATCACGCCGTCGGACAAGCGGGTGGCGGCCACACCGCCGATCGGAAAGCCGTAGCCCTGGTGAACGTCCGGCATCAACAGAACGCGACCGACCACGCCGGGCAGGGTTGCCGCATTGACCGCCTGCTCGAGCGAAGCGTCGTCGCGAACCGCCTCGAGTAGAGGCCGCGACGCAAGAATTCTGACCGGCACCCGCATGTCGGCCCGCACCGAGGTGGGAATCTCCCACTCGAAGTCGCCGATGCGCCGCAGGTCGTTCAGGTCTGCCATGCTTCAAAGATTACGCCTTCATGCGGGTTTTCGTCGAACTCGAGAGAAATTCGGTTCACTCCGAACGGCTGATGGCCGCGGGTTCTCGCCTTTCGATCGCCCGGATGAGGTTCTTGAGGATCTCAATTTCTGGGTAAATACAAACCGAAAGATCGCTCTTCGCGCCCTTGACCTGGTGCAAGCCGTTTTGCGCGACCATTTTTCGGGTATCGGTAAACCGGAACCGTTCAAGTACCTGCCCAGCGGTACGTGGTCGCGTCGTCTCACCGAAGAGCACCGAGTCGTCTACCTTGTGAGTGATGGACGGATCGACTTCATTCAGGCGCGCTATCATTACTGATGTTACGATTTCGCTCAGAGAACTGTGAAATCTTTCATCGATGATGGTCCGTCTTGCAGACTCGCGAAAGAAGATGCACAATGGCGCGGCCCGCCATCCTGGGAGGGCAGCACCAAGGAGGAATCATGAAAGTCCACGAGTATCAAGGGAAGGAGATCCTGGCGCGCTTCAAGGTGCCGGTTCCCAAAGGCATCGTTATTTCCCAGGCTGAGGAAGCGCGGGCCGCAGCCGAGGAGCTCGGCGGCAAGGTCGTGGTCAAGGCCCAGATCCACGCCGGTGGTCGGGGCAAGGGCGGCGGCGTCAAGCTAGCCGCAGATCCTGGAGAGGCAGCCGCGACGGCGGCTCAGATCCTCGGCATGACCCTGATCACCAAGCAGACCGGTCCCGCAGGCCGGCTGGTTCGCAAGGTTTTAATCGAAGAGGCCCTTCCCATCGAGCGCGAGCTCTATCTCGGCATCGTGCTCGACCGCGAGGAGGGCTTTCCGGTGATGATGGCCTCGCGCTTCGGGGGCATGGAGATCGAGGAGGTCGCGGAGGAAAACCCCGATGCCATTCTCAAGGCCCATTTCGACCCCGACGTCGGGCTCCATCCCTACCTCGCCAGACAGCTCGCGTTCGGACTCGGACTCGAGGGCGACGCCTTCAAGGCCGGCATCAAATTCATGTACGCGTTGGCGAACGCCTACACCCTGACCGACGCCTCACTGGCCGAGATTAACCCCATGATCACCACAACCGACGGCCGGGTGATCGCGCTCGACGCCAAGATCGGCTTCGACGACAGCGCGCTTTACCGTCACCCGGACATCGTCGAGATGCGCGACCTCCACGAGGAGGAGCCGCTGGAGGTGGAGGCATCCAGGTACGATCTCAACTACATCAAGCTCGACGGCAACATCGGCTGCATGGTCAACGGCGCCGGCCTGGCGATGTCCACCATGGACATCATCAATTACTACGGGGGCGAGCCCGCCAACTTCCTCGATGTCGGTGGTGACGCCTCACAGGAGAGGGTGGCTGCAGCATTCCGCATCCTGCTTTCCGACCCCAACGTCAAGGGGGTTCTGATCAACATCTTCGGCGGGATCGTGCGCTGTGACATGGTGGCGCAGGGAGTGATCGCCGCCGCCGAGGAGGTCCGGCTCAACGTTCCCCTGGTGGTACGCCTCGAAGGAACCAACGTTGACGAGGGTCGCAGGCTCCTCAACGAGTCGGGGCTGGACCTGATGGTCGGCGACGGCATGGGGGACGGAGCGGAGAAGATCGTGGCCGCCGTGGGCGGCATGAGGGGGCAGGCATGAGCATCTGGGCATTCAAGAACACCAAGGTCGTGGTCCAGGGCCTGACCGGAAAAGAAGGCCGTTTCCACGCCGAGA
Organism: Thermoanaerobaculales bacterium; assembly: GCA_048061535.1. Taxonomy (GTDB): domain Bacteria; phylum Acidobacteriota; class Thermoanaerobaculia; order Thermoanaerobaculales; family Sulfomarinibacteraceae; genus Sulfomarinibacter. Next base: position 692 of record JBGMRN010000107.1, on the reverse strand, counting down.
AGTGCCGTGAATACGGCGCCAGAATCGTCGCAGGGGTGACCCCGGGCAAGGCCGGCCAGGAGGTCGACGGAGTCCCGGTTTTCAACACGGTCGCCGATGCGGTCGCGGCCACGAACGCAAATGCCTCGATCATCTTCGTGCCGCCGGCCTTTGCCGCCGACGCCATTCTCGAGGCCGCCGACGCGGGCCTCGAGCTGGTGGTGTGCATCACCGAGGGCATCCCGGTGCGCGACATGATCCGCGTGCAGCGCATCCTCCAGGGTTTGCCGACCCGTCTGATCGGACCCAACTGTCCGGGAATCATCTCTCCGGGCCTGACCAAGATCGGCATCATGCCGGCCCACATCCATCTGCAGGGGAAGATCGGTGTGGTTTCACGCTCCGGCACCCTGACCTACGAGGCCGTCGGACAGCTCACCCATCTCGGGCTCGGCCAGTCCACCTGTGTCGGAATCGGCGGCGACCCCCTGCCGGGCACCAACTTCATCGACTGCCTCGAGGCCTTTGAAGAGGATCCCGACACCGAGGGCATCGTCATGATCGGCGAGATCGGGGGCTCCGCCGAGGAGGACGCGGCCGAGTTCGTCAAGCAGTTCGTGTCCAAGCCGGTGGTGGCCTTCATCGCCGGCCAGACCGCGCCTCCGGGACGCCGCATGGGACATGCAGGCGCCATCATCTCCGGCGGCAAGGGC
>JBGMRN010000106.1:0-10516 GCA_048061535.1 Thermoanaerobaculales bacterium | reverse complement strand
GTGATGGATCTCCCCCCCGTAGACGAGCTCCACCGGGCCTGCGGCGTCACCTTCCGGGACCAGGACGAAAGCTTCGAGGGGCACCCCCTCGGGCACCGTGTCGGTGGTGGCGTTGATGCCGAAGAAGTCGGCCGTTACCGGCCCTTCCAGTTGTTCGAGCTTCCAACCGGGGCTGGTCACCCGAGGGGCCAGTCCGGCGTGGAGCACAAAGCGATAGCCGCCCGCTTCGTCCGCCGTCACCGCCCCGACGAAGCTCACCCGGTCCACCACCTGGAGGGTGTGCTCCGCGGGCTGGATCTCGACGCTCAACCGGTGGTGCAAGGTGTCCTGCCCGGCGCCCGCAGAAGCGCTGCCGAGAATCGCGACCAGTCCCAGGAAGCCGATTTTCTTGATCATGTCTCCCCCCGAGGCGCATTCTACAGCCAAAATCGGCAGCGCCGGTCGCAACGACGTACAAGGCCCAAGATCCAGGTCCAAGATGCGAGGCACATCGCGGGTCATCGGTCTCAGGCTTCAGGTCGCGGTTGAGCGTACGTCCTAACCCCCTCACCCCCTAACCTCCTAACCTCCTAACCTCCTAACCCCCTAACCTCCGACAGCTTGATGCCGACGTGCGTGGAATCTCATCGGTGGGAATCTCCCGCAGGGAATCAGATTCCCGGCGCTCCGGTTGACGCATTTGGAAGTGGAGGAGGTTCTCATGATCGCAGTTATTTCCGGCACCAACCGTCCGGACTCGAGCTCACTGAAAATCGCCGGTCTGGTTTCCGAGATGCTGCGCTCGGCGGGCGAGCAGACGAAGCTACTCGACCTCGCCCGCCTGCCGGAGGGAATCTTCAGGGGATCGAGCTATGGTGAAAAGCCGGTGGAGTTCGAGCCATTCCAGGAGGCGATCCTCACCGCCCACGGCATCCTCACGGTGGTGGCCGAGTACAACGGTTCCTTCCCCGGTGCGCTCAAGTACTTCATCGACATGCTGCAATTCCCCGAGAGTCTGTACGAGAAGCCCGCCGCATTCGTCGGCATCTCGGCGGGACCATGGGGTGCGATCCGCGCGGTTGAGCAGCTCGAGATGGTCTACCAGTACCGCCACGCCCACCTCTTCGGGCGCCGGGTCTTCATACCGAACCTCGGGAAGGTCCTTGACGAGAAGGGCGCGCTCACCGACCCTGCACTCGAACAACGCCTGCGCGAGATGACGACCGGGTTCGCCGGCTTCTGCGGCAAGCTCTGCTAACGTGGACCTCGCACCGGATCCGGGATACGATCCCCGATGGTCCGAACCGATCCAGCATGGAGGCCAATATGCGCACTCGTAAGATCCTCGTTGCCCTGGCGGCGGTGTTCCTGGTCACCGGAATCGCCTCGGCCGACCTCAAGGTCGTCAAGAAGACCCACCGCGACGGATTCCAGATCATGGGGCAGGACAATCCGCCGCAGGACGCGGAAGAGGTGATGTGGATCGGCGACAACCGGCTGCGCGTCGACCGGACCGACTCCTCGTCCATTGTCCGCCTCGACACCAAGAAGCTGATCCTCGTCAGCCACGTCGACGAGACCTACAACGTGATCGATCTCCCCCTCGATTTGAGCGCCTTCCTGCCCGAGCAGATGGCCACCCAGATGAAAGCGATGATGACCTTCGACATCGAGGTCACCCCGGCCGATGAGCGCAAGAAGATCGGAGATTGGAACGCCCGCCGCTACGACCTCAAAATGGTCTCGAAGATGGTCACCATCGAATCCGCCCTCTGGGCCACGCCCGAGATCGATGTGGACCTCACTGCCTTCCACAAGATGTATCAGCAAATCATCGGTCTGCAGCCCGGAATGGAGGGCATGGCCGAGGAGATGCTCAAGGTCAAGGGTTTCGTCGTCGCAATGGACGGCGTCATGATCATGAACATGATGGGCGGAGAGAGGGTGGCAACCACCGAGAAAACGGTGTCGGCGGAACAGCTTGACGCTCCCGCCAGCACCTACGACCCTCCGGCCGGGTACAGCAAGCAGGACTTCGACTACATGTCGGTGATGCAAAAACGGCGCTAGCCCGCAATTCTCTCCGCCCGCATTGTGCTCTCCGCCCCCCATTTGCCGCGATACCGGCTACTGTACGCGATATTTTTGGGGACGGAGAGCACAATGCGGGCGGAGAGAATTGCCTAGGGACACCAGCAGGCGGCAAGCAGCGTGACGTCGTCGTACGGGGTGTGGCCGCCGGTGAATGCCTCGATCTCCTCGAGCAGGTAGTTCACCGTCTCCTGGGAGCTTCCCTTCGACTCGGCCAACACCCGCGCCAGACGGTCTTCACCGAAGAACTCGCCATCCGGTGACTGCGCGTCGACCACTCCGTCGGAGTAGGCCACAACCATGTCACCTGCTTCAAGGTCGACCTCGAGCATCCGGTGTCCGCCGAGCTTCAGCGCTCCCAGCGGCAAGCGGTGGGGCGGAAGATCCAGACACTCCACCGAACCTGATTTTCGGCGGAGCATCGGCGGCGGCTGGCCGGCCAGGGTGTAGCGCAGGGTGCCGTCCCCAGCCCGGCAGGCGAGATAACCGAGGGCGACGAAGCTGCCCACCTGGAGCTCGTCCCGGCGCCCTGCGCGCAAGCTGTAGAGCCGTTCGTTGGCCAGCCGCAAGATGTCCTCGGGATCGCTGTGGGCGAGAGCCAGGGCGTTGAGAACCTCGTGCGCCGCCATCATCATCAGCGCTCCGGAGATCGACTTCCCCGAGACGTCGCCGTAGACCACCGCCTGCTCCCCGGGCCGGCGCCCCGGCAATTGGGTGTAGAAGTCACCCCCCACCTCACGTGCAGGCCGGCACACCGCCGCCAACGACCAGCCGTCGGCAGCGACCAGATACTCCGGCAGCAGCGAGGCCTGGATCGAGGCCGCGATCTTGAGCTCGCGTTCGAGCTCCGCCTGGCGCGTCCGCTCGTCGATCAAGAGGCTGGTCTCCAACGCAATCGACGCCTGATGGAGAAGACCGCGAACGAGCTGCAGCTCCTCGTTCTCGAAGGTGGTCTGTCCGGCCTTGCCGGAGAGCAGCACGATCCCCACCGAGCGCCGAGTCGTGGCCAGCAGACCGACCAGCTCGACCTCGGCCTTCCCGAATGTGCGGCCGAGCTCCTCGACATCGGCCGAGAGAAGGCGCAGCGGCGCGAGCTCGTCCACGCGAACGAGAGAACCCCGACGCCTGAGCTGGTCGTGGAGAATATTGACGATCGGGAGCTCGGGGGGCAGGGCCTCCGGTCCGGCCTCTCGCTTGAGCTGTCCCCCGGTATTGAGATAGAGCGCGGCAAAGTGCAGTCCGAGCAGCTCCGGAAGGCGCTCCACCAACTGTGTCACGACCGGGCCGATCTCGACCTCGCTGGTGAGAGCCTCCCCCATCTCCACCATCGCCCGCTGCAGCCGCAGTCGCTCGGCGAAGAAGAAACGATCCACCGGCCCCTGCAGGCGATGGCGGAGGGGCTCGAAGAGAAGCACGATGACTAGGGCGAATACCACCGGGAAGTACGGCGACTCTGCGATCGGAGTTGCCCGGAAGAGAATGTTGGACGACGCGATGCCGAGTGCGTAAACCGCGGTAACCGTCGCCGTCGTCGCCGTGTAGAGCAGACTCTTGCGCAGAATGACCCGAATGTCCAGCAACCCGAAGCGGACGATCGCATAGGCGAATGTGATGGGCACCAGGATCAGCGGCACCACGCCGTAAAACAGGAATCGTTCGGTGTGGAGGAATGACGGGAAGGCCACCGCCAGGAGGATGAAGGGAACCACCCCGAAGAGGGTGCCCAGGAAGACCAATCCCGCCCCCCGTCGCTGGCGCTGGTCCGACAGCCGACGGGCGCTCATCCCGAGCGCGCCGAGGCCGAGGATCATGTACACCACCATCACCCACCAGTTGGTCATCGGGGCGCCGCTGATCAAGGCCAACGGGGTCCCCTGACGCTGCGCCCACGCCACCGTGGCGCCGTAGACCAACGGCGGCAGAAGGTAGAAAGGAACCAGCTTCGGGCTGTAGCGCACGATCCAGCCGACCACGATGGCGCCGGGATCCCGCCTCCATTCCCACACCGGACGCGGAAAGATCAAGAAAAAATGGAGAAAGGCCGCCGGAAGAAAGAGCAGGGCCATCGTTCCCGTCGTCAGCACGAAAGAATCGACCCAGGAGTAAGAGGCCGGGCGCAGCCGGCACACGAGGAAGAGTAGAAACAGGCTGCACATCGTATAGAAAACCCGCGCCGCAGCCAGTCGGGGCTGGCGCAGGACGACGAAGAGGCCGATGCCGAAGAACGCAAACCCCAGGAGAGCAGCGTAGAGGTAGGTCGTGCCGCCGATCTGCCGGCGACCGAGCTTGACGGGAACCTCGAAGACATGGCCCGAGGAGCGCACCAGATAAGAGACCGACTCACCGATGCGGTGCCGGTTCAATAGCTCCTGAGCATGGGTCGCGGAATCGAGGAAGGTGCGGTCGATGCCGACGATCACGTCTCTCGGCCGGATGCCGGCGATATCGGCGCCGGAGCCGGCGACGACGCTGCGCACGATCCGCGCACCCGGGGCGTCCGCTTCCAGAATGACGCCGTCGTACGGGCGCGGAAGGAACATGTCCGCGACCGACAGGACGGCAATGAGAAAAGCGAGTATCCCGGGCGCCAACGCCAACGTGAGACGCCGCTGCGACCGTTGCATCACCACATCATACGCTCCCGGCGCCGGATTAGTTCGCGACTGCGTCTCAATTTTCAACGAAGGTGCGAAGAAATGGGCAGTCGAAACCCAGCGCTCCGACAAACCGCTCCAGGGCCGTCCCGACCGCCTCGCGATCCCGGCTGCTCGCCGAGCCCGCACCGTTCGTGGCCTCGAATCGGCACGACAGCACGTCCAGCTTCCCGGTCTTCCGGTCGGCCTTGAGGTCACAGCGCGCCACCAGATGCTCGCCGGCCAGCACCGGGAGGCAGAAGTAGCCATAGATCCGTTGCGGCGCTGGTTTGAAGATCTCGAGTACCTGGTGAAACCCGAAGAGCCGCTCCACCCGGGGGCGGTCCCAGAGCACCGGGTCGAAGGGCGAGAGCAACACCCCCCTGTCCCGCCTCGGCCGAACCCGCTCAAGACGCGATGCGAGCTCGAGGTCCTCTGGCCGCACCCACCCTCTGGTCTTTCTGCCGTCGTCCCCGACGAGCGTGCAGTCGAGGATCTCCCCTGATTCGACCAGACGCCTGAGGGCCCGGCTGACATCCTGCTGCAGGTTGCGAAGCCTCCAGGTCCGCACGAGGGTGCCGGTCGCGGCCCACCCGTGGCCCTCGAGGGCAGTCAGGAGGAGCCGCTCGAACGCCTCGTCTTCCGGGACACGTTGTTGCCTCACATGCTCTGGAATGACCCGTTCGACGAGGTCGTAGGTCCGTTGGAAGGCGCGGCGCTCGCGGATCGCCAGCTCTCCGGAAGACCACAACGCAGTCGCAACCCGCTTCGCGAGCTTGAGGTCCCACCACCCACGGCTCCCCCGCCCCTCCATGTCGAGGGTGCGCAGCGGTCCTTCATCGCGGATGCGACTCAGGAGATCCTCGGCAACCTTCGGGTGCTCGCCCACCAGATCGCCCCACCACGGGTGGTGGTGGAAGGCCCGGCGCCGAAACTCGAAAAGCGGGTAGAGCTCAATCGGGATCCAGCTCGCTTCGTGCCCCCAGTACTCGAAGAGCGGTGCTTCCGGCCGCAGCAGCGCCTCCGCGAGCGAAGGGTCAAAGGCTTCGAGCCGCGAGAGCAGAACAATGGCGTGGCTCCGCGCACCCGCGATCGCGACCGTGTCGAGCTGAAGGTAACCAAACCTCCGGATGATCCGAAGAGCCGCCGCGCGGGCTCGCCGGCCGCGCCCGGCCGCGCGCCGCGGCAGCCCGGTCCACTCGGGTTTCAGCAGACCGGCGCGAGCGAGCGCGAGTCGGCGGGCGCCGCGAATTCCGATCGTCTCCATGCGACATGATCTCATGGGTTGATCGGAGATTCGGAGCTACGGGTTCTGCGCCTCCGGTGAGCTCGGATCGGTCGGGTCTTGGTTCCCGAATCCGTTCCCGATCCCGGACACGGGCGCGGACGCGGATGCGGATGCGGACTCGGACTCGGGCTCGGGCTCGGGCTCGAGCGACTCCTACTGTTCGATCACGGAGCGCAGTCGCCTCGTCTCGGCCAGCAGCTCTCGGGCGGCGGCCAGCAGCTCCCGATCCCCTCCAAATGAGGCTCCCCTCCCCGAAACGACCGCCACCGCTTCGTCCGGGTTGCCGAGGCCGGTGTCGGTCAGGCCGCGCATCCGGTCCATGATCACGTCGCGGATCTCCTCCGCGTTGTCCACTCCACGAAAATAACCGAGGTGCATGTTCGCGGATTCGGACACCTCGTGTTTCCCCTGCTTCGGACCCTCGCCCCCGCCTCCGCCCGCGGTGCGCACCCGAAGATCGGCGATGCCGAGCATCCGCTGCAACGGCCCCTGCCGCAGCGACAGGTTCTGAATGTTGGCGAACGTCATGGTTCGTTCGCGGACGACCAGCAGCCCCTCACGGATGCGCAGGCTCGTGTCGGTGATCATGTACCAGCGGTAGCGGTAATCCAGGTCAACCATCATGAAGGTGAACGGCATCTGACCCAGGAACAGGAGCACGCCCAACACCTCGAGGGGCTGGATGAAGCCATGGAAGAAGGACATGGGACCGACCTCGATCGTGTTGAGGAAGGCGAGACCGAAAGCCAGGCCGGCGGCCTTCCCTATCTGGCCGAGAACCCACTGCCCGATCCGGTAACGGTAGTAGCCCGGAGCGGCGTTGAAGATGCGGACCGAGCCCGGGCTGCCCAACGGCGCTTCCGGCTGAGGCGGCACCTTCAAGACCTTTGTGATCAGGTTTTTGAGAGCCGTGTCAGCCACCGCCTGACCCTCCACGCGCCTCCAATGCCTCGCGAATCGCCCGCAACTCGGCAACCGCCTGGCGCAAGGTCGTCGCCACCTCGCTCGCAGAGTCGCCGACTGGCTGCCGTCCGGCCGCAGGCGCCCCCACCGGGTTTGCACCGGAGGACGCCGGTCCCAGGCCCTTGGCGCCCCGCATCCGAACGTAGAGGAAATCGCGCAGCGCCCGGAACTCGCGCACCCCCTCGATCGTCATCTCCGCCTTGGAGCTCCCACTGGCGGTCTGGATCTGGATCCTCGCCAGTCCCAGCCAGCGTTCGACGAAGTTGCTGGTCAAGTGGATGTCCTGGATGCGCGCGAAGGCGAGGTTGATCTCTTTTCGAAAGAGCACCCCCCAACGCATCGAGACCCCCTCGTCGGAGAACCGGTAGCGCATCGTGTGATAGCGAAAATAGAGCGGGATGAACACGAACGGAAAGAACGGGCCTGCGGCGAGCGAGGCCAGCGCATAATATGTCAGGAGGCTCGAGTCCGGACCTTCGATGGCCAGGATCTCATCAGCTGTCGACACTTCCGGCTGGATTGAAGACGTCATTCCCTCACCTCGCTACCGCAATCCGGCGATGCACTCGATTTCGACCCTTGCATCGAGAGCGAGACCGCTGACCGCCACCGCGCTCCGCGCCGGCGGATCGGTCGAAAAAAAGCTCCGGTACACCTCGTTCATGGCCGGCCACTCGCCGATGTCGGCGAGGAAGACCGTGCATTTCACCACCCGGTCCAGCGACGAACCGTTGCGCTCGAGGATGGCCTTGATGTTCTCCATCACCTGGCGGGTTTCCCCGTCGATGCCCCCGGACGCAAGCTCCCTGGCGCCCGGCACAAAGCCCAGTTGGCCCGACAGGAACAAGAGATCTCCGACCTGGACCGCTTCGGAGAAAGGAAGAGTGCCCGGTTCGACCCCCGGCCGGCCCACAAACCGGATCACCGGCCCCTCCTCCACAGGCGGCGGAGGCCCGCAGGACAACAACAGCATCAATACACCGAGGACCACCGTCAATCCGAGAAAACCGCCCCGCATACCGGACCTCCTTGGTTGCCAAGAATACCTCAACGCGGGGACCACGACACGTCCGAAACGCCAGACTGGCGCCGCCATTCTGCCGAACCAGGCTCCTCACCTTGCCCGTGTCGAGCGAACCCTATTGACTGCCAGTATTTGGACCACAGGGAGCCGATTCCCCCCCGCGGCACGGAGTGGTACACCGCTTGCGTACCTTCCGGCCATGCGGGCCGCGATCCTCGTACTCACGGTGCTCTTCCAGGCGTCCACCCTGTTGGCGGACTCCGGCGACAAGCTCAGGCTCGACCTCCAGAGCGTCAATCTTCGGAGACCCCCGGATCCCGACTTCGAGCTCGGTCTGACCGCAGACTCGGCCGGCAGATTCCGGCTATTCGAGGACGCGACGCCCCCGCCCGCGACGGAGCGGTCGAGCGACACCCCGACAGCGGGGCTCCGCCACACTCTGCGCAGCGACGACCAACACGCGCCCTCATCGCTCGAGGAGCTGGAACTCGAGCTGGTCGAACGTCGGCTGCGGCTGGGCGCCGCCAGGCGCCACATGGGGCTCGAGCAGCAGCGGGTCTACGACGGAGGTCCAACCGGCCCTGCCACCAGCCAGGCCCTGATGCTCGATCCGGCCGGTTGGGCCAATCTCTTCGGCAGGCTGAGGGGCGCCCTGCGAAAAAAGGCGCCGCCCGGGGCCCGGGTCCCGCTCGAACACGACCTCACCCTGGTGGTGCGCGAGACGGACGGCAACCCACCCGGAGAGATCGTGGTCCTCCCCATGGCCCTCGGCTACGTGGGCAACCCGGTGCACGCGAGCTGTGATCCGGCAGGACGGTGTCAGGTGGCTGCTCTTCCGAGCGAGCCCTCAACCCTCCTCGTACGCGGGCGCGGCGCCGCTATCGTCACTGTCGGCCGGAACGACCCCGGAGCGCTGGTGACCCTGAGGCCTACCGGCGTGCTGCGCTTCGATCCCACCGGATCGGCCGAGGACGGCGCGTGGCGCGTCCGCGTGACCGATCTCGAGAGCGGTGCTCCCGTGCCCGTGATCCGCTGGCAGAACCCGGACCGCGGCCCATGGACGCCGGTTCCGCGAACCGGCCTCGTCCTCCTGCTCCCCGCAGGTTCTTACAAGGTGGAATCCGCGGCGCCGGCTCGGCCGAAATGCGCTGTCGAGATCAAGGTCGATGTTGACGAGGTTACGAAGTACCTTCTGCCGCCGGTTGCATGTCGGTGACCCGAAGATCGGGAACACGGTTTCGGGCAGATCGACAGCAATTCGTCGGACGAATTGCGGTGGTTCAGCCCCGCGTGTGCGGGGAACTCGGAACACAGGCTCCACAGTCAGGGCACGTTTTCGGTTCAGCCCCGCGTGTGCGGGGAACTCTTCGCGGGCCGCCGGGAAGACCACCCAGTCGTCGGTTCAGCCCCGCGTGTGCGGGGAACTCGGTTGTATTTGTTGGCTGTGGATCAGCACCACCGGTTCAGCCCCGCGTGTGCGGGGAACTCAATAAATTGCCGCACCTCCCAGGCGCCTGGATCGGTTCAGCCCCGCGTGTGGGGGGAACTCCGGAACACTGCATGTTTTTGTGCGTCCAGCCCCGGTTCAGCCCCGCGTGTGCGGGGAACTCGTCGATCGTCGCCATGAGCATGCTCGACTGACCCGGTTCAGCCCCGCGTGTGCGGGGAACTCTCATCCACAAACTCACCACCACAGTATCTGCACGGTTCAGCCCCGCGTGTGCGGGGAACTCGGCTCGGCGCCGGGTGCTGGCTCCTCGGTGTCCGGTTCAGCCCCGCGTGTGCGGGGAACTCTTATTGACACGGGGATCGTCTCGGCAGAAGGTCGGTTCAGCCCCGCGTGTGCGGGGAACTCCAGATCCGCCCTGGCAACCTGCTCCCTCATTGCGGTTCAGCCCCGCGTGTGCGGGGAACTCACCGATGCGCAGGTCGTCAAGCTCGTCGGGAAGCGGTTCAGCCCCGCGTGTGCGGGGAACTCATCCAAACCAACCGGACGACAATGTCCTCTTCCGGTTCAGCCCCGCGTGTGCGGGGAACTCCAGCCAGATGCGGGATCGCCTCCAGCTCCTCCCGGTTCAGCCCCGCGTGTGCGGGGAACTCACCACCTCCATGGCTGAAAGCCCGCCTGTCTCCGGTTCAGCCCCGCGTGTGCGGGGAACTCCTGACATCCGAACGATAGGAGGAGAGCGCAGACGGTTCAGCCCCGCGTGTGCGGGGAACTCTCTCCCACGGTACGGGCAATGGCCTCACCAGCCGGTTCAGCCCCGCGTGTGCGGGGAACTCAGGTAATTTGATGGCCGGAGCCGAATATGGGACGGTTCAGCCCCGCGTGTGCGGGGAACTCATCCAGGCGAGGCGGCGTACTGGTATGCCCGGCGGTTCAGCCCCGCGTGTGCGGGGAACTCGGCGGGAAGAAGCAATTTCGCGCCGGGGTCTACGGTTCAGCCCCGCGTGTGCGGGGAACTCGTTGCGCTGGCGCTGGCGAGCGCTTTCTGCGTCGGTTCAGCCCCGCGTGTGCTGGGAACTCACGACACCTAC
>JBGMRN010000105.1:5805-10522 GCA_048061535.1 Thermoanaerobaculales bacterium | reverse complement strand
TGAACCCCTGATCGACCATCGTCCGGGAGAGAGCATCCACGGAGTGCTCTCCGAGAAGCAGGAGGACTATCTCAAGCAGGTTTTCCTCCTCGGCGAGGGCCGCCGCAGCGTCGGCACCCAGGCCCTCGCTCAGCGTCTCGGGGTACGACCGGCGTCGGTGACCGAGATGGTTCAACGGTTGGCCCAGCTCGGACTGGTAAATCACGCACCCTATCGCGGGGTCCGCCTCACTCCCCAGGGCCGGCGGATCGCCCTCGAGATGCTGCGGCATCATCGACTGCTCGAAACCTACCTGGTTCGGGTTCTCGGCTTCGGCTGGGACGAGGTCCACGAGGAGGCGGAGCGGCTCGAGCATGTCATCTCGGAGCGGTTTGAAGCACGAATCGCCGAGGCCATGGGCCACCCGACCCACGACCCGCACGGAGATCCGATTCCCACGTCGGACCTGACGATGCCCGCCGGGACGGCCCGGGTTCCGTTGACCGAGCTCTCGCCCGGGGGGCGGGGCGTGCTGGGGAGGGTCGGGATCCAGGATCGGGACAGCCTCGAACAGCTGCGCGGTTTGTGTCTGCTGCCGGGGACTGAAATCGAGATGGTCGAAGGAACCGCTGCGGGAGTGTGGTTGCAGGTGGACGACGAGCGCGTGCTGGTGCCGGCCTATCTGGCCGAGGAGCTGTGGGTCGAGGGAGAAACGACATGAGGGGCTGCCGGGCAACTCTGTTCCTTGTGGTGACGGCCGTGCTGCTGGGATGCGGCGGCGGCGGGACTGCGTCGCCCGAGGACAGTCGGCCCCGGGTGGTGGCGACCACGACCATCGTCGGTGACCTGGTGCGCACCGTCGGCGGACCGGAGATTCGGCTGCAGGTTCTGATGGGCGCCGGCATCGATCCCCATCTTTACAAGGCCTCGGCCGGCGATGTCCGGCGGATGAGCTCGGCGCAGGCGATCTTTTACAACGGCCTCCACCTGGAGGGAAGGATGACGGAGGTCCTCGAGCAGATGGGCGGGCGTGGAGCAAGGACGATCGCGGTGGGCGAGTGTCTCCCCGCGGGGAAGCTGATCACCTCGTCGGGCTTCTCCGGCATCCACGACCCTCATGTGTGGTTCGACGTCGGGTTGTGGGCGGTCGCCACCGGATGCGTCGCCGAAGCCCTGGCGGAGCTCGATCCTCCCCACGCCGATGTCTTTCGCAAACGCGGGCGGACACATCTGGCCCGACTCACCGCCCTCGACCGCTGGGTTCGCGAGCGGGCGGAGGATCTCGCGCCGGAGGAACGGGTGCTGGTGACCGCTCACGACGCCTTCGCGTACTTCGGGCGCGCCTACGGATTCGAGGTTCGGGGCCTGCTTGGCGTCAGCACCGCCTCGGAGGCGGGCACCTCCGATGTCACGGAGCTGGCGGCTTTCATCGTCGAGCGGCGCATACCGGCGATCTTCGTCGAGACCTCGGTGCCGCCGCGCTACGTGGAGGCGCTCGAGGAGGCGGTCAATGCCCGGGGCTTCGCGGTCGAGATCGGCGGCAGCCTGTATTCGGACTCCCTCGGGAACCCGGGGACGCCCGCGGGTTCCTACGAGGGGACCGTTCGCGCCAACGTCGGGACGATCGTCAGCGCCCTCGCGGGTGATCCGGAAGGCGAATGAGGCAACTTCGATGTCATCGAGTGGGAGGTTGAGAATGGATCGGACCCGCCCCCAATGGGCGCTCGAGGTCGAGGACCTCACCGTCGCCTACGCCGACCAGCCGGTGCTCTGGGACGTGGATCTCCAGGTGCCGGTGGGGGTCAAGATGGCCATCGTGGGGCCGAATGGCGCCGGCAAGAGCACCCTGGTCAAGGCGGCCATGGGACTGGTTCGGCCGGTGGCCGGCGAGGTGCGCATCTTCGGAGAGTCGGGAACCGACGGACGCGGCCGGATCGCCTACGTTCCCCAGCGCGCAACGCTGTCCTGGGACTTTCCGACCGACGTCGTCGACGTGGTCACAATGGGAACCTATGGTCGTCTGGGCTGGGTTCGTCGGGCCGGCGCGGCCCAGCGGTGCGAGGCGGAGGCCGCCCTCGAGCAGGTGGGCATGACCGCGTTTCTCAAGCGGCCGATCGCCGAGCTTTCGGGCGGCCAGCAGCAGCGCGTACTCCTCGCCAGGGCCCTCGTCCAGGACGCCCCCATCAACATCCTCGACGAACCGTTCCAGGGGGTGGACGCACCCACCGAGCGCGCGATCATCGGCGTGCTCAACGATCTCGCGGAGACGGGTAAGACCATCATCGTCGTCCACCACGATCTGCAGACTGTCCCCGAGTACTTCGACTCGGTGCTGCTGCTCAACGTGCGCGCTATCGATTCAGGTCCGGTGAGGGAGGTCTTCACCGAGGAGAACCTCCGGCTCACCTTCGGCGGACGGGTCGGTGTGCTGGGTGCGGCCGGAGGGGCGGAGGTCTAGTGGACCTCTTCGGCGACTACACGCTGCGCCTGGTTGCTCTCGGCTCGGCGGTGCTCGGGGCCACCAGCGGCGCCCTGGGATCTTTTGCCTTTTTGCGGCGCCAGAGTCTCCTCGGCGACGCCGTCAGCCACGCCGCCCTGCCGGGGATCGCGCTCGCGTTCATGCTCACCGGCAGCAAGGCGCCGTTGGTGATGATGCTCGGGGCGGCTTTGGCGGGATGGGCCGGCACCCTGGTGGTGTTGCTGATTGTCCGCCGTTCCAGGGTGCCCTATGACAGCGCCCTGGGAATCGTGCTCGCGGTCTTCTTCGGTCTCGGGCTGGTGCTGCTCACGCACATCCAGAAACAGCCGGATGCGGCCCAGGCCGGTCTCGACTCCTTTCTGTTTGGACAGGCGGCCTCCCTTCTCCGTCGGGACGTCGTGACGATGGCGGTGCTCGGAGCGGTGGCGTTGCTGATCGTCGCCGTGGTGTGGAAGGAGTTCAAGCTGCTGAGCTTCGACCCCGATTTTGCGGCCAGTCTCGGGCTGCCGGTGAGGCACCTCGACGGCCTTTTGACGCTGCTCCTGGTGGTGGCCATCGTCATCGGCCTGCAGACCGTCGGGGTGGTGCTGATGAGCGCGATGATCGTCGCCCCGGCGGCGGCAGCCCGCCAGTGGAGCCGACGCTTGGCGCCGATGGTGGTTCTCTCCGCCGCCATTGGCGTCTTCTCCGGCGTCGCGGGTTCGGTGGCCAGCTCGTTGGTGCCGCGGCTGCCCACCGGTCCGACGATCGTGTTGGTTCTCAGCGTGGTGGTCGTCGGCTCGATCCTGGTGGCGCCGCATCGTGGCTTGCTATGGCGTCACCTGCGTTTGGGGCGGTTGCAGCGGGCGCCCGATCTCGATCCCGTGCTGATGCACTTGTATTCTCTTTCCCTGCAACACCCGGACGATCCTGATCACGGCCATCCGCTGGCGGTGCTGCGCACCATGAGCCCGCGCGACGCAGAGGTCGCGCTCGCGTTGGAGAGTCTCGCCGACCGGGGCCTTGCCCAGCGGACAGATGATGATCTTTGGGCGCCGACTCCGATCGGCCGGCGCGAAGCGCAAAGGGTACTCGAACGGGAGCTGGATCCATGAGCCCCGACCTGGAAATCATCCTCATCGCGGTGGTCACCGCGGTGGCCGCTGCGCTGCCCGGAACCTATCTGGTTCTGCGGCGCACGGCCCTGGTCTCGGATGCCATCTCGCACGCGATCCTCCCTGGAATCGTCGTCGCCTTCTTCCTCACTCGAGATCTCAACTCGCCTCTTTTGCTCCTTGCGGCGGCGGCGACCGGTGTCCTGACCGTGGTCCTCATCGAGGCCCTGATCCGCTCGCGCCTGGTTCCGGAGGATGCCTCCATCGGTCTCGTCTTCCCGGCCCTGTTCAGCATCGGCGTGATCCTCATCTCGCGTTACGCAGGGGACGTCCACCTCGACACCGACTCGGTCCTCCTCGGGGAGCTCGCGTTTGCCCCGTTCGACCGGTTGACGGTGGCGGGCGCGGACCTCGGCCCGCGCGCCCTGTGGACAATGGGGGCGATTCTCCTGCTCAATGTCATCGTCATCGGTCTGGCCTGGAAAGAGCTCAAGCTGGCGACGGTTGATCCCGGCCTCGCGGCCTTGCTCGGTTTCTCGCCGGTGGCAATCCATTACGCCCTGATGGCCCTGGTATCGATCACTGCGGTCGGCGCCTTCGACGCGGTGGGTTCGATCCTGGTAGTGGCCCTGATGATCGCCCCGCCGGCCACCGCCTACCTTTTGGTCGACCGCTTTGCGCCGATGCTCTGGACGGGCGCCGCAGTCGCCGCCCTCAGCGCCATCCTCGGCTATCTCATGGCCTTTGCGTTCGACGTGTCGATCGCGGGATCGATGGCGGTCGCTTGCGGCGGGCTTTTCGCGCTCGCGCTCCTCTTGGCGCCGCGTCGGGGCCTGGTGTCGCAGGCGCGGCGCCGCCGAGCTCAACACCTCGATCTGTCGTTGCGCATGCTGGTGGTCCACCTGCTCCACCACCAGGGGACGGCGGCCGAGACCGAGGAGTGCCGCGCGGAGGGCATTCATCAACATCTGCGTTGGACTGAGGCCCGCACCCGGCAGGTTCTGCGGCAGGCCGAGGAGCGGCATCTGGTCGAGCGCTCGGGTGAGCTGCTCCTCGCAACCGCAGACGGCTGGCGCCTGGCGAACGCCGCTTTGACCGAGGCTTGACCGGGTAATTCAGCGACTCAACGCCTGCCCGCGTCCATCTCCTCCCTCCCCGTCTCCGT
>JBGMRN010000105.1:0-5705 GCA_048061535.1 Thermoanaerobaculales bacterium | reverse complement strand
TCGACTCCCCGGCAGCGAGGGTCTCCTCCTTCTCCTCGAGGTGCTCCCCCTTCTTGCGCCGGTTGCGAACGTACCAGGAGGTGACCTTCGAGTTCTTGACCCCGCGCAGCACGTGCTCCAGGTCCTTGTAGACCTGAGGATCGTTGATGAAGGCGCCGGCGGTGCCATCGCCGCGGTCGAGCTTGGCGGTCATCGACTGCAGGTTCTTCATCATGGCGGCGAGGTCATCGAGGAAGTCGTCGGCGTACTCCTTGTCCTTCATCAGCCGCGGCAGGGTACCCTCTCCGGTGGCCAGCTCCTCGACCGCGGCGGCCAGGGCCTGGGTCGCATCGCGCATGGCGCTGAGCGATTCGCGCATCATTTCCGCCCCTTCAGGGTTGCGGAGGAGCACGGCGTAGGCGGTGTCGTCGCGCTTGAGGTCGGTGGAGATGGTAGCGGCGACCTCTCCCACCGAGCGGGCTGAGTCGTCGATACGGGTGATCAAATCGTCGGCAAACCGGTCGTCGTTGATCAGTCGTCCAAGCAGCCCCCGGCCCTCCTCGATCCGCACCAGAGTCTGGCGGAGCGAGGCGAGAGTGTCCTTGACCATGTCGCTGAGCTTCTCTCCCGACGTCGGGACCTGGGTGAGCTCGCCGAGGAGCCCTTCGCCCTCTTCCACCCGCCGCAGGATGACCATCAGGCTCGAGGAGATGGCGATCAGGTTCTCCATCAGGTCCTCTCCGCCGGTCAGAAACTCCTCCATCTCGGCCGGGTCCCGGCTGGGGAGCAGGCCCCCTTCGGGAACTCTTGCGGCCTCCGGCGAACCGCTGCGGATATCGAGATACTTGTCGCCGAGGAGACCGATGGTCTTGATGGACACGATCGTGTCCTCTCGGATCCTCTCGGTGTAAAAATCGTCGAGGGTGAAGCTGACCGTGATGCGTTCCTGGTCGGGTTCCGGCGACAGGGCGATCTCTTCGACGAAGCCCACCGTGACGCCGTTGAGCTTGACCTCCGCTCCCTTCTGCAATCCGGTGACGTTGACGAACGAGGCGCGATAGCGGGTGTGGCTGGTGAAGAACTGCCGGCGGTTGCCGATGGTGAAGATCGTCAGCACCAACACCGCCAGGGCCACCACGGTGAGTAGGCCGACCCTCAGATCGCGTTTGGTCGTGTCACGCATCACTGCCTCCCGCTGCGAAAAACTCACGGACAACGGTCGGCCCCTGTCGGCAGGCCTCCGTTACCGAGCCGGAAAAGATGAAATGGCCGTCCTCGAGAAAAACCACCCGTTCCGCCACTTCGGTCACGAGGAGGATGTCGTGGGTGACCACCACCGAGGTGACGTCGAGTCGACGATCGAGGTCAAGGATCAGCTCGGCGATGGCTCTGCTGGTGATCGGGTCCAGGCCGGTCGTCGGTTCATCGTAGAGGATGATCTCGGGGTCCAAGGCCAGGGCCCGTGCGACCGCCACCCGCTTGCGCATCCCGCCCGAGAGCTCGGAGGGCTGCATATGGTCCACCTCCTCGAGCTGCACCATGGCCAACAGAGCGCGGACCTCTTGGGTAAGGTCCGCCGGGCTCAATGTGCGGTGTTCGCGCAGTGGGAAGGCGACGTTGTCGAAGACGTTCATCGAGTCGAAGAGGGCCCCGCCCTGGAAGAGGTAGGAGACCCGACGCCGCAGCGGCACCAGCTCGGTCTCGCCCATCTCCGAGACCGGACTGCCGAGAACCTCGACCGCGCCCGAGTCGGGGTAGATCAGACCGTTGATGGTCTTCAGAGTCACCGACTTTCCGGAGCCCGATGCGCCGAGAAGGGCGAGCAGCTCACCCCGGCCCACCTCGAGGGAGACCTCGCGGAGAACCGCCTTCCCGCCGAAGGACTTGCTGACGCTCTGCAGGCGGATTACGGGAGACATGTTCATCACAGGCTCATGAAGAGCTTGGTGACCAGGAGATCAGAGAGGAGGACCATGATGGCCACCGCGTACACGGTGTCGGTTGTGGCGCGGCCGACGCCGTCGGCGCCGCCGCGCGCGGTGAGCCCGTTGTAGCAGCCGATGATGGCGATCAGGAAGGCGAAGACGATCGGTTTGCTGACCCCCATGAGGATGTCGTCGAAGGTGAGTGCGCGAAACACCCGCTGGATATAGAACGAGGCCGGGAGCCCCTCTTGAAAGACGCTGATCATGAGGCCACCGAGAATGCCGAGCGCGTCGGCGAGGATGGTCAGCAACGGGAGCATGATGAGAGTGGCCCAGAGCCTGGGGACGACCAGCTTGCGCACGGGGTCGGCCGCCATCGAGCGCAGAGCATCGACCTGTTCGGTAACGGCCATCGAGCCGAGCTCGGCGGCGATGCCCGAGCCGACGCGACCGCCGACCATGAGCGCGGTGAGCACCGGCCCGAGCTCCCGCACCAGAGACAGGGCGACGATCTCGCCGATGTACATTTTTGCCCCGAAGGTAGCCAGGGTGTAGGAGGTCTGGAGTGCGAGGACCATCCCGGTGAAAAGGGCGGTGATATTGGTGAGGTTGAGTGAGCCGACGCCGATGCGATCGAGTTGGTTGAAGATCTCCGGAACATCCTGTGGGGGAGTGGACATCCGCAACACAGCTTGTCCCGCGAGATGGGATGCGCCGCCGATGTTTGCGAGGAATGTCGTGATCATGCGCATGGCAAATGTTCGCGCCTGATGGTAGCGCAGTTATCGCCGGTATGTCGTGAGCTGCGTCGCATCGGAACGAGAGGGGCGTCATCGACCGTTGAAGGAGGTTGATGAGATATGGGAGTCAGGTTCCGGCCAACCGTTTCGCGTTACAATGGCGGTCTTGGGAGGCGGAGATGCAGGTTCTCAAAGGACGTCTTGATGCAGAGGGGTTGAGATTCGCGGTTGTGGTGGATCTTGGTAACGGAACTCTGACATCGCGCCTTTCGGGGAGGCTCGATCGGAGAAACCGACATGGGTACTCGTCGTAACGCCCGCGAGCTCGTCCTGCAGCTGCTCTACCAGTACGAGTTGACCGGTGGGTCGCCGGAGGAGATGCAGGAAGACTTCGAAGAGTGGCGGAACGCCGGCGAAGGAGTGCAGGCATTTGCCGATGTCCTACTCCGTGGCACCCTGAGCCGATTGGACGAGATTGACGCCGAGCTCAGCCATCAGACGACGCATTGGCGTCTCGAGAGGTTGGCGGCGGTGGATCGCAACATTCTCCGGCTGGCCCTGTACGAGCTCCTCTGTGAGACCGACACACCGCACGCGGTAGTGATTGACGAGGCGATCGAGATCGCGAAGAAGTACGGAGCAAAAGACTCGGCGCGCTTCGTCAACGGCGTGTTGGACGGTTTCGTCAAGCGAAGGGCTCAGACCGGGTGAGAGTCATCTTCTTTTTCCTTGTCCTCTTGTCGGCCACCGCCCCCTGGGCGAGTGAAGCCGAGTACCTGGCCCATGGCCGTTTTCTTCCGATCGCAACAGCATCCAACGGGTACGTTCAAGAGGTGCGGACCGTGGCCGACGGCGGCGTGGAGGTTCGGGTGACGGCGACCCATGCTCCGATCGGCGCAACCGGCTCCTATACCGCAGTCGCCGGGAGTGATCGGCCCGCGATCCCGGCGGGGTTTTTCCTGCCGCCGCAGCTCCTCGCGAAGCTGCGCCCGGAGATCGGCGCGTGGGATGCGGCCACCCGGATCCTCGAGTGGACCGCAGATCGTGTCAAGGTCGATTCCTCTGAACGTGGGCCGCAGGACGCGGTTTCAGTGCTGGCCCGCGGGCGCGGGCGGTGCTCCGGTTTGGCGAACTCGGCGGTTGCCCTTCTCCGCACGGCCGGGTTCGAAGCGCGGACCGTCAGCGGTCTGTTGATAGCTGACGACGGTCCCATTCGCCACCGGTGGTTGGAATGCCGGCTTCCCGGGGCGGGCTGGGTGCCCAGCGATCCAACCTTCGGTCTGTGGATCGTAACGGCGCGGCACGTGACCTTTGCCGACACCGTGGTCCAGATCCCGGAGATCAGGGTGCTCCGCGGGCGCGAAAATGGGCTCGAAAGTCTGCCTCGCAGGGGATCACGGGTGCTGCGTCCAAACCAGGGAGCCGATCTCATCTGCCGCCTGTCGACGGTGCAGAAGGGGGTGGTTCCGGTTGCGGTCCTGCGGGGAGGAGATGGTGATGTGCGCCGGGCTCTGCTCGACCCGGAGGCTCGCTTTTCCGGTCTCCTGCCGGGACGCTGGATACTGGAAATCATGGACGGCGGGGTTGTCGTGGAACGACAGGAGTTGATTCTTCGCTCCGGTGACGTGCACAGCTATGTGGTTTCGGGACTGAGCGGCAGTCGTCCCAAGGAGGTTGGATCGTGAGGCGAATTCTCTCGGGGAGTCTCAAACACCTGGCGCCGCCGGCGTTGTTGAGGTTGGTCTCCGCGACCTCACCGAGCGGAATCCTGGAGTTGGTGACCGACGCCGGTTCGCTGCGCCTGGAGGTGAACCACGGACTGATCGGAATGCCCTCCGAGGCCGACCTGAGGCATGCCGGCGAGGTCTTGGAGTGCTGTGACGGCGCCTTTCGATTCGAACCGTGTGAGGTTCCGCCGCTCGAGGACGGTGGTCTGAGCCTGGCCGACCTCGCCGATGTGGCGGTGGCCGGCCGGCGACAGTCGGCGAGCCATTCCGGCCGCGAAGCTGAGGCGGATCGCGCTATGGGGGGAGAGGTCATGGAGGTCTCCAGGCCGGCGAGCCGGACCAATATCCATGTTCTGCCGACAGCTCCCCTTCAAAACCCTCTCGATGACCTGCTCGTGGACCTCGAGGCGGAGGCCCCTGAGGAGTTGCTCTTCGCTCAGGTAGGTGTTGTGGCTCAGGACCCGAGGGTGTGGAGGGGTTCGATCGACCGACAGTGGCGACGCCGGGGCTGGGAGGTCCGACTCTTCGGAGCTTTGGACGAGATGGCTCTCGATGGGTTGGACGTGTTGGTTGTCCACCACCAACTTGCGACGACGCGAGTCGGCGCTGAGAACGATTGGCTGGCATTGATCCAACGCGCTGAAGAGCTCACTCCGCCGGTTCCCGTCATCTGGGTGGCGTCGCTCGGCGACCCGGTGTGGGTGCACCGGTTGATCGAGACTGGGGTGGCCTTCATGATACCGGCGCCTCAGGGAGAGTCCGGCGAAACGATGGCGCGGTTCATCGATGCGCTCACCCTGGTCGTTGACCGGCAGCTTCTTGCGGTACGGCAAATCGGCCGACCGGAGCTTCCCTCGGCCGTGTCCGAGCTCGTCGACGCCCTGCTCCACGAGGCGGAACCCGAGCAGGCGGTCGGAGCTCTCCTGCAACTTGCGGCGGTTCAGCTCACCCGCGGATCCGTGCTGATGGTCGAGGAGACTGCGATTCGCTGCCGGGCTGGATTCGGATACCCCCTCGACCGTGATGCTACAGCCTTGCCTCGTGGGGTCGGGCTGCTCGAGCGGGTCATCATCTCGGGTGATGCCTCGATGGAGATCGATCCGGAAGCCGGCGGCGCACGCCATCTTGCCGGGGTGTTGGGCATCACCGAGCTGCCGGCGGCCACCGCGGTGATCCCGCTAGGTGGTGGCGGATCGGCGGCCGGCTTACTGGTCGCGGACAACGGCGGCGAGCCGTTGCCCGATCTCGCCGAGTTGGTATTGCTCGCGGCACGGTTGGGTGGAGTGGCCGTGCGGCCAAACTAGCCTGTTCTCGTCCGGAAACGGCGCTTTTTT
>JBGMRN010000104.1:0-10602 GCA_048061535.1 Thermoanaerobaculales bacterium | reverse complement strand
TTGGCGAAGCCCGCCAACCACATCGGCGACATCAGCGTCCATGGCGGGGAGATCTTCGCAGGCATCGAAAAATTCGCCGACGGGCGGGGGACCGATATTCAGATCGCCGTGTACGACGCTGCAACGCTGCGCTACCGCCGTTCGATCGACTGGGCGCCCGCCTCGGGCCAGGTCGAGGTGAGCTCGGTGGCGGTCGATGTCGCCAACGGTGTTGTGTGGATGACCGACTGGGTGAACGGAAGTTACGTTTATCGCTACGACCTGGAGAGTGGCGCATACTCCGGCAAGCTCCACCTCCAGGCCGTTCCGCAGTGGCAGCAAGGTATTGCGGTGCTGGATGGCGAGCTGTACATCACCGCCGACGACGGCGACGCGGAGGAGGGTGAGGCCGACAATCTGTGGCGGGTTCGGGCGGAGACGGAGGCTACGATGGCTCGCGTCTCCCACGAGAAGACGTTCGCCGAATTCCGGCGCGTCGGGGAAATCGAGGGCATCGACTTCGACCGCGAGGCGGGGGAGATGTTAGTGCTCGCCAACCGCGGCAAGCGGATCGTTCTCGGCATGCCGAAGGGGCTGTACCCGGGCTATGACCGGGAGATCCACGAGGTCTATGTTTTCGGGGTCGAAACGGGAAGCCGGTGAGAAGTGCGCTGGCATCCCACGCCCGTGCTAGGCTGAGGCCGAACGGAAAGAAACACGATAGCTCCCCGGTTTCCGGAAGGAAACCCGTAGAATTGCGTCTCTGACGGCGTTACGGGCTTCTCGATCGGCGGTTTCGGAGCTAAGCTGGTTTCGAGGAATATCGACGTGGCCACCCCACTGATGAAGCAGATCGAGGGAAAGTACGAGATCCTCGAGAAGATGGGCGAGGGTGGGATGGGCGCCGTCTACAAGGTTCGGCACCGGCTGCTCGAAGAGATCCGCGTCATCAAGGTCATGCGGCCCCATCTCGCGGCCGACGAGAATCTGCGTGAGCGCTTCCTGCGCGAGGCCAAGACCGCGATCCGCCTGCGCCACCCGAACGTAGCCCAGCTCCACGACTGTACTGTCGACGAAGAGGGCAACGCCTTCATGGTGATCGAGTACATCGAGGGCGTAACCCTCGAAGAGATGCTCAAGGAGGGTGGCACGCCGCCCATCGGTCTCACGCTCGAGATTGCCGGTCAGTCGTTGAAAGCGCTCGGGTCTCTTCACCGCAAGAAGGTCGTTCACCGTGACATCGCGCCGGACAACCTGATGCTCAGTCGCGATGACGAGGGCGAGCCCCTGGTCAAGCTGATCGATCTCGGCATCGCCAAGGTCCTGGAGGCGGTGGACGCCGGCCTCACCGCCACCGGCATGTTCATCGGCAAGCTGCGCTACTCCTCCCCCGAGCACTTTCGAACCCATGACGGAGCGTCCGTCGATGCCCGTAGCGACCTCTACTCGTTCGGCGTCGTTCTGTACGAGATGCTCACCGGAACCCACCCGATCGAGGGCGAAAGCATGTCGAGCCTGATCGCCGGGCACCTCGTGCACCCGCCGCTCGACTTTGCCAGGTCCGATCCCGAGGGCCGCGTCCCCGACGAATTGCGCGCGATCGTACTCAAGTCGCTGGCCAAGGATCCCGGCGACCGGTTCCAGAGTGCGGCGGAATTCCGCAAGGCCCTGGCGCCGATCGCCAAGCGCTTCCCGGTCGCCACCGCCGACGTCAACCGGGCGCTTTCCGCGACGCCTCCGCCGACAATCAGGTTTCCGGCGATGCGAAAAGGCTCCACCCAGGAGAAGCTGGATCGCCAGTTCGTCCCCGAGGCCACGCCGCCGCAGCCATTCACCGAGGTCACCCCTGCGCCGGTGCCGGCCCCCGAAGCCGAGGAGATGGCCGCGGTGGCTGAGGTCGCCCGTCGCGTCGAGGCCCACCTGGCGCGCGGGCAGCTCCGTGAAGCCTCCCAAGAGCTGGCGGACTCTGAGACGAAATTCGGCCCGGCCGAAAAGCTGATTGCTCTCAAGCAGAGGATCGAGGAGGAACGTGGGCGTAAGGAGCAGCGCCGCCGTGCCGAGGCGCTCAAAGCCGAGGCCATTGCCCTGGCCGAGCAGAACGATTATGACGCCGCGCTGGCGAAGCTCCAGCAGGCGGTCGAGATCGTACCTACCGACACGGCTGTTCAGGTGCAGATCGCAGACATCGAGGCAGCAAGGGCGAAGGCCGCAGCAGTCGCCGAGGCGGTCGTCCTCGTGGAACGCCTGGTGGGGGCCGGAGACCTCGAGGCGGCCGAACGGGAGCTCAACGAGGCTGTCTTGCGTCTCGGCGAGTCGGCGCCGCTTCTGGGCTCGAAAAAGAAAATCGAGGCCCGACGAGCGTCCCAGCGGCAGTGGCAGGAGCGCGTTCGGGCGCTGATCTCCGAAGGCCGAGAGCTGCTGTCCTCCGGCGCCCTCCAGGAGGCCCGCGCGCGGCTCGATGAAGCGGCCTCGCTGGCGCCGGATTCTGCCGACGTCACCGGTCTTGCAGGCGATCTCGCCGCTGCCGAGAGGGAGCGTGAGCAGGAGCAGAATCGCCGACAAAAGATCCGCCAGGCCATCGACGGTATTACCCAGCGCATCGACTCTGGGGCGTTGCCGGCTGCTCGAAGCGCCCTCGACAAAGCCGAACGGCAGTTCCAGGACGCGGAGAGCTTCCGCGAGCTCAAACAGCGGCTGGGGCGTCTCGAGGAGCAAAGTGAGCGAGATCGGGCGCTTGCCCGGGCGGTGCGATCGGTGGAGTCGGAGCTCGAGCGGGGCCGCCTGGAGCAGGCGCAGAAGGAGGTGCTGGCCGCCATCGCAGAGCTCGGTGAGCTGGAGGCATTGCAGGGGCTCCGTGCCCGGGTGGACGCCGAGTTCACAACCCGGCGTGAGCGAGACGAGAAGGTGGCCGCGCTGGTGGAAGACGCCCACCAACGCGCCGCTGCCGGCGAGCTGGAGATGGCCCTGGAACGGCTTCGAGAGGCCAACCGCTTCGACCCGGAGAACGCATCGGTGCAGTCTCTGGTCGGCGATTTCGAGGCGGCCCTGCGCCGGCGGGAGGAGGAGCGCAAACGGCAGGAACAGATCTCCGCGGCGGCCGCACGCATCGAGCGGCACCTGGAGGGGAGTGCGCTGGAAGAGGCGCGTGGCGAGCTGGAACGGGCCATGAAAGCCTCGGGTGACGCCGATCAGCTCGTGAAGCTCCGCGAGCGCCTCGAGGTCGCTGAGAAACGTGCTCTTGCCGAGCAACTGCACCGGCTCCTCGGCGTCGCGCAACAGCTCTTCGAGGCCGAACGGTTCGAAGAGGCGATTGCTCAGCTCAAGACGGCCCTCAGCCTGGACTCCTCCGACGAAACCGCGGCGGGGCTGCTTGCCGAATGCCAGGAGGCGCTGCGCGCCCAGCGGCAGGAGCGGAAACAGCAACAGCGTGTCGCCAGAAGTGCGGCAGTCGTCGAAGAGCTGCTCGGCGCCGGTAAGGTCACCAAGGCGTCCCGTCGACTCGCGGCGGCCGAGAAGCGGTTCGGTCCGAACGAGGTATTACAGGCTCTGAAGCAACGGGTCGAGAAGGCGGTCGCCGCCGCACCGGCGCCCCCGCAACCCTGGCAGCGCCGCCTGTTGGCGCCGCTGGTTGTCGGCGCCGTCATCGTGGCGATTGTGGTTGTCGTGGTCATGGTGCAGCGACGCGGCGCCGCGGTGGCGCCGGGCGAGACCCCCTCCGGGGGGGAATCCGCCGCTGCCGCCGCCACCTCCACCCTCCTCGTCGATGCGATCCCGTGGGGTCAGATCACGGCGATCATCGCCGCCGACAACACTCCGCGTCCGGTGCCGGACGGGGGCTACACGCCGATTGTGCTGACTCTGGCGCCTGGCAGTTACACGCTCACCCTCACTCACCCCTCCCGGGCGAAGCCGGTGACGCTGCAGATCACGCTCGAGGACGGTGCGCGGGTCAGCGAGGTTGTGGAGCTCGGAACCCCGGACCTGGACTCGTTCTTCAAGGACATGGGGTGGTGACATGATCACGGCAATCCGCGCCCTCCGCCCTGTCGTCGCCCTGACAGTGCTGATCATGATTTCGGTTGCCGCACCATTGTTCGCGGACTACCGGACCGACTACACCGCCGGACTCGAAGCGGTGCAAAGGAGGGACTGGCCGGAGGTCGAGCGCCTGATGCGGGCCGCCGCCGCCGCCAAGGGCTCGGAAGGGCGGGTCCGGCTCTACGGCATGCGCTTCGACCCGTACATCCCACACTACTACATCGGGGTGGCGCTTCTCGAGCAAGGCGACTGCGCCGGCGCCCTCAACGCGTGGCTGGTCTCCGAGAGCCAGGGGTTCATCACCAAGATCGCGGAGTACGCCGGGCTCCAGGCGGGGCGGGAACGTTGCCGGGAGCTGGTCGCCCAGGTCGAGCCGACACCGGTCATCGTCCCCACCGCGACCGCAGTCCCGGACGTTTCCGTCGCCGCGCGCGCCGCTCGCGACCGGATCGAGGCCGCTGAGGAGGCGGCCGTCGGGCTGGCCTCCCTCCGGTCCGACGACAGCTACCGTGCCGCCTGGGCCGCGGACCCGAACCTTGCCCGGCGGAGCGACCAGACGAAGAGCACTTTGCAGTCTGCCCGCACGCGCCTTTTGGCCGGCGAGCGGACCGCCAGCGAGGATGAGCTAGCCGGGGCCGTCGAGCTCGCCGACCGCGCCGCCGGCGAGATCGCTGCGATCCGTGGCGATCTCGATCGCGCGCGCCAGCAGCTCAACCTCGAGGCCCAGCAGCAGCGCGACCTCAACGTTGCCCTCCGACAGGCCCGCGGTGGGGTGGCCACCGCTGCCGACGCCGCGAGCGAAGTGCTGCAGCGCGCGGCAGGTGCCGATACCCTTTCGCAGGAAGGGCGTACGCAACGTGGCCGGCTCCAAGGTCTGCTGCGCCAGGCCGACGGCGCCGAGTCCATCACCTCCACCGCCCGTCTTCGAGACCTCGAGCAGAAGATCAGCTCGCAGACCGCCGTCCTCGAGCGCTCCCTCCTCGCCTCGAGGGGGAAGGCGCCGACCGAGCCGACACCACCAACGACTTCGGGTCCTCCTCGGCAGCTCCGAATGGCGGCCGCGGCATTCTTCGGCGGCGATTATCGGAAGACCCTGAGTCTTCTTGAGGGCGCCGACTTTTCCGATCCACGCGCCATCGCCACGGCCCACCTGCTCCGGGCCGGCGCCCACTACTCGTTCTTCATGGCGGGAGGTGAGGAGGACGAGGAGCTTCGACGGTCCGCCCTCGACGAGCTTCGGCGGAGCCGACAGGCGCGGCAGCAGATGACCCTCGATCCGACGCTGTTCTCGCCGCGTTTTGTGGAGCTCGCGAAGTCGGTGCATTGAACCGCTCCCCGGTTGCTGTATGATGTTGGTGCAGCAAAGATATTCGAGGAAAAACCCATGGCGTGGATTTCGGCACTTCTGGTCATCCTGGCGGCCGCACCCCAGGGAAGCGGCCAGTCCTGGTACAACTACTACGAGCGGGGAGTGGCGCTTGTCGAGGCGGGCGACGGAGCGGCCGCGGTCGTGGAGCTCGAGCAGGCACTGGAGGCCCGCCCCGAGCCGGCGTTGCGGCTGCATACCTACGGTCTACGCTACGTCGATTACCTGCCCCACCTCTATCTTGCGATCGCCCTCCACATGGATGGCGACACAGCGCGGGCGCGGCAGGAGTTGGCCGCCGCCGATCGGGCGGGAGTGGCGGCAGAGAGCGAGATCGGTGTGCCGCTGCTCGACGCCTATGCCCTTCTCCTCGGGCAGCCGACCGCGGGCGCCGGGACGACGACGCCCCCACCGGCGTCCGATCGACCCTACCGCGCGTACACTAGAAAGGCGGAGGTTCTGCCGGAGGCGGAGTTTCAGCGTCTGCGAAGCCAGGTCCTGAACCGTTGCGGGCTCCCGCCCAATACCGACGACCTCAAGGCGCCCTGGTACTTCCTCTATGAGTTGGGGGTGGCCCTGGTCAAGAGCGGCGATCCGCAGCGGGCCCTGGACGCTTTGGTATCCGCCACCGACCGGCGCCCGTTGTCGCAGCGCAACGCGCGCATGTACGGCATGTGGTTCACCGACTACCGCCCCTACCTCGAGATCGCAGAGGCACACGTCAAGCTCGGCAACTGGGAATGCGCCTTCGACGCGCTCTCGCTGTCGGAGGAGCTCGAGGAGGTGGCGGAGGGGGACGAGGAGATCGTCCGGTTCATGGAGCTCAGCGAAGAGACGGCCGCTCATCTGCCGCCGGCGCCCGAGTAGGGGCTTGCGAAATGTACGAGATTCACGGGTGATGCTTGTGGAACGGACCGCGGGTCCCGGCAAAGGGGCTGGTTAAAAACACCGTACTCAACGAAGGAGCGTGAGGAGGCAAATCATGATCTATCGCATTCTGGTCGCAGCCGCGATTGTTGTTCTGGCCGCCGGCCCGGCGTCCGCACAGTTGTTCTCGCTCATCAACCAGAGCGTGAGCAACATCACCGGCACCGGCGCACGCGCCCACGGCATGGGCGGCGCCTTTATCGCCCTGGCCGACGATGCGACCGCCGCGTCGTGGAACCCGGCCGGTCTCGCCCAGCTCAACCGGCCGGAGGTCTCGGTCGTCTACGAGGACTTCAGCGGCAGCTACGACACCAGCCAGCTCGTGGTCGAAGACTACACCGCCTTCGAGCCTTTCCCGTTCAGCTTCCGGAGCACGATCGACTCACCCGGAGAGTTCGAAAGCAGTAATCTCGCGTTCGTCAGCGCCACGTACCCGTTTCGGATCGGGAAGACCCCCCTCGTCACCCAGGCGAGCTACCGCCGGATGGCGTCGTTTCCCAATCTGAAGCGCGCCGGCGGTACTCTTTCCCAGCTTCTGGATGGGGACGGCAATCCCCTCGACCAGTTCGAGACCACGATCAACAGTGATGACCAGTTCCAGGGAGGCTTCGACGCCTACACCATCAGCATCGCGACCCAGTTGGGCGGTAAAGTGCGGCTCGGCCTGTCCGCCAACTACATCGACATCGACATCCGCAACCAGTACCAGTCGGTCGAAGTGGAGGTGGACGATCCCTCCCAGTGCTGGCGCTGCTCCTCGATCGACGGCCGGGAGTCGTTCTCGGACTGGAACTTCGACCTCGGGATCCAATGGCAGCCGATCAGGGCGCTGACCTTTGGCGGGGTCTACCATTCCGCCTTCAGCACCGACTACAAATACACCGTGACCAACCAACGCTCGTTCTACGATCCCCGATCGGGCAGCGTTGTCGAGTACGTTCCCTCGACCTCGAGCGGTGACACCACCGTTCACTATCCCGACGGCTGGGGCGCCGGCGTGGCGTGGCGCTCGACCGATCGGCTGACCTTCGCAGTTGATTACAGCAAGATGTACTGGTCGAAGGGACGTGTCGAGGCGGTTCGGCGCCCGGGCTGGACGCCGGACGGCACCCCGATCGCCAGGCGGCCGCAAGAGCTCGGCTTCCCATTCCCCTTCGATCAGGACGACAGCTGGACCGCACGGGTGGGGGGCGAGTACGTCTTCATGCTCAAGAGCGGCCTGGTCCTCCCGGTGCGTGCCGGGTACTTCCAGGAGAAGCAGTTCGCCGCGTTCTCGGACCTGGTGGAGGTCGGGGACGCACCGACCTTCACGGGTTACACTTTGGGGACCGGCTTTGCCTACAAGAGCATTCAGTTCGACATCGCCTGGGTCCACACGACCGGGGAGGACAGTCGCTCGGATTCCTACTCCTTCCCGGAGACATTCATCGTCGATGGTGAGCCCTACGAATTCATCGTCGACGTGACCGAAACCAGAACGGTGGACTACAGCTCGGACCGCTTCCTGGCCTCGTTCATGGTGCGGTTTTGACCGGTCTCGCACGCGATACCCGGCGGAGACGGCGCGTCTGACACCGGAACGAAAAACCCCCTCCGTGAAGGAGGGGGTTGAATCATCCCGCGGGCTCTGCCGCGGATATTTGAAAAGACTTACCAACCGCCGCGGTAGCCGCCACCACCACCACCGCCGCCACCGCCACCGCCGCGGCGATCCTGGGCTGCGTCGACCCGGATGGCCCGACCGTCAAGCTGAAAGCCGTTCATCGCGGCAATCGCCTTGTCGGCGGCCTCATCATCGGTGAAGGTGACAAATCCGAAGCCGCGCGAACGGCCGGAGTCACGGTCAGTGATGACCTTGGCCTCGGTGATCTCGCCGAACTGCGCGAACGCTTCATGCAGACCATCATCGTTGGTATCCCAGCTCAAGCTTCCTACGAACAGTTTCTTACCCATCGCTCTCATCTATCCTTTCGGGGTGCTCGCTCCCTTTCGGGTAGCGCCCCTGTCGCTCGGTCCTGGCGAATCGAATCGATCCGCCCTTTCGCCGGCCGCCCCAATGGCGGCACATACAGGCGCTCTACTATACACCGATCGGGGTGGGAATCAAGCGCGATCAGAGATTTCGGTTCAGCCGGTTGATTGTGGGAATCCTGGCGTCCCGCATGCGGGACCCACCTCACGTCGTCACGGTGAAGAGCCGGACCCATACATCGCGGCGCGAACGGCGTCCGTTCTGCCGAATACAATGCACAATCATGGATGACTTGGCAGAGTTACGAGGGAAGCTCGACGAGACGGATCGCCACTCCTCTCCTCTTCCCCTTTTCTCCTCTTCCGCTATTCCCGTCTTCCCCCCAACTCCTCTTGATCCGGCAACCTGCGACAACTGTTAGAATAGAACCGTGCAACAACGGATGACCGAATACCCGGGGGCTTCAGAGGTGCGGCGCGCAGGATGGGTCGGCCTGCTCTGCAACCTCATGCTGTCGGTTGTGAAGGTGGTCGCGGGCATCGTCGGTAACAGTCAGGCGGTGGTGGCCGATGCCCTCCACAGCCTCACCGATTCCCTCACCGACATCGCTGTGATCCTCGGAGTGCGCTACTGGACCGCCCCCGCCGATGAGGAGCATCCCCATGGCCACGGTCGCATCGAAACACTGGTCACGGTCGTCATCGGGGTGACGGTCGGGATGGTCGCGGTGGGGATGGGCTGGAAGGCCATCCTCAGCCTGCGCCACCGGCCGGAGTCGGGCCCCGCCGTCATTGCGCTGGCGGCGGCCCTTCTCTCGGTCGTGGTCAAGGAAGTGCTCTACCGGTGGACCGCCAAAATCGGTCACCGTGTACATTCTCCGGCTCTGGTGGCCAATGCCTGGCATCACCGTTCGGACGCCATTTCCTCGATTCCGGCGGCCTTGGCGGTGGCGGCCGCCCTGATTCATCCCGCCTGGGCGATTGTGGATCGAATCGGCGCGATCGTGGTCTGTGCATTTATTCTCCAGGCATCCTGGAGCATTCTGCGTCCCGCTCTCGACCAGCTCATCGACGCCGGCGCTCCCGCTGCCGAGCGGCGCCACATCGAGGAGTTGGCGTGCGACGTCGACGGGGTGGAAGCGGCGCACGCCGTTCGCACCCGCTACGTGGGCGCCCGGCTGGCCGTCGACATGCACGTCGAGGTGGACGGCGGCCTCAGCGTCGGCGAAGGCCACGCCATCGCCAAAGCGGTGAAAACCAGGTTGATCGAGGAAGGCCCGCACGTGGTCGATGTCGTGGTGCAGATCGAGCCCTTCAGGTGGCAAGAGGAGGGGTAGAGGGGAAAATGGGAAAAGGGGAAGAGGGTGGGAATTCGTGTACCCTCCTCGCGTCGCGGTTGCACTCCCGATGTCAGGAGAACCCATGTCGAGCTTCACAGCCTATGTTCGAGTTGCGAGGGCGCCCTTTTTGCTGCTGCCGCCGACCCTGGTGGCGAGCGGCGCTGCGGCCTCGGCCTGGGACGGTGCATTTTCGTGGACCCGCACCCTGCTCGCAGTGGTCGGGTTGGTTGTCCTCCACATGGCGGTCAACATCCTCAACGAGTGGAGTGATCTGCGCAGCGGCATCGACCTGGAGACCGAACGTACGCCGTTCTCAGGCGGCAGTGGAACGCTCCCGGCGGGAGGTCTGAGAGCGGGGGAGGCGTTGGTTTTCGGGATCGCCTCGGTCGCGATCGGATTGGCCATCGGGGTGTGGTTTCTGACCCGGGTGGGATGGATTCTTCTGCCGGTCGGGGTGGCGGGGGCAATCTGCGTCCTCGCCTACACCGAGGTATTCGCCCGGATGGGTATCGGTGAGGCGGCGGCGGGTTTCGGTCTCGGCGCCGGCCCGGTGATCGGCGCCGCCCTCGTCCAGGAAGGAAGCTGGAGTCGGGCCGCCACCGCCGCCGCGATTCCAGCCTTCTTCATGACCTTCAATTTGCTGCTGCTCAACGAGTTTCCCGATGAGACGCCGGATCGCAAAGGGGGCCGGCGCAACCTGGTGATCCTCCTCGGACGCAAGCCCGCGGCATGGATCTACGTATTGGCCGGGCTCGCCGTTCCCCTGTCCATCGTGACCTCCGTGGTGATGGGGGTTCTCCCCGCGCCGTGCCTCGCGGCGGTGCTGCCGTCGCTGCTGCTGGTCAAACCCCTGCGGTGGGTCTTCGACGACCCGGAAACGCCGGTGCCGATCCCCGCCCTCGGCGCCAACGTCGCCTGGAACCTGGCCACCAACACCATGATCGCGGTGACCCTGGTGGTGGCGATCTACTTCAGAGGTTA
>JBGMRN010000103.1:0-10621 GCA_048061535.1 Thermoanaerobaculales bacterium | reverse complement strand
CTCGACGTACCGCAAGTACGCGCTCCGCGCCCCTCAGGTCGAAAACCCCACTGGGAACGGCACCTCACCGCCCTCGCAAATGAACCCGGTGAGATATGCCGGCCGGGTCCATTCTCCAGCGGCCATCAATGCAAATGTGTCTCAGTATTGAACTTGCGTTCGTGAATAGATTCACATAAATTGATTCCGAGCGCCGGATCGGTCATCCTGATGATCCGGTCAAGTCGAGACAACCCACACAAGGAGATCGGATGGACGGGCGACGGGTGACGGTATACGTCGGACATTTCGGAAGCGGAAAGACTGAGATCGCCCTCAACCGGGCGCTCGACCTCACCGCGGCCGGGGTGCCGGTGACGCTCGCCGATCTGGATGTGGTCAAGCCCTACTTCCGCACCCGGTCGGCAAAGGCGATCCTCGATGACGCCGGGATCGAGCTGCTCGCCCCGCAGGGCGCCAACATCCACGCCGATTTACCCATCATCGTGCCCCAGATCCGCAGCCGGCTCCGCCATCCGGCGCGCCGCCTGATCATGGATGTCGGCGGCGATGACGTCGGCGCGCGGGTTCTCGGATCGCTGTCCGACGTGGTGCCTATTGCGGACACGGATTGCCTGCTGGTGCTCAATTTTCGCCGCCCCTCGACCCCCGACCCGGAAGGTGCGGCGGCGATGGTGCGGGAGATCGAGGCGGTGGGCCGGGTGCCCGTGACGGGCCTGATCTCGAACACTCACCTGATGGAGGAGACCACGGCCGATGTGGTGCTCGAAGGTCACCGCTTGGCGGTGGAGACTGCGCGTCTGGTGGAGGTCCCGCTGCTGGCGGTGACGGTGCAGGAGCACCTCGCGCAGGAGCTCGAAGGCGTGGACCTCGGCTGCCCCCTGGTTGCCATGCGGCGCATCGTCCTGCCGCCGTTCGCCCAGAAACCGGAGCTGCGGGTCACCGGTCCGCTCTTCGTCGTCAACTGAGAAAGGAGCGTCGATGCCGCGGATTGTGATCAGCCCCGACAGGTGCAAGGGGTGCGAGCTCTGCGTCGAGGCGTGTCCCCAGAAAATCCTCGGGATGGGAAAGAGGATCAACAGCAAGGGCTACGTCTACGCCGAGGTGGTCGAGCAGATGCGTTGCATCGGCTGTCGGCTGTGCTGCATCACCTGTCCCGACATGGCCATCGAGATGGCGGTCAACGGGACGATGTACCACTACTTCAGCTATTGATGGGGATGGAAATGACTATCTATCCCGCGCCCGCGTTCGTGTTCGTGCCCCAGACGGGGCGCCGACGAGCGAGAGTTCGTCGGACGCAGGCATGGGCGCGGGAGGTGAGTGCCTTTCTTTCGTCCGATCGGAGAGCTGCATGACAAAGAAACTGATGAAGGGCTCGGAGGCCATCGGCGAGGCGGCGGTGCAGGCCGGCTGCAAGCTGTTCTTCGGCTATCCGATCACCCCGCAGAACGAGATTCCCGAGTACCTGTCGGCACGGCTGCCGGCCATCGGGGGCGCGTTCGTCCAGGCCGAGAGCGAGGTCGCGGCCTCGAACATGATCTACGGCGCCGCCGGTGCGGGGGAGCGGGTTATGACCTCGTCGTCCTCACCCGGGATCTCGCTGATGGCGGAGGGCATCTCCTACCTGGCCGGTTCCGAGCTGCCGGTGGTGATTGTCAACATCATGCGCGCGGGTCCGGGGCTCGGCGGCATCCTGCCCAGCCAGGCGGATTACTTTCAGGCGACCAAGGGGCTCGCCCACGGCGACTTCCGGGTGCTGGTGCTGGCCCCGTGGTCGATTCAGGAGGCCGCAGACCTCGTGCAGGATGCCTTCGACCTCGCCGACTACTACCGCAACCCGGTGATGATCCTGGGCGACGGGCTCATCGGCCAGATGATGGAGCCCGTGGAGTTTCGGGAAGGCCGCGAGCCGATCAAGGATCTTCCACCCAAGACCTGGGCGACCACCGGCTGCAAGGGCGACCGGCCCACCAACGTGATCAACTCGCTCTTTCTCGACCCGGCGGAGCTGGAGCGGCACAACCTCAAGCTCACCGCCAAGTTCAAGACCATGGAGCGCGACGAGGTCCGCTTCGAGACCTATGGAACCGATGAAGACTACGAGGTTCTCATCGTCGCCTACGGCACGGTGGCGCGGGTCTGCTCGACCGCCATCGACGAGCTTCGCGAGGAGGGAGTCGGCGTCGCCATGGTGCGGCCCATCTCCCTCTTCCCCTTCCCCTACGAGGCGGTGCGGACGGCGGCGGAGAAGACGACGTCGGTGCTGGTTGTGGAGCTGTCGGCCGGACAGATGATCGAGGACGTCCAGCTCGCCCTGGCGCGCAGCCGGCCGGTCCATTTCCTCAATCGGATGGGAGGCATGCTGGTCTCGCCGGATGAGGCGGTGGCGAAGGTGCGATCCATTCTCGACGGAAGCTCGGAGGAGGTGCACCATGGCTGAGACCGTTTTCGCCCGCCCGCCCGCACTGGCCGACGTCAGCACCCACTATTGCCCAGGCTGCACCCATGGCCTGATCCATCGTCTGGTGGCGGAGGTGATCGACGAGCTCGGCGTCCGTGAGCGTACGGTGGGCATCGCCCCGGTGGGTTGTGCGGTGCTGGCCTACAACTACTTCAACACCGATTTCCACGAGGCCGCTCACGGACGCGCCCCGGCGGTGGCCACCGGCATCAAGAGGGCGCGGCCGGATCTCATCGTCTTCGCGTACCAGGGCGACGGCGACCTCGCGTCCATCGGCATGGCCGAAATCATCCACTGCGCCAACCGCGGTGAGAAGGTGACGGCGGTCTTCGTCAACAACGCGATCTACGGCATGACCGGCGGCCAGATGGCGCCGACGACGATGCCCGGTCAAGTGGCTACTACCTGCCAGTTGGGTCGCGACGTCGAGCTTGCCGGCCACCCTATCCGCATCGCCGAGCTGATCTCGACCCTGCGCACACCGGCCTTCGTCGCCCGCGCCACGGTCCACAACCCGCTGGTGGCGGTCAACGCCAAGGAGATGCTGCGGCGGGCCTTTCGTTACCAGGTCGAGGGGATCTGTTTCTCGCTGGTGGAGATCCTCTCCACCTGCCCCACCAACTGGGGGGTGCCGCCGGCGGAGGCGATGACGTGGCTCGAGGAGAACATGCTCCCATACTACCCGGTGGGGGTTTTCAAGACCCCGGAGAGCGGAAGCCGCGAGCCGAAGCCGTTGGCCGGGCTTGAAGTCTGAGGGGATTGGCATGCAGAACGAAGTGATCATGGCGGGATTCGGCGGACAGGGGGTCCTGCTCATCGGCAAGATGCTCGCCTACGCGGGCATGCACGAGGGCAGGGAGGTCTCCTGGCTCCCGTCCTACGGCCCCGAGATGCGCGGCGGAACCGCCAACTG
This sequence comes from Thermoanaerobaculales bacterium, assembly GCA_048061535.1. GTDB lineage: Bacteria > Acidobacteriota > Thermoanaerobaculia > Thermoanaerobaculales > Sulfomarinibacteraceae > Sulfomarinibacter. The sequence goes on along the minus strand of JBGMRN010000103.1, from coordinate 7,244 downwards.
CACGGTGGTGATCTCCGATCGTCCGGTGGGCTCGCCGGTGATTCGTTCGCCGCGGGCGGTGGTGGCGATGAACCTGCCGTCGTTGGAGAAGTTCGAGCCCGACATCCGTCCCGGCGGGCTGCTGCTGATCAATTCCTCGCTGATCGACCGTGGCGCCGAGCGCGACGACTTGAAGGTGATTATGGTTCCAGCCAATGAGATGGCCACCGAACTGGGCAACCCTCGGGGCGCCAACATGGTCGCCCTCGGGGCCTATCTCGGCGCCACCAAGGCCGTCGGCCTCGAGCGCATCGAGGAGGTCATCCGCGAGACCTTCGCCGCCAAGCCGGCGGTGATCGAGGTCAACATCGAGGCGCTGCGCAAGGGTTACGAGCTGGGCGAAGCGCATGCGGCAGAATCGCCCAACTCGGGTTAAGGGAGGCATATGGCCGAGCACGTATCAGTCGACCCCAGCATGACCGAGGAAATCCTGGAACGCTATCCTCTCGAGGAGCCGGCGCTGATCCAGGTTCTGCAGGACGTCCACCGGGCCTACAACTACCTGCCCTGTGACGTGCTCGTGCGGGTTGCCGAGGCCCTCGACGTGCCCCTGGCCAAGGTCTTTTCAGTAGCGACGTTTTACAAGGCCTTCGCCCTCGAGCCCCAGGGCGACACCATCGTCAAGGTCTGCACCGGCACCGCCTGCCACATCCGCGGCGCCGGCCAGCTCGTCGAGGAGCTCGAGCGCGAGCTCGGCATCGGCCCCGGAGAGACGACCGAGGATCTCAAGTTCACCCTCAAGACGGTCAACTGCGTCGGCGCCTGTGCGATGGCGCCGGTGATGATCGTCGGTGAGAGGTACCGGGGCGGCGCCAAGCCCGCGCGCATGGCCAAGTACCTGGCCGGAGGGAGCAACGACCATGAGAATTGAGTCCCAGGACCAGTTCGAGGCGTTGCGGAGACAGGCCGAGGAGGCCTCCGGGAGCTGCGAGAACAAGATCCTCGTCTGCTGCGGGACGGGCTGTCTCGCCTCGGGAGCTGCGAAGGTGGCGGAGGCCTTTGCCGGAGAGGTGGCCAAGCGGAGCATGGATGAATCGGTGGGGCTCCTGGTCAAATCGACCGGTTGCCACGGGTTCTGCGAGCGCGGGCCACTGGTGGCGCTGCAGCCTTCGGGGATCCTCTACACCAAGGTCAAGCCGGCGCAGGTCGGCGAGATCGTCGAGAAGACCGTGATCGGCGGCGAGACCATTCCCGCCCTCCTCTACAAGAACCCGGTTGACGGCAAACGCATCGAGCTGTACGAGGAAATCCCGTTTTACATGCACCAAGTCCGGGTAGCGATGCGCAACATCGGCCGGATCGATCCCACCGACATCCTCGACGCCCTCGCCGAGGGCGCTTACGCGGGCCTCGGCAAGGCCCTTTTCGAGATGAGCCCGGAGCAGGTCTTGGAGGAGGTTGCGGCCTCGGGCCAGCGGGGGCGGGGCGGAGCGGGCTTTGACACCGCCCGCAAGTGGAAATCGTGCAGGAACGCTCCCGGCGACCGGCGTTTCGTGCTGTGTAACGGCGACGAGGGCGACCCGGGCGCCTTCAAGGACCGCTCGATCATGGAGGGCGACCCGCACTCGATCCTGGAGGGGATGGTCATCGGCGCCTACGCGGTTGGCGCCCACGAAGGCTATATCTATGTCCGCGACGAGTACCCGCTGGCGGTCGTCAACCTGACGATCGCCATCGCCGAGGCGCGCAAGTACGGGTTGCTCGGCGAGAACATCATGGGTTCCGGATTCGACTTCGGCATCAAGATTTCGCGCGGCGGCGGCGCCTTCGTCTGCGGCGAGTCCTCGGCCCTGATGCGCTCGCTCGAGGGCAAGACCGGCGAGCCCCGGGCCAAGTACGTGCACTCGACCGAGAAGGGGCTCTTCGACCTGCCAACGGTGCTCAACAACGTCGAGACGCTCGCCGGCATCGGCGCCATCATCGAGCTCGGAGGGGAGTGGTTCGCCTCCATGGGGACCGAGAGGTCGAAGGGGACCAAGGCGTTCTCGCTGGTCGGCAAGGTCAAGAACACCGGCCTCATCGAGCTGCCGATGGGCACCACCCTGCGCACGATCATTTTTGACATCGGCGGCGGCACCCTCGGCGACCGTCCGTTCAAGGCGGTGCAGACCGGCGGGCCCTCCGGGGGCTGTGTTCCCGAGGAGCTCCTCGACCTGCCGGTGGACTACGAGAAGCTCACCGAGGCGGGCTCGATGATGGGTTCGGGCGGCATGATCGTCATGGACGACCGCACCTGCATGGTCGACGTGTCGCGCTACTTCCTCGCCTTCCTCGAGGAGGAGAGCTGCGGAAAGTGCACCCCCTGCCGCGAGGGTCTCAAACAGATGCTGACCATTTTCGACGATCTGGTGGCGGGGCGCGGAGCCGAGGGAGACATCGAACGCATCGAGCGTCTGGCGGCGGGGATGCAGCTTGGCAGCCTGTGCGAGCTCGGCAAGTCGGCGCCCAACCCGGTGCTGTCGACCTTGAGGTATTTCCGGTCCGAGTACGAGGCCCACATCCGTGACAAGGCCTGTCCGGCGGGGATCTGCCGCGAGCTGACCGCGTACGAGATCATCGAGGACGAGTGCGACGGCTGTCATGCCTGCTTCAAGGCGTGTCCGGTGGATGCGATCACCGGGGTGGTGAAGGAAAAACACCTCATCCACCACGATGCCTGCATCTCCTGCGGCGCCTGCTTCGACGTCTGTCCGACGAACGCGATCAGGACCTTCCCCAAGGTGGAGCTCGAGAAGGCGGAGGTGGTGTGATGCCGACGCTGACGATCAACGGACGCCGGGTGACGGTGGCCGACGACGCCACCATCCTCGATGCCGCGCGCGCGGCCGGGGTGGAGATTCCGACTCTGTGCCAGTTCGACGGCCTCGAACCGTGGGGCGGCTGCCGCCTGTGCGTAGTCGACATGTCGCTGGCGAGCTGGGACGACGACTGGTTCAAGGTGGTGACCTCCTGCAACCACCCGGTGGAGGACGGGATGACCGTCGTGACCGACACCGAGCGGATCATCGACACCCGCCGAGTGGTCCTCGACCTGCTCCTCGCCCGCTGTCCGGAAACGCCTCTGATTCAGGGGATGGCCAGGGACCACGGCGTCATCGAGACCTCGTACGCCCCCAACCCCGAGCCCGACGACTGCATCCTCTGTGGGCTGTGCACCCGGGTCTGCGATCATATTGGCGTGTCGGCGATCTCCAGCATCAACCGCGGCTGGGGACGTGAGATCGCGCCGCCGTTCCACCAGGCGCCGCCCGACTGCATCGGCTGCCTGGCCTGTGCCGAGGTCTGTCCCACCGATTGCATCCCCTATCAGACCTCGAATGCTCGCCGGGAGATCTGGGGCAAGGAGTTCGAGATGCTGCGCGACCCGAAGACGGGGGAAGCGATGATCACCAGGGCCCAGGCTGAGCATTTCGCCGAGCGTAGCGGCGTTCCCATGACCTACTTCGAGACCTCGGACCGGACAAAACGGCGCCAGATGGCGACAACGTTCGAGAAACTGCAGGTGATCAAATGAAATGCGCGAGGCGCCCTTGCGGGCGATGGGAGGGGTGCCAGGCTTCAGCCTGGCACCGCCGCGGGAGCTTCCAGATGCGCATGATCTACAAGGTCTCGGTCGAACGGTGCATCGCCTGCGGCAAGTGCGAGCTGGCCTGCGCCTTCGCCCACGGCAGCGAGGGACGGCCGGCGAAGACCCGCATCAACATCCACCGCCGCGGACCGGAGATGGGGACGCCGGTGATCTGCTTCCAGTGCGACGATGCAGCCTGCGTCGCGGTCTGTCCGACCGAGGCGCTGGTGCGCAACTCGGAGACCGGCGCCATCGAGATGGCGCGTGATCGGTGCATCCTCTGCCGGATGTGCGTGGCCGCCTGTCCCTTCGGCAACATGCTGTGGGATGAGGCCTACCATTGTGTACAGAAGTGCGACCTCTGCGGCGGCGACCCGCGGTGCGTGCCTTTCTGTCCGACCGGGGCCATCGCCTGGGTGCCGGTCGAGGAAGCTGCGATCCCCCCGGAACCTCTGGATCGGGAGGCGTTCGCATTCGAAGGGGGAGTCTGATTCGGGCGCGGACTCGGACGCGGGAGGAAACCGATGACGCATGACAACGATGAAATTCGCGAGATCCTGAAGAAGGCCTACCAGATCGAGGTCGACGGCTACACCTTTTACTCGATGGCCGCCGACCGCGCGACCAAACCCGCTGTGCAGGTGCTCTTCGACAAGCTGGCCCGGGACGAGATCCAGCACAAGGCGTATCTGCAGGGCGTGATGGGCGCCTACGAGGACAAGGGTGTAGCGGCCTTCAACATCGATCGCCGTGACCCCGATCTCCAGGCATTCTCGTCGACCATCTTCACCGAGAACTTCAAGCGCCAGGCGAAGGGCGCCGAGCTCGAGCTCGGAGTGCTCTCCATCGGGATGACCCTCGAGTCGAATGCGATCCGGTACTTCTCGGGAGCGGCTGACAACGCCGCCGAGGACGAGGTGCGGGATTTCTACCGTTTCCTTGCCGACTGGGAGCAACAGCACCTCGATGCTCTTCAGGCGCTCTATCACGGGGTACGGCAGGACTTCTGGGAGCAGGGCGGATTCTCGCCGTTTTAACCCGGCAACGCTGGAGGGGACAGCGCGGTTCTCGATGCGGAAACAAGCGATCATCCGCATTCCGGGGGAAACCCGTGAGGTAGAATGGATCACTCGCCCCGGCGGGGGTGGATGATCTGGAGGACGATCTGGAGGTTGAAGCGAAAACTGAGGGCCGCGGGAGCGATCGCAACCGAATCCGTGTGCTGCTGATCGACGACGACGGCTCGTCGCGGCGCAAGCTGGGCGCCGCGCTGGCGGCGGGATTCGACACCGTCGAGGTCGAGGAGATCAGCGACCACGTTGGGTTCTTCCGTGCTATCAAGGAGCCGGATTTCGACCTCGCGATCACCGCCCAGGATCTGCACTGGTCTTCCGGACTCGAGGTCCTTACCGCGGTCAAGAGCCTGCGGCCCGGAATCCCGGTGATCATGATCAGCGACGTCGAAGACGAGGCGCTGGCGGCGGCGGCGATGGAGGAGGGCCTGGACGCGTACGTGGCCGGGGCCGCCGAGCACGCCACTCGATTCACCTCGGCGGTCCGGTCGGCCCTCCAGTTGATCGACTACGAGGATCGGGTCGTTTCGCTCGAAGAGCGCCTGCAGGTCCTTCTCGACCGGCTCAACGTGGGCGTCTTCCGCTCTACAGCCGAGGGTGTGCTGGAAGAGGCGAACCCGGCCTTCCTGCGCCTCCTCGGGGTGGATACCCTGGAGCAAGCGAACAAGGTCGGCCTCGGCGTTTTTTACTCTGACCGGTCGGAGTTGATGAAACGTCTGATGGAGGGCGGGCACGTTCGCGACTCCAAGGTGCCGATGACGCGTCCGGACGGTGCCACGGCGTGGGTGGCCCTCACCCAGACCCTCGACACCACCGAGGATGGCGCTCACTTCATCGACGGCATCGCCGAGGACGTGACCTTGGCCCGCCGGGGCGAGGAGGCATTGCAGCAGGCGAATGACCACTACCGGACCATCTTCGAGGTGACCAATGCGGCCACCGCCATCATCGATGCCGACGACACCGTGTCGATGGTCAACTCCGCGTTTGTGGAGCTTTCCGGCTACTCGCGGGAAGAGATCGAAGAACGGATGGTTTGGACCGAGTTCATCGCCCGGGACGATGTCGAGAGAATCCGCAAGCAGCACAAGCGTCGTCTCGAGGATGGCGCTTCCGAACCCGAGACCTCGCGCTTCGATTTCATCGACCGCGAGGGCCGAATCCTGCACGTGGCGTCCACCGAGGCGATCCTGCCCGGCTCCGAACGGACGGTCGTGTCGCTCCTCAACGTCACCGAACGGCAGCGGGTGGAAGAACAGCTCCTCCACGACGCCTTCCACGATCCGGTCACCGGGCTTCCCAACCGCGACGCCCTGCTCGAGCACCTCGAAGAGAAGCTGGGGAAGGGCGACGCAGGTATCGCTCTGCTCGCTCTCGACCTCGACCGGTTCCGAACGATCAGGGACGGGGTCGGCCACCGGGCGGCTCAGCTTCTGCTTCAGGCTCTCACCAAGAGGTTGCAGAAGATCCTCGGTTCGAGCTCGTTCCTTGCCAGTCTCGGGGGGGACGGGTTCGCGGTGTTGCTGCATCCGGTCTACGCCCCTGATCAGGCGGAGGTCGTTGCCGTCGGATTGCTCGAGGAGATGCAGAATCCCTTCTTGGTCGATGGCCACCGCCTCTACCCCTCGATGTCCATCGGCGCCACGGTTGTCGAGGGCGGGGTTGAGCCCGAAGCCGTGGTTCGGGAGGCGGAGGCAGCAGCCCATCGCGCCAAGAAGCTCGGTGGGGGCTGTTGGGTCCTGTTCGATCCCGAGCTGGGCGAACGTGCCGAACGGGCAATGATGGTCGAGAACGACCTCAGGGGTGCTTTCCGCGACGGCGAGCTCCGCGTGTACTACCAGCCCATCGCCTCGTTGCGCGAGGGGAAGATCATCGGTCTCGAGGCGTTGATGCGGTGGCAACGGCGGGAGGACGAAGTCGTCGCATCGGCGCAGTTCATCGACGTCGCCGAAGCGAGCGGTCTGATCGTTCCCATGGGCAAGTGGGTGCTGGAGACGGCGTGCCGCCAGATGCAGACCTGGAATGAAGACGGGACCGCGCCGGAGGAGCTCTTTCTCAGCGTCAATCTCAGCCGGCTCCAGCTCCAGCAGCCGGACATCGTGGAGACCGTCGCCCGGGTGCTCCGCCAGACCGATCTCGAGGCCTCCCGCTTGATGCTCGACGTGCAAATGCGGGACCTTGGCGAGACCGGCGTGTTGGAAACCTTTGAAGGCTTCGCCGCCCTGGGCGTCCAGCTCTGCGTCGAGGAGTTCGGCGGCAGCGTCGTCCTCCTCGGCGAAATGAGCGCGCGTGGGGTTTCGACCCTCAAGATCGATCGCTCGGTCCTCGCCGGTCTGGGAGAGGACGGCGATCGCTGGAGCAGCGTCGAGACGATCAGCCGACTCGCGCATGAGCTCGACCTGCGGGTCATCGCCGAAGGCATCGAGGCCTCGGAGCAGCTCAAGCGTCTGCTGGAGATGCACTGCGACCTCGGCCAGGGCCACCTCTTCTCGATGCCGGTCGAGGCCGCCGCGGCCGCCGAGCTGCTCAAGGTCGACCTGATGTGGTAAAGAAATTCACGGCGG
>JBGMRN010000102.1:0-10642 GCA_048061535.1 Thermoanaerobaculales bacterium | reverse complement strand
CAGACGAGAGCTTGCGCGCAAGTGCGCTAGGGTTGTTGCAGGAGGCCATTCTGAACGACCCCCTCCGTGGATTTCGAGTCTCGAGCGCCCGACGTGGAGGAGGAAACCGGCCCTCTCTGTTGTTTGTGGCTGTTGCGGCCATTTTTCTCCTGACCGCATTCCTCGTGCTGCTCCCGCGCCAGGAGGAGGCGCCTCCCCCACCTCTCCCTCAAGCACCGACCACAACCCCGTCGCAATCGCCCTCCCCGACTCCCACCGCCCTTTCGATCGAGCAGCGCAGTGGCTGGGTCGTCACATCTTATCCAGCTCCGACTCCGACCCCGTGGCCCACCGCGCCGCCGGCGGTCCGGCCTTCGCCACGACCCACTCCCCTTATCTCCGAGTGTGTCACGTACTCATGGACCTCGATCCAGGTCTTTCGACCATCGGTTCATGTCAAGGTAGATATCAACGTCGTCAATCGCTGCTCCCGCGACCTCAGTTCTCTCGACCTGTGGTTCGAGATCACCGGCTGGCGAGAAGGGGACCTGATTCAGTCGGTCCGCGGCCATCCGTTCGAGGGCGTGCGCCGCGGCTTCTCAACCGACCTTGCCATCGGTCTTCCCGGGTCGATCGACTGGTACGATGAAATCACCGTGGAAATCATTGATTGAATTAGGAATTCCCAATTCCTAATTCCTGATTCCTCATTCCTAATTCAAAAATCACGCTACCATGTGGAGCCGAAAACCAGACCGCAGGAGGTTTCGCGTGACACCCGACCGACTCAGCGCCCGCGAGCTCACCGAGCTCGTCCAACGGGTCTTCGCGCCCCGTCCCGAGGACCGCGCGTTGGCCATCATCATCGACCTTCCCGACGACAAGGCGCCCGACAACACCCGGTGGAAGGTGCGGCGGGAGTTGGCCGCAGGGTGGGCCCGGGAGTTGGGCGCCGCACGAGATGACCACGATCTTGATGTGGATCTCTACCTCTACCGCAACGTCAAGGGAAACAACGCCGACCTGCCGGATGCAGCCTGGCGATGGCCCGCCGGTGCGCCTCTCCCCGACGCTTGCGCCGGGCTCACCGGACAACCCGAGGAGCGGATGGCGTCGATTCTCACAACCCACTCGATCGTGATCGCCCCCACCGAGTTCTCAGCCACCGCCCCGCTCAAGGTGCTGGCGCCGAAATTTGGCTGTCGTGCCGCGACGATGCCCGGTTTCTCACCTGAGATGGTCCCCGCCCTGCGGCTGGACTACACCGAAATCAACCGCCGTGTCCATTTCCTCAAAGAACTCCTCGATCGGAGCGTCGGCGCGGATTTCCTGTTCGTGGTCGATGGGTCGACGGAGCATCACCTTCACCTCGACCTCCGCCATCGCACCGGACACGCGTCTGGCGGTCTGCTTCCAGAACCTGGAAAGGCCGGCAACCTCCCCTCCGGCGAGGCATACATCGTTCCCTATGAAGGGGAGTGCGAGAACGACCCCACCGCGAGCAGCGGTACCCTCCCGGTACAGCTCGGCGACGAAGTCGTTGTCTTCGCAATCGAGGAGAACCGGGCGGTCAGAATCCTCTCGGACGGGCCGGAGTCCCGAGCGGAGTCGGACCGGCTCGCCGCCGAGCCCGCCCGCGGGAACCTCGCCGAGCTCGGGCTCGGCGTGCTCGCTGACTTCGGGATTACTCCCATCGGAGAGGTCCTGCTCGACGAGAAGCTCGGCCTCCACCTCGCTTTCGGTCGCAGCGAGCACTTCGGCGGCCAAGTGGGTCCGTCGGACTTCTCACGGCCCGAGGCGGTGATCCACCAGGACCATGTCTTCCTCCCCGAACTCCAACCCCGGGTGAGAGCGACACGGGTCACCCTCGACGTTGGAGAAAGCGAGCCGCTGCGCTTGATCGTCGATGGGGATTATGTGATTGATTTCAACCCGCGATGAGCGGACTTTGCCAGTGATTTGATTTCCAGAATCACATCGACTGCATCAACGCACGCGGATTGCCCACGTACGGTCACTCTGCCTCAGCCGAATCAGATCAGCCCAGGAAAGCCCCTGCTACCAACACGGCGAGGAAAAGAACCCCGACCGCCATCGGAAACAGGATCTGGTTGCTGTTCGACTTGCTCACTTGGGTTTCGATCTCTTGCACGTCCCGACGCCCCCCATCGATTCGCTCGCCACAGCATCGAGGGCACGTACCCTCGGATCAGCATCGTAAATGATCATCAGCGTTTTTCAAAGGACTTCTTCCGGCCTTCCGGTTCGATCTCATGAGAGCTCACTATTCGGTTCGCAAGATGCTCGTTTGCGGCGATTCCGAGGCGGATTGTGGCGAAAACAAGGCGCCGCAATTCACATCTCTGAATCCGGGATTCAGAGATGTGAATTGCGGTTAGTCACCGCGACGGAGTGGCAGCAGGAGCCCAACGGTGAACAACAGCGCGGCCAGAGGCCATGGTCCGTCCAGGCCGATCAGGATGGCCCCCGCGACAAGGCACGCCCCGCCAAAGAGGGTCGCCCGAACCCCGGTGAGCGGACGTTGAGGGCGCCTCTGGGTTCGCTCTTCGAGCATGCCCAACCCCTCAGACACCAACAGCGGCATCTTGGAGATTGCGTCGAAGAGATCCGGCGCCATCCGAAAACCCTCGCTGATCAGCCGACGTGGTGAGAACTCGCTGCGGAAGATCTCACCGACGTACCGCTGGGAGACCTCGGCAACGTTGAAATCCGGATCGAGCAGGTAGCCCACCCCCTCGTAGGTAACCAGGGCCTTGACCATGAGCACCATCTCCACAGGGAAATAAAGCCGGTAGCGTGCTCCCAACTGGATGCACTCGAGAATCAGGAAAGCGAGGGAGAAGTCCTCGAAACGAGCCTGACGCCGCCACCTCCGAGCCACCTCCTTGACCGCCCGTCGGAATCCCGCAATATCCGAGCCGGCCTCGGTATGGGAGACGGCAGCCAGGTGCCGAGCCGCCCCGTCAAAATCCTCCATGACCAGAGAGAAGAAAACCTCGAGGAGGTTGTGCCGCAGCTCGGGGTCGAAATACCCGACCATACCGAGATCGACGAAGCCGATTCTCACATCGGGCAGCACCATCATATTCGCCGGATGGAGATCGGCGTGGAAGAAACCATCCTGGTAGAGCATCCGGATGATCGCCTTGGCGCCGAGGTCGATGATCCGTTGGCGTTCCGCGATCGGGAAAGAGAGCACGGTTTCGTCGTCCGGGCGAATCCCGTCCAGGAATTCCATGCAGAGCACACTTTCAGCTGAGAACTCCCTGTAGATTCGCGGGAAGACCACATCCGGCATGTCGGCGAAGTTGTCGGCGAAGGTCTCGGCATTCTCCGCCTCGATCTCCATCTCGACCTCGCGCAGCGTGTAATCGCAGAATTCGTAGATCATGCGCTTCGGTTGGAAGCGGGGGATGATGAGCTGCAGGAAGCGCGCGGTAATACGGAGAAGGGTGGCATCACGGTAGAGCAGGTCCCGGATTCCCGGCTTGACAACTTTGATGATCACCTGGTCCCCGGAGGCAAGCCGTGCGCGGTGGATTTGCGCGATCGAAGCCGAGCCCAGCGGTTCCGGGTCCAGCTCAACGAAGACCTCATCGACAGAGTGTCCAAGGTCGCGCTCGACCACCTCCCGAATCTCGCCGAAGGGCACGGGCGACAGATCGCTGAGCAGGTTTCTCAGCTCCGAAGTCACCGACCCGGGCAGGATGTCCTGGCGCAGGCTCAGGACCTGTCCCAGCTTGACGTAGGTGGGGCCGAGCATCTCCAGCCGCAGCCGAAGTTGAACCGGGAACGGCTGCCTCGCGATCTCGGGATCCACGAATCGAAGGCAGAGCCAGGCGAAGGCCTCCCGCATCCGAAAGAACAGACCCCGTCCTCCGCGGCGACGACTCGATTCCGTCGACGCCACGAATCCACCGAGGATCAGAGACAGGATCTGGCGGGCGGTGGTCCGACCGCGGCGGGCGAGGCCCGGAATGTTGATGTAAGCCCGCCGGTCTGCCTTCCTCCGCGGTTCGGGCCGCTGACCCGACTCCGCTACAGGGGTTTCCTCCATCACCTAGCCCACATATCTCACCGGTTGCGGCCGTACTTCTCGTGGCTCGAAACCCAGTCGAGCGAGGAGATCGCAGAACCCAGCGAAACCTCCCCAGCCAGCGCCACACCGGCGATGATCTCCGCCAGTTTCCTGACCTTGCCCTTGCCGACGCAATCCATCAGCTCGAGGCACTCCTTCTGGGTCGGAAGCGAGGTCCCACCACCGAAGGTGGCGACGATCAACGAAGGAATGGTGAGCGACATGTACAGGTCGCCTTCCGGAGTGATCTCGGTGTAGAGAATTCCCGAGGAGGATTCTGCGACATTGGCCACATCCTGCCCGGTGGCGATGAACATGGCGGTAATCCCGTTCGGCGAGTGCGCGCCGTTGTTGTTGGCGCCGGAAAGGAACGAGCCCACGTTGGAGACCTGGGCGTGGTATTGGAGGCTCTCCGGCTCCACGCGCATGTGCTGAACCAGCACATCTCGGCTGACCACAGCCTCAGCGATCACCCGCTTGCCCCGGGTGCGCATGATGTTGATCTGCGAATGCTTCTTGTCGGTGGCCAGATTCGACTCGAGGTAGAAGCGCTTGACGTTGTCGAGATTGTCCAATATCCACGAACAGGCAGCGAAGGTGGCCCGCCCGACCATGTTCTGTCCGGCCGCGTCACCGGTTGCGAAGTTGAATCGCAGGTACGCGAACTTGCTGGCGAGAAAGATGTCGATGTCGAGGAGTTTGGCGACGCTCGACGTCGCCTCAGCGGTTTGACGGATACCGTCCATGTGCTCATTCACCCAATTGCGAAACTCACGCGCTTCCCGCGCGGACTCGAAGACGAAGACCGGCGCCCGCTGCATGCGATCGTCGGACACCGTACAGGTGACCCCCCCCGAGAGATTCAGCACCTTGATGCCGCGGTTGTACGACGCGACCAACGTTCCCTCGGTGGTTGCCAGCGGCACCAGAAAATCACCCTTTGCGTATTCACCGTTGACCTTGATCGGTCCCGCAAGCCCGATAGGAACCTGCGCGACTCCGAAAAAGCTCTCAATGTTGCCGTTGGCGATCGACGGATCGAACGAGTACTTCGCCACGTGCTCGAGCTCCACGCCGCTCAGAGAGCGCGCGAATTCTTGCCGCTCCTGGATGATCCCCTTGCTGAAGTCGTCTTCCCGGTCGTAGGGCACCCTGAGCCGCTCTTCCTTCCGCTCGCGAATGGCGTCCTTGACCGAGAACGCGAGATTGCCGAAGGGTGAGGACTCGAAGCTGACGCTGATCGCGTGCTTCCCGATTTCGAGGTCAGCCCCTTTCCACAGCACCGTCATGATCTTGCCCAGAGGAAACGTGATCGGTTGTTCCGAGTTCACCCCAACGGCATCAAAGCTCTCGTCGCCCAACTCGAACTGCACGACCTCCATAGGGAGCGCCGTTCCGTCAATCGTGATTTCCCTGACACCGGTCACGATTGCGTCGCTGAGCCGATTCTTCAGGCTGAACCTCACCCCCTCGGGGCATTTTTCAAGGCTGCCGTAGGAATAGAGCTGCTTGAGAACGAGCGACGGTATCTTCACGATAGACCTCCAAGATCCAGCCACGCCGTGCTTTTCGATTCTGCCGACGAGCCCCGGCATTGTAGCCGCACACCCGGTCTGAGGGCAACGACAGGGCCGCTCGACCCGGGCCGCACGCCGACAAAACACCGAGTTTCTGGGAGTGAGGGTTAGCCCGCATTTCTCACCATCTTTCTGCTGTGGGGCACAATACACAGCACGTGTCTGCGCTTTCTCGATTTGCTCGCTCGATGTACCGCAAGTACGACTTCGCTCCCAAACCTTGCGAGAGCGCAGACACGCACAGCGTCTTGTGCCCCTCGCGACGAAATCTGGTAAGAAGTGCGGGTTAGGGGGTCAGGAGGTTAGGATTTCGGATTTGTCGGCGGGCCGCTGCACGGAGGGCTTCGTCGCGAGGGCCGTCATCCGTCCGTGAGATGGCGCGCGCGCCAGATTGCGACGGGCACGGAGACGGGCAGTATCGTCAATCCCCCACGCACTCGAGATCGGGGGGCGCCTCGGGCAGCCATCTTCCCTCCGGAGGCGCGTCCGTGGTCCGCCAATCGGTGAAATAGAGGCGGTTCGTGGCCCCTTGGGGATCGATCACAACAACCTCTCGGGGAAGGTTTTTCTTCCCGAGCACCACCTCGACGCGGTCCACCCCTCCGGGCTGTCGCGGCACGAGCACAAAGCCCCGTTCGCCGGAGCCGAGCACTGTGAAATGGTCTGTCGCGCCAGCCGGATCGAGCACCGCCGCCAGCGGCACCCGCGCCCACTCTTCGTCATTGAGAAGGTGCTCGTCGCAGCTCGGAACTTCGAGGTCCAGCAACCGCACGCGCCGGCCCTCGAGCCCCATTTGCCGCGTCACCGGCTCGCCGGAGCGGAAGAGGGCGCGGTCGGGCCACGCCACCCAGACGACGCCGGCCAGCTTTTCACCCTCGCTCATCCCTTCGGCGACGTACTCCTGCCGATAGTCGGCCCGCCACACCACTCCTGCGCGAAGGGCCTGGCCAAGGGCCTCGAGATTCGTTCTCCCGCTGTCCTGCGGCAAAGCTACGCCCGGGAAGATCACGGCCACGGCAACCGCCGCCCCGAGATACCGTCCGGCGTTCATGTGGTGGATCTCACCCCTCGAGGCTGAGAGTATGCAGGGCCTGCGCGACGACGAAGACTTTTTCGCTGTTGCTGCCGGGAGAGGCCGGGTAGAGGAAGAAACCGCTGTTCTCCATCGTGTACTCCTGGACCCGTCCATGGATGACCTCTCCGTCGAAGAACTCGACCCGAGCCGGGGCTCCGGCAACCGGGCGTTCGGCGCCGCCGATCTCGAACTCGGCGTCTCGACGACCGGGGTCTTTGAGAAAGAAGACAGCCTTCAGGTCCGATATGTTGATCCGTAACATCTCACCGTCGCCGGTCTCGGCCTCGATCGCGGAGTCGCGCGGCGTGAATTCTCTGGTCAGCGAACCGCGGGTGGTGTGACCATCGCGGAAACGGAGCACCACCTCGTTTCCTTTCGACTGCGCCATCACAAGCCTCCCGCCCGAACTGAATAACTTTGCGCCCCCATCGTAGCACGGTGATTTCAGTGACGAAAGTGGCGACGCCGGGTCATGATCATCGCCATTCCCAGCCGATTGCAGGCATCAACGACGTCGCCGTCGCGAATCGAGCCTCCGGGCTGGATCACGACCCGGACCCCCGCCGCGTTGAGGGTCTCGACCCCGTCCGGGAAGGGGAAAAAGGCGTCGGACGCCGCGACGCTTCCTTCGAGGTCATGGCCTATCTCCCTTGCTTTGGCGACCGCGATCTTGGCCGCGTCCACCCGGCTCATCTGACCCGCCCCGATACCGAGGATCCGGTCCGGGGCGCCGACAACGATGGCGTTGGACCCAACGTGCTTGACCACGCACCACGCGAGCTCCATGGCTCGTTCCTCGTCTGCATCGGGGGAACGCGAGGTCGCCACCTCCCGTTCCTCCCCGTCCCACCCGGAATCCGCCGCCTGGATGAGATAGCCTCCGTCGATATTCCGCACCACCAAACCGCCGGAGGAGGATGCCTCCGCCTCGAGTACCCGCAGGTTCTTTTTCCGCGACAAGACCTCCAGCGCCGCCCCGTCGTACCGCGGCGCCACCACCACCTCGGCAAACTGCTCCACTACCTCCTCTGCGAAGGCGCCGTCAACCGCCCGGTTGGCCGCGATAACGCCGCCGAAGGCCGAGATGGGATCGGTGGCCCGGGCCTTGCGGAAGGCCTCGGCCATATTTTCGTCCAGCCCCACTCCACACGGGTTGGCGTGCTTGATCACCGCCACTCCGGGACCGGGAAGATCCCAAATCAGTCGCCACGCCCCGGTGGCGTCACCGAGGTTATTGTATGAGAGCGCCTTGCCCTGGCGCTGGTGCGCGCCGGCGAGACCAGCCCCCGGTTCGCTGCGGGCGAGCACCCCCCACTGGTGAGGATTCTCGCCGTATCGCAGCTCGATCTCGTTGCTCGCCAGTAAGTCCTCCGCCACCACCGCGGCTGCAGCCGGACGCTCCTCTCCCATCAATCTCGGCAGTTGGGCGGCGATCGCGGCGTCGTAGGCCGCGGTGTGGCGGTAGACCTTGAGCGCCAGCCTTCTCCGGGTGTCTCCGGACACCTCCCCCGAAGCCAGCTCCTCGAGAACCGCCTGATAATCTCCTGGGTCGACGAGGACCGTCACCCGCCGATAGTTCTTGGCCGCTGCTCGCAACAGGCTCGGCCCACCGATGTCGATCTGTTCCACCGCCTCGGCGAGGGCGACGCCCTGCCGACACGCGGTTCGGCGAAAGGGATAGAGGTTGACGACCACGAGGTCGATCGGAGGGATTCCCCGATCCGCCAGCTGAGCTACATGATCGGGAGTCGGAGCTGCCAGGATCCCGGCGAAGACGTGCGGGTGCAAGGTCTTCACCCGCCCGTCGAGGATCTCCGGGAATCCTGTGTGGTCTCCCACGTCGACCACCTCACACCCGAAACCACGCAGCGCGCGTGCCGTTCCCCCGGTTGAAACAATCGTGAATCCCAGCCGTTGGAGCTCCGACCCCAAACGATCGAGGCCTGTCTTGTCGGATACCGATATCAGCGCCAACCCGGCCATCGTGTCCTCCCTCACAGGGGGGGAATATTACACCCGTCTCCGGCGCAGTGCCCGTGCCCGTCTTCGTGTCCGCGCCCGAATCAGAGGTTCTGGTAAGTCTCTCCAGGCTTCGAGGCCGGGCAGCCGCGCCACAGGCGCGGCGGGGGGCGGGGAAGGGAGACGTGAGGAACGCTCGCGTTCGGAACGGCCCCTTCCGCGCTCCCGGCAAGCGGTCTTCAGACCGCCAAGCGCCCGGCCGGTTCGCGTCGGGACCTTCCTCTGCGGCTCTGCGTCTCTGCGTTGTCTTCTGGATGAAAATCTCCGTTTATCAGTGTGATCTGTGGGCTTCTTCGTGACGTCTTGGTGTCTTCTTCGTTCGTTCCGGAGATGCGCTACCGACCTCGCAGCGGCCCTGTCCCATCGTGCCCAAACGCGGGCAACCCGTCCGTCGGCGGGTTACCATAGCTACATGAACAGCCGATCGGCTCTCCTCGTTACGGCCTTGACCTTCATCGTCTCGTGCGGCCCGGCGGGACCGGGAACGCAGCCGCCGAACAACACCGTGGTCGTCGGCGTGCTCTCGGACATCCAGAGCTGGAATCCGTTCCTCGCGGATGATCTCCGCTCGGAGGAGGTGTTGAGCCTCGTTTACCCGTCCCTCGCGGTCGAGCAGGTGGACTACCGCCGGCATCCCCCGTCCTTCGCCCCATCCCTCGCCGAATCCTGGGAGTGGTCGGAGGACCGGCTGGCGCTCACCTTCCACCTCCGGCAGGATGCCGTCTGGAGCGACGGCGTGGGCGTGACCTCGGAGGATCTGGTCTTCAGCTTTCACACCCAGAACGCTCCCGAGGTCGCATGGGCGTGGATGAATATTTCGGACTCCATCCGGCGGGTCGAGGCGCTTGACGATTTCACGGTGCGCTACCACTTCACCAGGGACTATCCCTACCAACTGATGGACGTCAACGACGGCCCGATCGTGCCGGCCCATCGATGGCGAGAGATCCCGTACGAACGGTGGGAGGAGACCGATTGGTTGGACCTCGTCGTCGGCGCAGGCCCCTTTCTCCCGGCCGCGCATACGCCGCAGCAGGAGATCGTCCTCGAACGCAACCCGGAGTACTTCGTGCCCGACCGGCCGCGCCTCGAGCGCGTGGTCTTCCGGGTCGTGCCGTCCAAAACCTCCCTGCTCACGCAGCTACTCGCGGGCGGCATCGATTTTCTGAACTTCGTACCGCCCGCCGAGGCCGTCCGCGTCCGCGCCGACCCGCGCCTCTCCCTGGTGGCCTACCCGGACCGCTCCTACACCCACATCGGCTGGAACCTCGATCGCCCGTTGTTCGCCGACCGCCGCGTGCGGCGCGCGCTGAGCATGGCCGTCGACCGCGAGACCCTGATCGATGTCGTCTTTCAGGGTTTCGCACGACCCTCCCTCGGTCCGGTGCTGTCGAACATGTGGGCCTTCAACCGAAAACTCGAGCCGCTACCGTTCGACCCCGAGGGCGCGCGAATGCTGCTCGCCGAAGCGGGCTGGACCGACAGTGACCAGGATGGGATCCTCGACCGCGACGGAGTTGCCTTCGAGTTCGAGCTCCTGGCGCCGAGCGAAAACGAGGTGCGGCAGGATATCTGCCTCATGATCGAGCGCGACCTGGCCCCGCTGGGCATCCGGGTGCAACCGCGCTTCGTCGAGTGGGGCACCATGCAGGCGGCCATGAACGACGGCTCCTTCGACGCCCTGGTCAACCGCTGGCAGGAACCGACCCGGGTCGACCTTTGGGAGATCTGGCACAGCTCCCCTCCGGGCACACCGACGCTCAACTTCGGGCGCTACGCCAACTCGGAGGTCGACCGGCTTTTGGAGGAGGTCTCGGCCATCGCCGACTTCGCCGCCCAGAAGCCGCTCCTGGATCGCATCCAGGAGCTGATCGTGGCCGACCAGCCCTACAC
>JBGMRN010000101.1:6137-10654 GCA_048061535.1 Thermoanaerobaculales bacterium | reverse complement strand
GCTAGGCGCGACGCAGTACCGCCTCGGCCAGACCATGGCGTTCCGTGGGGCCGTCGCCGTGGCGGTGTTCCTGTCCGAGGCCTTCCCATGTGTGGACGACCTCGAGCTTGCCGAAGAGACCGGATGTGGCCCTGTAGTCGTCGTCGAAACCATCCATTGAACGGATCCTATCAGTGGTTGAGATAGGTCTTCCAACTTCCCTCGGGGAGGATGCGGTCGAGCTCGCAGCGGGTTCCGTCCGCGACCTCAACGCGCAGCCGTTGTCGGACGGGGTGGCCGGCCTCGACGCTTGAGATCACGGCGCGGTCGATCACCTCGACGATCTCGAGTCGCTTTCCGCCGATCCATACCGCGACCGGATACTCTTCAGCCGTCGACTCCGAACGGCATTCGACGCGGGCGATCACGGGAATGCGTTCGTCGGTCATCGGTAGGACGATCCTACTCCTTTTACGCTCTCCGATGTTCTTGCCCGCATATCTCACCATCTTTTTACTGTGGGGCACAATACACAGCGCGTGTCTGCGCTTTCTCGATTTGCTCGCTCGATGTACCGCAAGTACGACTTCGCTCCCAAATCTTGCGAGAGCGCAGACACGCACTGCGCCTTGCGCCCCTCGTGACGAAACCTGGTGAGAAATGCGGGCTAGGTTGGCCCGATTCTCTGATCTCAGGATTATGCCGATTTCTCCACCCACACGGTCAGGATCTCGAGCGTCGCCTCGACCGCGCTTTGCATCCATTCCAGCGACACCCACTCCCGGACCGAGTGGAAGTTCTGGCCCCCGGCCCACACGTTTGGAGTGAGCAAACCCATGTACGAGAGCCGGGCGCCGTCGGTTCCGCCCCGGATCGCCTGGCGTTTGGGGGTCACGCCGATCCGCTCGACTGCCTCCAGGGCGTAGTCGAGGACCTTTGAATCCTCGCGGATCTTGTATGCCATGTTGCGGTAGGACTCCTCGATTTGGACGCTGATCTTGGCTTTTGGGAAGCGCTCACCAACCTCGGCGATGACCTGGTTGAGGTGGGCCTCGCGCTCGGAGAGCTCCTCGACCGAGAAGGCGCGGACCAGAACCTTGAGCTCGGCCTTCGAGACGTCGCCGGAACAGATGTAGGGATGGAGATAGGGCTCCCGATCCTCAGTTGTCTCGGGGAGGCGGTTTTCGTCGATGCCGTCGATGATCGCCGCGGTCACCCGCAGGGCGTTGACGAGCTTGTTCTTGGCGTATCCCGGGTGGACGTCGTGGCCCACGACCGTGACATTTGCCGTGTCTGCGCAGAAGGTCTCGTCCTCGATCTCGCCGAGGTCGGACCCGTCGAGGGTGTAGGCGTAGTCCGCTCCGAAAGCCTCCACGTCGAAGTGATCGGTTCCGCGGCCGACCTCCTCGTCGGTGGTGAAGGCGACCCGGATCCGCCCGTGGAGAAACTCGGGATGATCCTTGATCCACGCCATGACAGTCATGATCTCGGCGATTCCGGCCTTGTCGTCGGCGCCCAGAAGCGTGGTCCCGTCGGTGTGGATGAGAGTGTGGCCGCGGCAGAGCTCGAGGTTGGGGTTGTCCGCCGTCTTGAGGACCTGGTCGGCGCCGAGTTTGATGTCGCCGCCCTCGTAAGAGGGAATGATTTGCGGTTGAACGTTCTCGCCGGAGGTTCCGAAGTAGGTGTCGACGTGGGCGATGAGGCCGATGGTCGGTACCTTGCCGGCGGCCGGGTGGTCCTCCGGTAGATTCGAAGGAACCGAGGCCAAGACGTAGCCCCACTCGTTCATCTCGGCATCGTCGCAGCCGAGAGCCCCGAGCTCGTCCAGCAGGATCCGAGAGAGGTCTTTCTGTTTCTCGGTTGTCGGACTCGACTCGGAGCTCTCGTCGGAACGGGTGTCTACCTTGACGTAGCGCAGGAACCGATCCATCAGTTGCCGGCGATCTCGGGCTTCGATCTTCACACTCATGAACAAACCTCCATAGCCGGGTGACGGCTGCCAAGTCTAGCCCGGTCACAACATGACGTCCAGCTACCGATTGAGCGATTGAGCGGCGGTGTACGTCAGTTTGATAGGGGTCCGCCCGTGGTGTCTCGGAAACGCAGATCAAGGAGGAGATCCTCCTGGGTCTGAACGGCTCTTTCGAGCCGGAACATGAGTTCCTCATACCGGTACAGCACGGCGCTGTCGTCGAAGAGAACGCCCGGATGGTCCTCGGGTGGAATCGGTGTGGGAGTCGGAGTCCGAGCTTTGATTGAGAATCCGGGGTGGAGGAGTTCCCTTCGACGAAGAGCGTTGGATCGCTCGTCGTCCAATCGCTTCACGTGATCGCTGTATGATTCCCAGCTTCCCCACGAGTCGGCAAGCAAGCGCAGGATTTCGCGGGACAGGTCGAGGATTTCCTGGTCGGACTCGTAAACTCCGAGGACCCTTGCCAGATCGAGGTTGGATTCGAATGTCGCCCTTTCTTCTTCGATTCTCCTCTCGGAAAGCGCCACTTCCTCCAGCCCGCTCCGGAAACTGTCGGGTAGGGACCTGATCCACTCGACCACCGCGGCAATTGCTTTCTGGTAGGATTTAACCAGGGAGATGCGCTCCCAGACCATGATCTGAGAGGTCAGCGAAGCGATACTGAGGCTGCCGGACTCGAAGAGCTCTATTTTGGCCTCCTCCGAGATCTGCGCAAGGTCAAGTAGCTCCTCAATGAGTTCGGCTTCGAACAGGATCACCACGGCTCCATCGCCACCTTCATATTGAGCGAGGCGCTGGAAGGCGACCATCATCTGATCGATAGCCGGTTGGCGGGCATCTCGGCCCGCCACGCCCGTTCTCTTCCTCATTACGAGATCAACGGCCTCCTTCACCTCGGCTTCGAGGCGGCCCCGTTCGCCGAGCTTCCAGTTGGCGATCCAGCCGCTCTGAGCCACGAGTCCGAACAGCAAAACAGCGGCGATCGCCAGGTTGCCGAAAGCCGGATGCAGTCGTGATATCCAACGACACACCAGCCACAGCACACTTGCCAGGCCGGCCGTAATCGCCAGCACGGTGAGAGTGACGAATCGATGCTCCGGGATGGCGCCGAAAGCAATCCCGGCCGCCATGAGGCAGAGAGCCAGAGGTCCGGCCAGAAGCCAGTGCAGGCGGAACCGGTCGGCGCGATCCTGGACCATCGTCGCTCCCCGCCCGAGGGTGGCTCACGTTCTCGGGCTCAAATTGAGTCTCGCCATTATAACTTGACTGGCCTTACGAATCGAGGAAGTGAAACCTGCTGGATGCCGCTTCGTCGCTTCCGGGATGGGATCGGTGGTTTGACGCCGGTCCGGCACTCGTCCATAGTGAGCGGACCCTTTTGGGGGGAAATATATAGATCCCCTGAGGGTTAGAGTGATCTGGAGGATCGAGAATGAAAAAGTGGATTGCAACCCTGACAGGATGCGGACTGCTCGCTGCGGCCGCGATGGTTGGCGCTCAACAGCCGGCGCCGCCCGCGGATGGCGAGGCGGTGGTCGCACGAATCGGTGACGAGGTGATTACGGAGTCGCAGCTGGAGTCGATGATCGGCGCCTCCCTGGTCAACCTGAGACAACAGATCTACCAGGCGAAGCTGCAGGAGCTCGAAAAGCAGGTATTCAACCGCCTGGTGGGGGAGGCCGCGACCGCGGAGGGGCTGACTCGTGCCGACTACCTGGCCAAGAACGTCGATGCGCTGGTGACGCCGCCGACCGAGGAGCAGATTAACCAGGTCTTCACTCAGTTCCGGTCGCGGCTCGGGCCGGATGAAGAACAGGCGAAGGCGCAGGTGACTGAGTTTCTGAAGCAGCAGGCGCGGGCGACCCAGGAGGGAGTCCTGCGCAAGGAGCTCTTTGCCAAGGCTGGCGTCGAGATCCTGCTCGAACCGCCGCGGGTCCAGGTGGCAATCGGGGAGGGCACTCCGAGCCGCGGACCTGCCACTGCGCCGATTGTGCTGGTCGAGTACACCGACTATCAGTGCCCGTACTGCGACCGTGTGCAGCCGACCCTCACCGCGGTTCGCGAACGGTATGGGGACCAGGTCGTTCATGTCTTGAAGAACCTGCCCCTGCCCATCCACTCTCAGGCCCAGCTTGCAGGAGAGGCGTCGCTCTGCGCCCAGGATCAGGGCAAGTTCTGGGAGTTCCACGATTGGCTCTTCCAGAATCAGCGCACCATGAACCGCGCACTGATGATCGAACAGGCCGGAACGCTGGGCATGGATTCCGAGCTGTTCACTGCGTGCGTGGACCAGAAGACCTACTCCGACAAGGTGCGGGCGGACATGAAGGAAGCCCGCAGCTTCGGTATCAACGGGACGCCTGGCTTTCTCATCAACGGAAGGGTGCTCAGCGGGGCGCAGCCCCTGGAAGCGTTCGAGGCGATCATCAATGAAGAGCTCGAGCGCAAGGGTCTGCCGGTGCCGGAGAGGCCGGTAGCCGAGGAGGGCGCTTCAGAAGCACAGGGTGCTTCTGAGGCACAGGGCGCAGAGGAAGGTGCAACGAGCTCCTGAACGAGTTCGGAATTC
>JBGMRN010000101.1:0-6037 GCA_048061535.1 Thermoanaerobaculales bacterium | reverse complement strand
GCTTCCCGTCGTCATTCTTCTTGGCGTCGTCGAGGAGTTCCCGGAAGCGGTCTTCCATGATCCGGTCCTTCGACCGCTCCCGGCGCATGGCCTCGGCCATGCGGTCGGCGGCCCTCTCCTTCTCAACCTCGATCTGCTTGAGGCGGGCGTCGAAATCCGGCTTGTCGGTATGGACAATCGGGGGAACGTGCTCGACGACGACTCCGGCTTCGGCATCGACCTTGATGCTCGCGCCGCAGTGTGGGCAGGTGATATTGACCTTGTCGCTCATGACGGTTTCCCGACCTTCTTGATGAGCTGGTTGGCGGCAACCAGGACCGGATCCCACACCGAGGCAAACGGGGGGGCGTAGACGAGGTCGAGGTTCTGCACGTCCGCCACCGTCATGTGGGCTGCAAGGGCGGTCGCCAGCGTGTTCGAGCGCAGCGCGGCACCTTCGGTTCCCACCAGCTCGCCGCCCAGCAGAAGTCCTGTTTCACGGTCCGCCACCAGGCGGACCTGGATCGGCGCCCCGTCGGGGTAGCCGTGGGCTCTGGAGCGCTGGCGAATAGTCACCGCGACCGGATCGAAGCCCTCGACCCTGGCCTCCTCCTCGCCCAGACCACTGCGGGCCACCTCGAGGTCGAAGACGACGAACCCGGCTGTGCCGACAATGCCGGCGAATCGCTGGCCGGCGCCGACGACGTTGGCGCCTGCGATCCGTCCCTGTTTGTTGGCGGTGGTCCCGAGCGGAATCCAGGCATTGCGGCGCAGGACCCGGTGGTAGGCCTCGGCGCAGTCGCCCGCGGCCCACACCGCCGGATGCGAGGTTTGCTGGCCCTGGTTGACCCAGATGGCGCCGGTGTCACCGATCCGCAGACCGGTGGTGGCGGCGAGCTCGGCGTTCGGGCGAACTCCGGCGGCAACCATGACCAGGTCGGCGTCGAAGCGGCCGCCGTCGGTCATCACTGCCGCCACCCGGTCGTCGTGCCCGGCCTCGGCCCCCTCGACCGTGACGCCGGTGTGGAAGGCCACTCCGTTGTCGGCAAGGGTTTGCTCGACCACGCCGACGGTGTCTTTGTGCCAGCCGGGCAGGAGCTGCGGCAGTTTTTCCAGAACAGTCACCTCGAGGCCGCGGGCGGTCAGGACGTGCGCCATCTCCATCCCGATGTAGCCCGCGCCGATGACCACTGCCTTCGTGAGGTCCCTCTCGAGCGCCGATCTGATGGCTGCACCGTCGCCGAGGTCGCGAAGTACCTCCACTCCGGGAAGGTCGAAGCCCGGCAGGGGCAGCCGAACCGCGCGCGCTCCGGTTGCCAAGACGAGGGCGTCGAAAGGCTCGTGTCGCTCCGTGCCCTTCTTGAGGTCGACAACCGTCGCCACACCTTCTTCGAGATCGACCGCCATGACCTCGTGGTTCAGGTGGAGATCGATCCCACGATCGTCCCGTGCCTGCTCCGGAGTGAGGACCACGAGATCGTCGATCGAACGCTTGGGGTCCTCGATGTTGTAGGGCATCCCGCAGGCGCCGTAGGAGATGTACTTGCCCCGCTCGAACACCGTCACCCGCGTTTCAGGCCGACGCCGACGGATCTGGCTGGCGGCGCTCATTCCGGCTGCGACGCCGCCGACAACCATGACTCGATCTGGTGTATTCATGGCACTATCTTACCGTTCCCGGCCGAATCGTGGGGCCAACGGTGATACCCTCCTGACGGAGAGGGGGACGCCAATGGTCGCAAACGTACGACGCCCATGTCTGTTGGTTCTGATCCTGCTGGTGATGCTCTCGGGCACTGCCTGCGAGGACACCACTCCGACCCCCGAGGAACAGGCTGCGGTCGAGACCGCGGTTCGCGGCTATCTCGACGCTCTGGCGGAGTCATACTCCACCCTCAACGTGGGACCTCTTGTCGGGTATGCGAGCCCCAACGAGATCGCGACGGTGAAAAAGCTGCTGACCACGCTCGCCCGGTCTACCAACGACCGTGTGGACTCCGAGCTCATCGGGTTCGAGGTCGAAGCGATGAGCATCTTCCGCCAGGTCAACGCGACTGTTCGCTTGATCGAGGTCTGGGACGTGACTCGTTACGAGCTCACGACCGGACGCGTCAAGGGTCGCAACCCAACCTCGCTGCAAACGTCGATTCTCCAGCTCCGCCGGATCGAAGGCGCCTGGATCGTGATCGGGCGGACGGTCACGGTGCAGGAGATCGAGGAACAGCCCACACCGGTCGAGATCGTCGAAGAGGACGGGGACGGTTGAAGCCCCAGCCGATCGTGGTGGTGGTCGGCCGGCCGAACGTCGGCAAGTCCACGCTCTTCAATCGCCTGACAGGGAGCCGGCGGGCGCTTGTTCACGACCTACCCGGAGTGACCCGTGACCGGATCGTGGGTGAGGCGGACCGGCCGCTCGGCGGGCGGGCGACCATCGTCGACACCGGCGGCCTGTTGCTCGAGGACGAGGACCGGTTTGTGCCGCTGGTCCGCGGACAGGCCGAGGTTGCCATCCGCAACGCGGATGCAGTCGTCTTCCTTCTCGACGGCGACGCCGGCCCGATCCCCGAGGACCTCGAGATCGCCGACTATCTCCGCGGTCTGGGTGTGCCGGTGGTGCCGGTCGTGAACAAGGCGGATCGTAAGGGAGTCGAGCTCCAGGCACACGAGTTTCACAGTCTCGGCCTCGGCCAACCGGTGGCGATTTCGGCCGAGCACGGCACCGGTATCGGTCTCCTCTGGGATGCCCTCGCACCCTACCTTCCGGCCGACGAAGAAGAGGAGAATTCGGACGAGCGGCAAAATGCCGATGAGGTCCACGTGGCGGTCATCGGACGTCCGAACGTCGGTAAGTCATCACTCATCAACCGCCTTGTGGGTGACGAAAGGTTGCTGGTGACCGAGGTTCCGGGAACCACGCGCGACGCGGTGGATGTGATTTTCGAGCGAGAGGGCACGCGCTACCGCTTCGTGGACACTGCCGGCATCCGTCGCAAGGGGCGCACGGACCGCGGTCCGGAGGTTCTCTCGGTGGTCATGGCCAGGCGCCATCTCGAGCGGGCCGATCTCTGCCTCCTGCTGGTCGATGCCGAAGAGGGCATCACCCGACAAGACGCCCACGTCGGCGGCTATGCTTGGGAAGCGGGCCGCGCGGTGGTCCTGGTCGTCAACAAATGGGACCTGGTGGCGGACAAGGCTGAGGGTCGGCAACGGGTCGAGGATCAGGCGGCCCAGCAGCTGAAATTCATGCGCCACGCGCCGCAGGTCTTTCTGTCAGCTCTCAACGGGAAAGGGGCCCACCGTCTCTTTCCGGCGATGAAGCATCTTCACGAGTCCCATTTCCTGCGCGTCACCGCCTCGGAGCTCAACCGGGTTGTTCGCGACGCATGGGATCAGAACCCGCCGCCGATAGCGGGCAAGAGGGCGCCCAGGCTCTATTACTGCTCTCAGGTCCACCGCGCACCGCCCCACTTCATATTCTTCACCAACCTGCCTCGGAGCCCCCACTTCTCCTATATGCGGTACTTGGAAAATACGCTCCGCAACGCCTTCGGGTTGGCCGGGGTCCCGATTCGGGTTATGATCAGGGGACGAAAGAGTTAGGGTAGTCCAATGGTATTCTTCAATTACGCGCTGCGCAAGCTCAACGCCAAGATCGTTTACTACGGTCCTGGGCTGTGCGGCAAGACCACAAACCTGCAGTGGATCCACGACCATTTCGAGGGTGGACAACGTGGCAAGATGATTTCCCTCGCGACCGAGGGCGACCGCACCATCTTCTTTGATCTCCTGCCGCTGGAAATCGGCTCCATCCGCGGTATGGAGGTGACCCTCCAGCTCTACACCGTGCCGGGTCAGGTTCACTACAATTCCACCCGACAGCTCGTGCTGCGAGGCGCCGACGGGGTGGTCTTCGTAGCAGATTCCCAGCGCACGATGCAGACCTCGAACCTGGACTCCTTCAAGAATCTCCAGGAAAACCTCCTCCTGCAAGGCATCTCCCTCGACGGGTTTCCCCTGGCGTTGCAGTTCAACAAGCGCGATTTGCGAGACGTCATGCCGGTCGAAGAGCTCAACGAACAGCTCAACACGTACTCGATGCCGATCTTTGAAGCCATCGCCACCGACGGTGTTGGCGTGCAGGAAACTCTCGAAGGCATTGTCAAGCTCGTGATGCGGAGCCTGCGTCAGCGTTACGAGCCTGTCGTCGCCGCCGGTGCGGCGCCTCCGAGCGAGCGGTCGCCCGGTCCGCGACCACCGGTGGGACCTCCGTCGTCTCCGGGCGTCGCTCAGCCTCCGCCGGCACCATCTCCACTCGCGGCTCCACGGCCCTTTGCCGATGCTCCGCCGGCCGAGACTGCGCCTGCATCCAGGCAGACTTCGGCGCCTCCGGCCGCTATTGCCGACCCCGTGGAATCACCGGGGCCGCCGGCATTCCGCGCAGGCGAGGGTGAAGGGGCATTCGAAGACCACGTGAACACCGCCGTTTACGCGCTCGGCGACAAGGACAAGAGCGGTGGGGTCGTCGGTGACGCCGGATTCGTCGATGAGGCGACGTCGGCGACGGTTGCTGAGCCGCCACACGGGGCGGACTACTCGATCGATCTCGAGCCTCCCCCTGCCGCCCCGGAGTTCGTGGACGACGAGGAACCTTTTGCCCGGGCCCAGACCGACACCGGGATGGAGGTCCCGTCGGTCGGAGAGATCGTGATCGGTGGAACCGAAGAGCCCGCGGCGCCGGAGCCTCCGCCCGCACCTACCGAACAGCCTCCGGCCGATCAGGTGGCGCCCGTGGAGCGCTATGAAGACCGGATCGAGGCGCCGAGCCCGTTCGCGCCCCAACCGAAAGAGCCCGAGATCGCGGCGGCGCCTCCCGTAGAACCGGCCGCAGCATCCGCAGAGTGGACTTCCAAGGAGTTGACCGAGGACGTTCGTCAGGCCTTTGGGGCGGGGGAAAACCGAGAGGCGCTGGCCTCCCTGGTCGCCGATGACGAGCGCGATGACTCCGCGAAGCCCGTACCGGTGAAACCTGTGCACCAGCGCCCCCCCACCGAACCGATCATGGTGGGGGAGGGAGACCCCTTCGGCGATTTGAAGGACGCAGCCGAGCCGAAGAGTGCAGGTGCCATCGAGCCCGCCCTGCGCCGCGAGATCGACGTTCGCGCGGAGGACAACCAGCTGCACCTGCGCCTCCAGGGCACCGGGGCCATCGTCGAGAGCGGGCAGGTGCGCGCCCTCGACATCGAGGTTCCGGTCCCCGGGTCCTGGGTCGGTAACCGCCGGGTGACCCTGCAACTTCGGCTGACGCTTTCACCGGTACCGGAGGACGAGGATGGCGAATCCCCCGAACCTTCCTGACGACCAGGAGCAGTTCAAGCTCAACGAGGTGTGCAAGCTCGCCAACGTCCAGCCCTATATGCTGCGTTTCTGGGGCACCGAATTTCCACAGCTCGAGGCGATGAAAAGCGGCACCGGCCAGCGGCTCTACTCGCGCCAACAGGTCGCCCTCATTCTCGAGATCCGGCGCCTGCTCTTCGATGAGGGGCTGACCATCGCCGGCGCCCGCAAGCGGGTGGTCGCAATCGAGAAAGCCGGCGGAATCGTCGAGGTGGCGGCTGATGAGAAGCCCACCAAGAAGCCGGCGAAGAAAACGGCGACCAAGGCCGCCACACCCCCCCGGACATCGAGCGCGCGCAGGCGCAAGACCGAGGAGGTTGACAAGACCCCCTCGGAGAACGTACAACCTCTCCTCGCGACGCTCAAAGACGTCCGTACCGAGATCGACAAGATCGTGGCGGACCTCAAAAGCGAGTAGCAGCAATTCCTCGGGTCTGGGGCCGGCGCCAAAGGTGACCCCACGGCCGCGACAACCAGACCCGAGGAATTGCGTCGGGACGTAGCGCAGCCTGGTAGCGCACCTGAATGGGGTTCAGGGGGTCCGGAGTTCAAATCTCCGCGTCCCGACCAACAAAACCGCGGGGACGCGGTTTTGTTATTTGGAGTGCGCGAAGCTTGCCCCGTCTAAGGCTGTACAAGGCTTCGCCTTCGGTCTTCTGGGCAC
>JBGMRN010000100.1:540-10924 GCA_048061535.1 Thermoanaerobaculales bacterium | reverse complement strand
AGCGTCGCGTCGTCCTGCAGCGGATGCCCGCAGGCGTGCTCATCCACGGCCCGCAGTTCTCCGTCGGGGGCGATCCGAACCAAAGCAAAGGTGGCAAATCGGTTGTCCGTGATGGCCCCCACGAGATAGCGGTTGACACATGCAGCAAAATCAGATAATTTGACAGAAAAGGGGGCACAGGGTGGATTATCTGAAGGTATATTAAAGTCTCTTGAAGTTCGTTCTCATGGTTGGCTTCTTGTTGGCCGCGATTCTGACATCAGGTCCGGCGACTGTCGATGCAGGCTGTATTGCCATCCCGTTAAATGACGACTACTGCATATGGGACCCTGACAATTACCTGCTAGATTGTCACGGAAACTCCAGTTGGTGGGTAGTATGTGATGGGGGGTCTCCTCCCGGTGGGGCGCCTCCTCCCGGCGGAGGCGGCGTACCGGCCGGAGATGGCCAATCCCCGGGTGATAACCCGGATGACACGGCCGAGGAACGTGCACGTCAGAACTGGCGGTGTCAGCAGGACAACTCCGACTGCGGATCGTCGTGGACACATATAATGCCGTGTTGCTTTGCCAATACTAGGTTCGGGGATCAGTGCGATACCTGCGACTGCGGAAGGTGTTGCATCGATGTTTTTGGTGTCAGTTCATCGACGTTGTCCATCACCCTGGGCTGTCAGACGGACTGCCAGATTGGATTCTCAGGGGGCGGCGCCAGGGGCCAGGACAATCCCAAGGACTGCGAAAACATCTGGGTCTAGCTGTAAGGCCGACTGGCAGAAACGAGGGTGAGACCAGAAGGGGGAAGTGGCGATGAGACAAGAGTGGCGTCACTGGGCGGAGGCCCGATCTCGGGTCGTGGTTGGCTGCACCATGGCGGCGCTGCTGGTTTCTTCCAGCATGGCGGCCGATACGCCACGGGTCGGCAAGACTTGGGGCCCGGTCTGGTCGGCGGTCAAGAGTTTGGAGGAGGACGGCCAGACAGTGGTGGTGGAGTTTGAAGACGGCTTTCGCCACTTTATCCGCGGTTTCGAGCAGCCGATCGGACACCTGATCGTCAGCAGCGCCGCTGACGGGCAACTGGTCACCGTTACCCACCAGATGGGCACTGGCGGCCGGTACGACTGTGATGTGATCTATCTGAATCCTGACCGGTGGCTGGTGTCATGCACGGTCTTTCCGTTCATCTTTGACAGCGGCAGTTTCTTTCTACACCAGCCTGAAGGCTTCGACATCGAAGTGGATACTGCCAGCTTTGTGATGACACCGGAAATGTGCACGCCGACATGGGTTAACTGTAGGTACTGCAAGGGAAGCGGCGGGGCGATCCCCCCTGGGACGCGTACCATGTTGATCGCCGTTGCACGCGAGCTGGCACGCTGGCCTCAGGAGGGCAAGGCGGCCCTTCGCCACCTTCTCCAGTACGGCAGCGTCCCCCCGCCCAAGCTCGCGGTAATGATCTCGAAGGCAATGGCCATACCCAAGTCGACACCCTCGATGCCGTCGGTGGAAGTGGTGGTTCCTGCCCAAGTGTCTGAGGACATTTCGTTCAACTTCCGCGACGGCGAGGAGCTGGAAAGGTGGTTGCTGGAGGTGATCTCCAATGTGTTTTAAGATGGCCAGGACCTGCCTGCTGCTGCCGCTCATCGCAGTGACCTTCGCCGTTGGTACTGCCGCCGCCGAACAGCCTCCCGAGATCGTCTATGAGCTGATGTCGGCTCGAGTCGGGGATTTTGAGGTATTCCTATTCACTCTCACTGCCGGCAAGGAGACCCACTTCTACGGTGGTGTATTCAACAAAAAACAGGTCCCGACGTTGGTGTTCTTGGGGTCGGTTGGCCGCCAGCAGCTCATCTCCGGTGGCCTCGCACCATCGACCACGGCTGGCGACGCGCTTTTGAGTTGGTGGACGGATGGCCACTGCCATTACGTGGCAAACACGCTGACCGATTCGCGAGATGTTGTCCTCAGGAACATGAGCCAGCTGATCGGAGAGGATCAGGACGAGCTGCTTGTTGGGTTGAGAGGCCTGACCACAGCCGACAACCCACATCCGGTAATACTACGCAACATGGTGCCATTTTTCGCCGATTTAATACCGGTGGCGACTGGGGAACAGAAGGCCGCCATAATTCTGGCAGATGACGAGCGATTGCTGCGCTTGCTATGGGACCAGATCGAGATCCGTTACTGGCAGGCAGTTGTCGAACTCAAGGCAACTGACAAGGCGCTTCTCGAATTGGAAGTTCTGGAACGCGACCCACGCGAGAAAGGCGCCGACTAAGTTGCCGCAACCACCAACGCCGGACTCGCCCGCTACGAGCAGGTCAAGAAGTCCGCCGTCCTTCCCCTGATGCTGTCGATCGAGGACGGCACCCTGACCCCAACGCTCAAGGTCAAGCGGAGGGTGGTGGAGCAGTAGTACACCGACCTGATCGAGGGTCTGTACCAGGGCTGAAGGCACAAGGTTCAAGGCACAAGGTTCAAGGCGCGAGCCGCCTGCTGCGGGAGCCAGTGGAAGGACCTTGTACCTTGGCCCTTGCACCTTGGACCTCTTAATTCTTTGCTGTTCTTAGATTAAGAGCTCGTGGCCTTCGGGTCGGCGTCGATTGATTCCGCGAGACGTTCCACCACCAGCAGCGTCGCGTCGTCCTGCAGCGGATGCCCGCAGGCGTGCTCATCCACGGCCCGCATGAGCTCTTCGCACAGCCCTTCGGCGGTCGGATCGGCCAACCCCCTCACGACCGCGGTCACCCGCTCCACGCCGAACTCTTCCTCGGCGGGATTCTCCGCCTCAGTCAGCCCATCGGTGTACAGCACCAGCAGCTCGCCCAGTTCGAGGCGCTCAACGGTCTCGGCGTAGGTGGCGGCGTCAAGAATTCCCAGCGGCAGACCGCTGCTCGAGATCTCGGCTACGCTCCCATCCTTGCGACGGATGAGCACCGGACAGTGGCCGGCGTTGACCACCCTCAGTTCCCCGTCGGAGCTGATCCGAACCATCGCAAAGGTGGCGAATCGGTTGTCGGCGGTGGCCCCCACGAGATAGCCGTTGATGCGCACGGCAAGATCACTGAGGTCGTCCATCTCACCGGCCACCAGTCGCACCGCGGCGTGAACCCCGGAGGCGATCATCCCGGCCCCCACCCCTTTGCCCGAGACATCGGTGACGGTGGCGATCAGCCCCTCGTTCCGGAGCAGCACATCGTAGGTGTCTCCGGCCACCTGTCGGCTCGAGGAAGAACGGGCAGCCAGGCGGTAGCCCGCGAAGTCCGGAAATCGCTGAGGATGGAGATGTGACTGGATCACCGCAGCAACTTCGAGCTCGTGTTTGAGGCGCTCGCGCTCGAGCGATTCCAGGGTGAGGCGGGCATACTCCATGGCCACCGTGACCTGTACCGCGAACAGCTCGAGCAGACGTATGTCGTTGGGGGCAAAGCTCTCGGTACCGGCCCGCGCTTCCTTCTCCGCAGCGGCCAGGACACCCAAGGTTCCGGCGTCGGTCTGCAGGGGAATGGCCACGAGTTCGTCGTCATATATCCCCTGCTGCCACGCGCGCTCGAGGTCCTCGCTCCCGAGCGGCGGAGGACCAAAGCCGCCGGCGCTCAGAGCCGAGCCCGCATCCTCACCGAGGTAGAGATGGGCGCTGCGCACTCCGAGGAGAGCAACGAGGTGGCTGAGGAGCTCCTCTGCGAGGTGTGACGTATCGAGGATGCCGCCGATCCCGGTGGCGATGGCACGGATGGCTTCGAGCTCCCAGAGGTGAAACCGCTCGTCAAAACGGATCCGCTTGAGCTCCTCGCGCAACTCCCACGCCCGCAGACCGAGCCGGGTCGCGCCGAGGGCTGCCTCATCCATCCGTTCGAGCTGGAGCAGCCGCAGCCGCCACGGCGAGTCATCGCCGCCAAAAGGGATCTCACACCACCCGTCGGTGGCCTCCTCCACCTGATTCGAAACCGTGCGCGGCCACCGCGCCAAGGTATCGCCCCGGTGCCTCAGAACTCCGGCTCGCGCACCCGTCTCCTCCACCACTGCCCGCAGGAGATCCTCGGGGAGTCGAGGGCCGCCGTGACCGCTGAGGGCGATGTCCGCAAGGTGCAGAAGATCAGGTAGCGGCATGATCCTCGAGCGCCGCTCGTGCAACGTCGCGGTCCAGGTACACGTCCGCATACTGCACGAGACCCATGATTTCGAAGGTCTTGGAGATCGTCGGCGTAAGGTTGCAAAAGGCGAGCTTGCCCTCACCGTCGAGCAGCTTCTCCATGATCTCGAGCAGGATCGACACCCCGATGGAGTTGATGATACGGGTCCCATCGAGGTCGATCAGCAGGGTCGTCGCTCCCTGATCCATGAGTTCCGTGGCCGCATCGGCAATGGCCTGGCCACCTTCGTTGTTGATATACCCCGCCGCCGCGATCAGCCCGACCCGGTCCGACAAGAGGTCTTTCGAGAGCTTGATTCGTTCTTCGTTCATGGTGCACTCTCCACGTACTTGCGCATAGACACCAGGGTTTTCCCCGGTGCGGACTGGATCTCCACCTCATCCATCAGCTCGCGGATCAGGGTGAGGCCCCACCCCCTCTTCGAGGCACAGCCCGAGACCCTGGATGAACTGTTTTTGGGCACCCTCGAGGGGTCGAACCCCCCTCCGTGGTCCTCCACCTCGATCACCAGGCTCGGTCGGACGTCCTGGTTTTCGTTGCGCAGGCGCACGGTAATCGTACCACCACCGTGTTCCATGGCGTTGAGGCAAGCCTCCACCACGGCCACGCTCGCGGCCTCGACGCGGGTCTGACTCATTCCCAAGGCTCCGCCGAGGGTTTCGACCGCTTTTGCAGCCACCAGCTCCACGTTGGGCGCCACCGGAAGGTGAAGCACCACCTCCATGATGAGCCTACAACTGTAGCAGAACCCGAGTAAGGGTCCACGCGAGACGGAGATGCTGGGCGGGGAGGGCAAGGTCGAGGTTGACAACCTGGGCCGCGGCCGCGGCCAAAACCAAAACTGCGGCAGCAGCCGAGTATCTCTGGAGCACCAGTGATCTCATCAGACAACCTCCGGCACATGCTACAGCAAGTTCCATGCCAGAGAAGAGATCGATTGTGCAACCACGAAATGATGCGTTCTGCAACCTGAAACAACAAAATCTCGAGAACCCTCTCTTAAAACACTCTCAACAAATCATTTTGATGGAGTGATGCGTTCTGCATCTTTAGTTGCAAAACGCTGCATTTTCCGATAAAGCGTCGTCCGATCGATCCCCAAGATGCGGGCAGCCGCCTGCCGGTTCCCCTCCACCGATTGCAGAACGCTCTCGATGTAGCGTCGCTCCATCTCACTCAAGCTGGTGAGCTTATCCGAGAACAGTCGCTGAGCTCCCTCGGTCTCCAGACGGAGATCCAGCTCGGTGATGGTCTCCTCCGGGGCCAGCGCCACCGCTGCCTGGATCGCGTTCTCGAGCTCACGAACGTTGCCCACGAAGGGGTGACTCATCAACGCCGCCAGCGCATCCCGCGACAGCATGAGGCCGGGGCGACCGAAGCGCTCGCCGTAGAGCCCGAGGAAATGCCGGGCCAGCAACGGTATATCCGTGCGCCGGTCGCGGAGCGGCGGGATATTCACCACCACCACTCGCAGACGGTAGTAGAGGTCGCGGCGAAACTGGCCTTGCTCCACCATCTCTTCGAGGTCGCGGTGGGTCGCCGTCACCAGATGGAGGTCCACCGGGATGCGATCGCGGCCGCCAAGCCGCTCGAATTCTCGCTCCTGTACAACCCGTAGGAACTTTGCCTGCAACGCCAGTGAGAGATCGCCCACTTCATCCAAGAACAGCGTTCCGCCGTGTGCAAGCTCGATCTTGCCGTGGCGGCGTTGGACGCCGGTGGCAACGCCTTCCTCGATCCCGAAGAGCTCGGACTCGAGGAGGGTCTCGGGCAGGGCGGCGCAGTTGAGGGGCACGAAGGGGCCGGCGGAGCGTTCGGAGAAGGAGTGGAGAAGGCGAGCGATTCTCTCCTTGCCCACCCCCGACTCGCCACGCAGGATGACGTTGACACCGGTCGGCGCAACTCGCCGCACGAGCTCCAACATCTCCCGAATTTGTGGCGCTTCACCAACAAACCCCTCCCGACGCTCCACATCCCGCAGGGCACGATTCTCCTCGGCAAGACGCTGCCGCTCGCGCTCGATCGCCTCGACCCTTCGGGCGGTCGCCACCGCGGTTGCCACCATGCTCGCCATGGAGAGCAGGAACCGGGCATCGCCATCGGTGAACGGAATCCGTCCTTCGCGGGTCTCCTTGTCGCCAAGTACCACCATCCCCAGGGTGCGCTGCTGCCAGAGCATCGGCGCCGCAAGAAGCTCATGTGGAGGGTCGTCGCCGGTGCGCCGCGCCCGCACCACCCGGCCCACCGCCAACTCCTCGAGCAAATGAGGGTCAAAGAACGAACGTACCGTCGCGACGCTCTGGGGCAAGAGCACCGATCGAACCACCGCCTCCCGCCCCCCGGGATGGAGGGTGCTCACGAAACCGGAGCCGGCATCGAGGGTCCCTACCGCGCGCTGCAGGAGCTCTTCCACCAACTCCTCTTCGGAGAGGACGCCGCCGATGGTCAGCGAGAGATCCACCAGGGTCTCCAGCTGCAACTCGAGCCAGGCGCGGTCGAAGGTGTCCATTCGGGATCAGTTTACCCCGTACCGCTCCCAAGGTTTCGTTGCGACGACGAAGAGATCCTGTGCCCAGTGGGGTTTTCGACCCGAAGGGTTGCGGCAGCCCGGCCCCATGCCCGTCGTTGCCTCTCCTCGGCGATGGATCAACCTGGCGAGCAGCGACATGAAATCGGCCTCCTGTCGTACAATACCGCGCCGAGGAGGACGCACGTGCTGCCTACGAACAAGGAACTGCCGCTCCTTTTCTCCGCGCTGCTGGGGACTTTCCTCCTGGTGGTTGGGCCCCCGGTGGCAATCGCCTCCGAACGCCCTTCGATATTGGTGATCACCGTCGATGCGCTGCGCGCGGACCATCTCGGCTGCTACGGATATGATCGCGCAACCTCGCCCCGAATCGACAGCCTGCTCGCCGATGGGATGCGTTTCGACAACGCGCGGACGGTCGAACCGCTCACCGGCCCGGCGATGTGCTCCATGGTCACCGGGGTCGATCCCCAGGTCCATGGCGCGACCCGCAACGGGCTGCGCATGCAGGAGGGCCTCGACTCGCTGCCCCGCGTCCTCGCGCGTCACGGTTGGCGTACCGCCGCGTTCATCGGCACCTGGACCCTCAAGCACAACCTCACCCTCCTCGGGGACCACTTCGAGGACTATGGAGAGGTCCTCAACCGGCGGCGCTGGTTCGGACTCCTCAACAGTGAGGCCACCTGTGACGACCTTACCGACGACGCGTTGGAGTGGGCCAGCGAGACCCTCCGCGAGACGCCGAAAAAACCTCTTTTCCTCTGGACCCACTACATCGAGCCCCACGCCCCCTACCGATTCCACAAGGAGTTCGCCGAGCGACTCGGGGTCAACGACGACAAGCTCAGCCGGGTCGATCGCTACGATACCGAGATTGCAGATGTCGACCGATCGATCGGACGCCTCATCGACGGTGTACGGGGGATAGTTCCCAATGAGAATCTCGTGATCGTGTTCACGGCCGATCATGGTGAAAGTCTCGGCGAGCACAACTACTGGGGCCACGGGCGGTATCTCTATGAACCGTCGCTCCGCATCCCGATGGGGTTGGTGTGGCAGGACCGGATCGCAGCCGGCGTCCTGGCGCCCCAGGCCACGCTCCTCGACATCGCCCCGACCCTGTTGGAGCTGGTGGGGGTGGAGCCTTCATTCGACCTCCCCGGCACCAGCTGGGCGGAGGCGCTCAATGGGGGGGTTCCGCCCGGCGAGCGCACACTCTGTTACCAGGCGCACAAGGGAGCGGTCCACGGCGGCAGCCACGACAGCGAAAAGGCGCGGTCGAAGGGTCTGCTGGCGGTGGCCATCGTGCGCGAGGGGCGCAAAGAGATTCTGCGCGTCCAAAAACAGGATCATCTGCTCTTCCTTCTCGGAGAAGACCCCGGTGAAGTGCGGAACCTGGTGGCGCCCGGAGATCGACCTTCCGACGCCCTCCTCTCCTGTTTCGCGACCGTCTCCGAGGGGTTGGGAAGTCTCGATCGCCTGACGACAAAGAAGCTCGACGAAGAGACCGTCGAACAGCTCCGCGCACTCGGCTACCTGGAATAGCCCGGTCAGCGACCTGTTTTTTCGAGGTGGCAAAGCTCCTCGAGAGCGGATCGAAGCTGAACCATCTGCTCCGCCCCCAGGCGCTGACCGAAAACACTCACCATCAACAGCAACCCTCCCAGGATCAATGCCGCCGGCAGGCTCAAGAGCGCCCACGGAGGCACCCTCATCACCCACTGAGCGTAACCCCAGCTGAGACCCACGAGCAGGGCGAACGCGAGACCGAAGGCGAGGAACAAATACAGGGTCCAGACGTTCGGATGGGGCGCGAATCGGCCTTTCAGAACGGCGACGCCGTCGCGTTCCCGGGCACTGACACTGAGCCACGGCGACCACACGCGACGTTCGGCAACCGGCACGAAAAGTTCCGCATGGCGCCCCACCGACATCCCGGTGCAGCGGTGACAACGGGCGAGATTTGCACGCACCCGCTCCATCACGACGTCGGGATCGGCGTCAATCCCGATCTCGAAATCGGGTCGGATTCGGGGAGCAGTCATGGCGGCGGAGTCAGTCCGACACCGGCTCGAAGTGACAGGTAAAGTGGCGCAACAGGGCGGACTGCCGAGTGATCCGATAGCCCGGTATCCGCTCGCGTTCCCGCCAGACCTGCGCGATGACCTCGATGAGGTAATCGAAGTGACTCTGGGTGTAGACGCGACGCGGGAATGCCAACCTCACAAGCTCCAGGGGCGACGGCTGCTCCCGGCCCGAGTCGTCGACATGGCCGAACATAACGCTGCCCAGCTCGACGCAGCGAACGCCGCCGGCCAGGTAGAGGGCGTTGACCACTCCGATTCCCGGGTATTGAAGCGGCGGGATATCGGGCACGATCTTGCGGGCGTCGAGGAAAACAGCGTGCCCTCCAGCCGGGAGAACCATCGGGACGCCGAGATCCGACAGCCGCTGCACCATGTACTCAACCGTCGCATGGCGGTACACCTGGTAGTCGTACTCCAGGGCCTCCTTCAGGCCGACGGCGATAGCCTCCAGATCGCGCCCGGCCAAACCGCCGTAGGTGGGGAAACCCTCGCGTAGGATCAAGAGATTACGGAAGCGTTCCGCCCACTCCGGGTCACGGCACACGAGAAAGCCGCCGATATTGGCCAGCCCGTCTTTCTTGCAGCTCATGGTTGCAGCGGCGGCCAGGGAGTACATCTCCTGAGCGATCTCCATCAACGAACGATCACCGTAGCCATCCTCACGCTCGTGGATGAAGTAGGCGTTCTCGGCGAAGCGGCAGGCGTCGATGATAAATGGAATCCCGTGCCGGTCGAGGATCTCCTTGACCGCCTTGAGATTGCCCATCGAGACCGGCTGACCGCCACCGGCGTTGTTGGTCACGGTCATCATGCAGAACGGGATCTTGTCTCTCCCGTGCTCCTCGATGCACTGTTCGAGCTTTTCAAGATCCATGTTGCCCTTGAACGGTGACGAGACGTCGGTGTCGAACGCCTCGGGGCAGGGCAGGTTGAGCGCGATGCCGCCTCGATACTCGATATTGGCCCGGGTTGTGTCGAAGTGGCTGTTGTTGGGGATGACGTCTCCGGGATGGACGACACACTCCGCCAGAATCGCCTCGGCGGCACGGCCCTGATGCGTCGGGAGAATGTGTTCGAAACCCGTGATCTCCCGGACGCTGGCCTCGAAATGTTTCCACGAGCGACTGCCTGCGTAGCTTTCGTCCCCCAGCATGAGCGCGGCCCACTGGTGGGTCGACATGGCGCCCGTGCCACTGTCGGTCAGCAGGTCGATGCAGCAATCCTCGGCATCCAGCTGGAACACGTTGTGGTGAGCTGCGTCGAGGGCCTCGACCCGCTCTTCCCGGGTCGTGATCTTGAGGGGCTCGGTCATCTTGATGCGAAACGGCTCGATGATGGTATGCATGCTCGGCCTCCTTCCCGGTCGGCACAGATCCGTGGCCAGCCACATCCTACACGTCGCGAAGCGAGGCTCGTCGGTCCCGCCGCGAAATGAAGCAGCCGCCCGGTCGAGGAGGTTGCGATTTGGCGGTACAACTCGACACCGCCGGCGGCAGCGACAGCCGGAACGCGCGAGCCGCGAAGCGGGTCCGCAGTGACGGCTCGCTGGCGACGGTGCTGCGAGGCTCGTCGGTCCCGCCGCGAAATGAAGCAGCCGCCCGGTCGAGGAGGTTG
>JBGMRN010000100.1:0-440 GCA_048061535.1 Thermoanaerobaculales bacterium | reverse complement strand
CGACGGTGCTGCGAGGCTCGTCGGTCCCGCCGCGAAATGAAGCAGCCGCCCGGTCAGGGCGGCTGCGAAATGAAGTGGCGGGGCCGACGAGACTCGAACTCGCGACCTCAGGCGTGACAGGCCTGCGTTCTAACCAGCTGAACTACGACCCCGCAAAACAGGGAGAGTGGTGGGAGGTGGGGGATTTGAACCCACGACCCCCTGCGTGTAAAGCAGGTGCTCTAACCCCTGAGCTAACCTCCCGAACGGAAGACCGCTGGGAGCGACATGGTAGAGGTCAACTGATCGCATGTCAACCTTGAAGCAGTAAAACCGAGACGGCGGCCCTCCGGCGCCGCATTTGACGCCACCCCGCGATTTTCGCGGTGCGAGAGGTTTCCGGCCGCGCCTCGAGATACGCTTTACAAGCTGCTGAGAGATAGCATATTGTGGGATGATGA
>JBGMRN010000099.1:0-11222 GCA_048061535.1 Thermoanaerobaculales bacterium | reverse complement strand
CGGCGAGCTGGAACGGGTGTCCCTTGCGGAGGCGGACGGTCACTGGTATGCGATCGATCTGGCGGTCGGCGGCGGCGCCGCCGAGGTTGCGGTTGGAACACCGGTAGCCATTCTCGAGTTTGCAGGCGAGCAGCATGTGTTGCGAGTGGGCGAGGAGGCGGCCGTCTGGTCAGCGGCGGCGCCAGTACCCGCGAGCAAGGATTCGCGGGTGGTGTGGCGGCCACGGGGGCTGGGCCGAAGGGCGGTCTGGAGACCCGCGGTGCGGACCCACTTTCCGGTTCCCGCCGGCGAGCGCCCGGTCCTCAGTCGCCATCTCGAGCTGCCCGAAGAGGTTGCCGTCAGAGTCGTGAGCGCAGGACCGATTCGGCCGACGCCGCCTCGTGACTGGTTTCTGCCGCAGTGGCTGTTGGCCGCGGCCCTGGTCGTGGCGGCGCTGCAGCTTCTCTCGGGCTCATGGAGGAGGCCGGTGGCGGTTCTGCCGTGGCTGCTGTTGGTCTTCGGTTCGTTGGTGGCCCGTTCCTCGGTCGAACCGCTCCGCTTGCTCGGGGAGCGCCTCGGCGTCGATCTCGCCTTGGCGGCGGTGCTCGTCGCGTGGCTCCCGGCGGCGTACCTGTGGCTTCAGCGACGACGGTTCTTCGTCGTCGTCGCAGCCCTGCTGGTGCCGCTGGCGCTGGCGACGCCCCACCTCACGCCCCCGATGTATGGCGACGAACCATTCCATCTGGCGGTCATGGAGTCGTTGGCGGCGGACCACGACCTCGATATCGGCGACAACGTCGATGTCGAAACCCACCCCCAGGAGGGGCTCTATGCGGAGGACGGGCGGCTCTTTCACTCGCCGTTCCTGGGAATGCTGCTCCTGCCCGGCTTCCTGATCGGAGGCCGTGGCGGCGCGCTTCTCCTGCTCGCGCTGATGGGCGCGGCCCTGGTTTCTCTCCTGGCCGGACGGGCGAGGGCGCTGGGCTTGGGAGAGGCAGGGACGGGCTTCCTGGTGCTGCTCCTGACGGCCACCTATCCCCTTGCTACCTTTGCCACCCAGATATGGCCGGAGCTGCCGGGGGCCCTGGCGGTGGCGGCCATTCTGGTGTTGGTCTCGAGTCCGGGCCGCGGCCGGTGGACGGGGTTTCTGATCGCTGCCGGGGCGGCGGCGGTCAAGACGCGGCTCGCCCTGCTCAGCTTCCCGGTTGCCGCGACCGCCTGGCGCGGCGGCGGACGTCGTGGCCTGATGCGCGGTCTGCTGGTCATGGGAACGGCCGCGGTGCTGAGCCTCGCGGGCGGTTGGTTGACGATGGGACATCCCTTCGGACCGTACCGTCGTCTCCACCACCTGTTGCCGACTGACCCCGGTCTGGTTGTCCGCTCCCTCGGCGGTCTGCTCTTCGACGCTGCCGGCGGGCTCGCCTTGACGATGCCCCTGGCGTTGGTGGCGCTTGCCGGCATCACGACCCTGTGGCGTCGCGGTGGCGCCGGCGAGCGCGGGCTGCTAGTCGGGTGCGGACTGACCGTGGTGGCTTTGACCTCCTCCTCCGAGTGGTACGGCGGAGGCTCGCCACCGGCGCGCTACCTGGTGGCCATGCTCCCGGCGTTCGCCCTTTCAGGCGCCATGGTGTTGCAGCGACCCCTTCGTTGGCGGCGGCTGGGCGAGATCCTCCTCGCGCCGTCGCTGATCGCGTGGTGGGTCCTGGTCACCCGCCCCCACCTTTCGGTTAACCCGGGAGACGGCGGATACTGGCTGGCCGACGCCCTGGCACGCCGGTTTGCCGCTGACGCACGGCGTCTCTTTCCGTCGTTTCTGGTCCCGGATACGGCAACCCTCGTGGTTCCAGCCGTGCTGGTTGCGATGGCGACCCTCGTTGCGTGGGCGGTGGTGCGGCGGCCCGTCCTCGGCATCGTCCTGCGGCGGGCGGGGATCGCGATCTGGTTGGTTGCGGCGGCGGCCCTGGTGACGACGCTCGGTCTCCGCTACGACCGGGTGGTAGAGGCGGAGGCGCCCCAGGTGCGCCGCCACGGCGGTAGTCCTGAGCCGCCGACGGGGACGGTCTCCCGTTTCTCCCACCGCAACGGCTGGCGTCTGGGTGACGGCGAGGGCGTCGTGATGCCTCTTCGCCTTCGTGAGGGCCGAGATGTCGTCCTGGTGGGTTGGCTCTTGGGAACCGCCCGGCGCGGCGCCCGGCTCGAGGTGGGCTGGGACGACGGCGAGGCCGTCTCGATCATCGTCGGCGGGGAAGACCGCGAAGGACGTGTGCGGCTGCCACCGCCGCCGGGCGGTGGACGACACCGCTTGAGCCTGGTGATGCGATGTCCGGCGAACGGCGCCGGAGTGCTCGACCGAGTCGTGATCGAGGAGAAATCGCCAGGAGGCGAACCTGCCGATTCCCATGTGTCAGGGATCGACGGGTGACGTCGGCGTCAACCTGGGTGGAGGATCTAATCGGGTGTCGTCGCTCCGCGGCTCCGCGATGATCGGCTGGAACTCCTGTAAAGACGCCTGCACTCTTGCGATTCACATCGCCGAAACAGGCACGAACCGGCTAGACTGGGTCCGTGCAGTCTGATCTCTGGGTAGTCGGCCGCCCGGTGTTCCTGAGGAGGACCGCGTGACCTGGCTTGCGTGGTTTGCGCTCGCGGTGACCGCCATCGCAGTGGTGGCCCTGGTCCGCAATCAGCCTGCGGACGCGGTCCTTTGGGGGGCGGTCGTCGCCTGCGGTCTGGCCGGGATTCTCTCCCTCGAGGAGATGTTCGCGGGATTTGCCAACACCGGCATGCTCACCATCGCCGCCCTCTTCGTGGTCGCCGCCGGAGTCCGCGAGACCGGCGCGCTGGATCTGGTCGGTGAGTGGTTCCTCGGCGGGGTGCGGACCCGCAGCGGGGCCATGGCGAGAATGGGTGTGGCGGTACCGGCGCTTTCGGCCTTCCTCAACAACACTCCGGTGGTGGCGATGTTCATCCCGCTGCTCTCGCGGTGGGGCGTCAAACGCAGGGTGTCCCCCTCACGCCTGCTCATTCCGCTCTCATATCTTTCGATTCTCGGTGGGATGACGACCCTGATCGGCACCAGCACCAACCTGGTGGTGCATGGGATGATGTTCGACGCTGCGGCGGCCGAACCCCGGCTCGCCGCCTCGCTGCGTCCGATGGGCTTGTTCGAGATCGGTGCGGTGGGTCTTCCCTGTGCGCTGCTGGGAATCGCGTATTTGCTGCTTTTTTCAGGCCGGCTCCTCCCCGAACGCAAAGACATGCTCGAGAAGATCGGTGAATCGCCACGCCAGTACCTGGTGGAGATGCAGGTCACTGAACGCTGCCGGTTGGTGGGCCAGCACGTCGAGGAGGCGGGCCTGCGGCACCTTCCGGGGCTGTTTCTGATCGAAATCGTCCGTGACGGCGAAGTGATTGCGCCGGTCCAGCCCGACCAGGTGCTCGTCGAAGGCGACATCCTCACCTTCACGGGGGTTGTGAGCACGATCGTCGATCTCGAAAAGATCCCGGGTCTGGTGGCGGTCGCCGACCCGGGGTACGAGCACGCGGCGTCCGAGCGCCGTGGTCGGATGCTCTCCGAAGCGGTGGTGTCACCGACCTCTCCGCTGATCGGGAAGAGCATCCGCGACTCGAACTTCCGCGCCCTTTACAACGCCGCGGTGGTCGCGGTCCACCGCGGAGGTGCACGTCTGGCGGGCAGAGTCGGAGACGTCGTGCTCCACGCCGGCGACACGCTTCTGCTGCAGACCGGCGCTCATTTCGTCGCGGCCCACCGCAACAACCGTGATTTCTTCCTGGTCAGCGGAGTGGTGGACTCGCGTTCCCCGCGCCACGACCGCGCGATCGCCTCGCTCGCACTCCTCGGGTTTCTGGTTGTGCTCTTGACCAGCGGGCTGCTGCCGACCGTTCTGGCAGCCTTTGTCGTGGCTGCGGCGATGATTCTCTTCCGCTGCATTTCACCGGCCGAGGCGCGGCGAGCGGTGGATCTCCAAATTCTCCTCACCATCGCCGCCGCCATTGCCCTCGGCCAGGCGCTGCAGAACTCCGGAGCGGTGCATTTCATCGCCGAGGTGGTGGTCGAGGCCCTCGGCCCGCGGGGGCCGTATGCGGTGCTGGCGGGGGTCGCCGTGTTGACGATGTTGTTCACCGAGATCGTCACCAACACCGCCGCAGCGGCGCTGATGTTTCCGTTTGCCCTGGCGATGGCGGCCGGTCTCGGCGCCGATCCGCGTCCCTTCGCAATGGTTGTCGCGTTGGTGGCTTCGGCCAGCTTTCTGACGCCCATCGGGTACCAGACCAATCTCATGGTCTACGGAGCAGGCGGCTATCGCTTCACCGATTTCACCCGCGTCGGCCTGCCGTTGAGCCTTCTCCTGCTGGTGGTGATCACCCTGCTCGCGCCGCTGGTGTGGCCGTTCTGAGAAGCTGGTGATAGGTATCCGCCCAGGCGCCCATGCCCGATGATCTTGTACGGCGTTTCTGTGCCCGAGAGGATGCCATGCAATTCGCGTAGCGAATTGCAATCCGAAATCTTCTTCATGCCCGGTCGACTCAGCCCGTTTCCGCTACCGCCGCCGATGCGGCCCTGTAGGCCGCTCTGCGCGATGGGTGCAGGAGTGCGCGGCCGGCCAGGCTCAGGCGGAGGCTCCGGCGGATGAGAGCGAGGCGATGCGGGTGATGGCGAGAGGCGTAGAGGAGGAGATTGCGGTTGAAGGCGGTGAGGAACTCGGGTTCGGTGAGCTTGGAGACGCTCGAGCCGCCGAGATGGCTCATGCGCGCTTGCGGAACCACGATGAACGGCTCGCTCGCCGGGAATCCGGGCGCTTTGAGGCCGGCGTCGAGCCGCGCGCAGAAATCCACGTCCTCCCACCAAGCGCGTACGAACCCGGGGTCGAGGCCGCCGAGCGCATCCCAGACCGTGCGCCGGACAAGCCATGCGGCGGCCGCGGGTTGAGCGACCGCGGTGGGGCGCTCCGGAGGAGCTTTGAAGGCCGGGGCGCCGGGAAGGCCGAGAGCGAGCCGGGCGACGGTGGGAAGCTTGCGAAGCTGCCACCGGTATTGGGCGACGCCGTCGATGCCCTCGAGGATCGGTACCGCTCCCGCCGCCTCCGGAGATCTTGTGAGGAACGAGACCAGGG
Organism: Thermoanaerobaculales bacterium; assembly: GCA_048061535.1. Taxonomy (GTDB): domain Bacteria; phylum Acidobacteriota; class Thermoanaerobaculia; order Thermoanaerobaculales; family Sulfomarinibacteraceae; genus Sulfomarinibacter. Next base: position 6,108 of record JBGMRN010000099.1, on the reverse strand, counting down.
TCCCGATACTGCCGGGCCTGACCTCGGCATCGGGATTGAGCAGGAGCACCAGCGGTTCGTCGCCCTCGGCAACGCCGCAGCCGGCAGCGTGGGCAAAACTGCGGTTCTCGGCCAGGGCGACGACCCGGACGTCGGCAAACTCGGCCGCAAGCCGCTCGGCGCCGCCGTCCCCGGATCCCGAGTCCACGAGAACCACGCTACCGAGAGAGGTCCCGCCGTGGGCGATCAGCGAGGCGAGACAGCGCCGAACCTCGTCGCCTCCCCGCCACCGCACCACCACCGCCTGTACCTTTTCATTCATGACGACGTCTCTTCAACGCGACCGCCGCCCGCACCGCCGCCGGCGCGAGAGCATTGCGGGGAATGGCGGGCAACTCGGGCAGCGCACTCGTCAGCTCCCCGGTCACCATCGACCATCGCCAGTCCCGGCGGGTGGCGTCGAGGGCGCTGCGGCAGCGGTGCTGCTCGCGGTCGGTGAGCATGAGATCCAGTGCTGCCGCAACCGTGGCGGGGTCTCCCGGTCTGACAACCCCACCCCAACCCTGTTCGCGGGCGATTCGGGCTACCGTGCCGCCTTCGCTGAGGAGCAGAGGTACCCGGGCCCACACTCCGTCGAGGGCGCGGGTGCGGAAGCTGAGCTCGGCCTCGGCGCCGGGTTGATGGAGCACCGCCAACAGGCTGCTGCGGTTGAGCACCCGATGGCGTTCGGCGTAGGGAATCCAGTCTTCGAGGGCCACCACCTGCGGCGCTCGTAGGTCGTGCCGGCGCGCGGCGGAGAGCAGGTCTTCTCTCGAAAACCTGGTGTGTGCCGTCCCCGGTCGGTCGGCGGTAGGAACCACGAGGCTGATTCTGGCTCTGCCGAGGCGAGCGCGAGCGGCGAGGAGAGTCTCGAGGTCGAGCCACGGCCACACGCCGCCCCACCACAGCACCACCGACCAGTCCTCCGGCACGCCGGCGATCTGATCGTATTCCGGGGCCGGGTCGTTGTCGGGGATCCCGAAGGGGACCTCGAGCAGAGGCACCCCGGGTCGAAGCTGATGCGCCCACCACGCCGCCTGCTCCTCACCTGCGATCAGTACCGCATCGGCCCGGGCCGCTACCAGGGGCAGGCGAGCCGCCGCGCGGCGACGACGGCGGAGCAGGTCGGTGGAGGGCGGCATCGCGTCCAACTCGGCGAGCAGGGGCGTGACGCCGTCCACGATCAGCAGGTGGTCACCGATGAACGCTCTCGGGGGCAGGCGCCATGGCGGCGCAACAAGGGCCTCGGACCAGCGCCACGGGGGAAAGGCCACGACCTCCGGCCCGTGCCCGTCGGGCTGGACGGACCCGGCTGCGGCGGCCACCCGTACGGTGTGCCCGGCGGCGTCAAGCGCCCGGGCCAGCTCCCAGGCCCGGAGGGCTGACCCGGCCATCGCCCGGCCGACCTGGTCGTCGGTGAGGACCATAATCCTCATGCCGGGGAACCTGGGATTGCTGTGAGGCGTGGCCCGGGGGTCCTCCGCATCCAGCCCCCGATGGCCAGAAACGGCAGGCAGAGGGCAACTGCCGCTTCCACCGGGAGCGCCCGGGGGTTGTGGCGGAGCAAGGTGCGGACGGCCCGGACTTCGCCCCGGAGCAGGTGTGGCAGCTCCAGGACCAGGGTCGCCCGGTCGAGGTTTCCGGCCAGTGCCCGCCAGCGGTTGGCGAGCAGCCACCAGGGGTGGCGCCAGCGCAGGACAGGGCCGGAGGCCGAGCCCAGATGGCGGACGGGAGCGCCGCCGATCCATCCTGCGCTCCAACCGAGACGGGCGAGACGCAGGCCCAGATCGAGGTCCTCATGGTAGCAACCGAATCCGGGATCGAAGATCTCTCCCCCCGGGAGGGCGCTCCGCCGCAGGGCCTCCATCCGATAGAGGCAGGCGGTCCCGGAGACCGCTACGATGGATCGAGAACCCTCGTCGTGTCCGATCGGCGTGGCGCGATCGACCTGGATCGGCAGACCCCAGCGATCGAAGCCGATGCCGCGCCCGTCGACCCGCTCTCCGGCGGCGTCCGCGATCGTTCCCTGGACGGCCGCCAACTTCGGGTCGGCGCCGAGGGTTGAGGTGAGCCTTCCGAGCCACGATGGTTCGGGAATGGCGTCGTCGTTGAGGACCGCGACCGCCCCGATCCCCGCCGGCACCACGGTGAGGCCGGTGTTGACCGCGGCCGCAAACCCGAGTCGCCGGCGGTTGTGGATGATCTCGAGGTCTCCAGTCTCCTCCGGCTCGACCGCATCGTCGGAGAGCACCAGCACCTTCATCTCGGGAGCGGGGTCGAGGGCGGCCACCCCGCGCAGGCAATGCCGAAGGTGAGGTGCGCCGAGGGAGGGGATCACGAGCGCCGTACGCATCGAAGCCTCCCGGCCGAAAACTCCCTTGGGCACGGCCCATCGCCGCTCTCGCGACGGAACAGGTGAGACAAATGGGTTGGGCGTTTCGCCATTCGCCTCAGTATAGCGATCATGGAACCGGGCGAGCTCATTTTTTCTCCGCCCCCCATCCACTTCTTTTCCAGGCGCCGCTGCCGCTGAAATTGGGGGCGGTGAGAAAAGTGGGCTTACAATGGCGGCGTGCGGATTCGGCTTGCAATCGACGGAAGGAAGCTCACCGACTTCGGTATCGGAACGTATCTGAGTTCCTTACTGCGGGGGCTCGACGTACGACAGGATATCGTCCTCACGGTGTTGGCGCGTACGGGCCATGAGGATCGGGTCGCCGCGCTTGCTCCCCGGGCGAGGGTGATCAGTTCTTCCGCCCGCGGGTACGGTATCGCAGAACACCTTCAGTTGCCGGCTGCTCTGTGGCGGGAGCGGGTGGACCTGGTCCACTTTCCCCACTATGTGGCGCCCCGGCTGGTGCCGCGACCGGCGGTGGTGACCATCCACGACGTGATCCAACTCTTCTATCCTCCACCTGAAAAGGCTCAGCTTGCGCGGCTCTATCTGCGGGTGATGCTGCGCTCTGCTCTGCGGCGGTCGCGGCGGGTGATCACCGTCTCCCGCGCTTCCCGCCGGGACCTCATCAATCTGTTCAGGGCGGATCCGGAGCGGCTGTCGGTTGTTCCCAACGGGGTCGATCCGTCGCTCGCCTTCCGACCTTCGAAGGACGAATTGGAGTCGGTCAAAACCCACTACGGACTGCGCTCGCCGGTGGTCCTGGTGGTCGCCAACGACAAACCCCACAAGAACCTCGACGTCGTGTTGCGCGCATACCATCTTGCCGTCCGTCGCCACAGCATTCCGGGGCAGCTGGTGCTGGTCGGGGGCACTGATCCGGAGGGCCGTTTTGCGGTGCGGGCCGAGCGCCTCGGACTCGAAGATCGGGTGCGCCTCCTCGGGCGGGTTCCGCGGCCCCACCTGCACGCGTTGTACCATGTGGCTGCAGTGCAGTTGCACGCTTCGTTGTACGAGGGTTTCGGCCTGCCGATTTTGGAGGCGATGTGCGCCGGATTGCCGGTGATCACCTCGAACCTCGGTGCGATGCGCGAGCTTGGTGAAGGCTCCGCGCGGCTGGTCAATCCGTTGGATGTGGATGAGGTTGCCGCGGCGATCGAGCGGGTGCTGGTGGATGACCCGCTGCGCAGACGGATGGTGGAGGCGGGTCGTCGTCGGGCTGAGAACCTGGGCTGGGATCGAACCGTGGAGGAGACGGTGGCCGTCTACAGGCTGGCGTTGGGGGAGGTCTGAGGTGCGAGTCGCGTTGGTGCACGACTGGATGACCGGGATGCGCGGTGGAGAGTGGGTTCTCTACGACATCGCGCGGATGTTCCCCGAAGCCACGATTTACACCCTGGTCCATCGCCCCGGGAGCGTCGCGCCGTTGCTCGAGGAGCACCCGATTCGGACCTCGTGGTTGCAGTATCCGTCCTTCGGCGGGCGCCGCTGGCGCTATCTCCTTCCGCTGATGCCGGCGGCGATGGAGAGCTTTGTCTTTCCGGATGCAGATCTCGTGATCTCGACCTCCCACTGCGTCGCCAAGGGGGTGATTCCGCCTCCGGGCGCGTTCCACCTCAGCTATGTTCACACCCCGATGCGGTACGTGTGGGACCAACGCAGCCTGTACCTCAATCGCCTGCCACGTATGGTGCGGCCGATCGTGGAGAGCCGTTTCGCTCGTCTCCGTCAGTGGGACATGGTCTCCTCGGCCAGGATCGACCGAGTGGTGGCCAACTCGCGCCTCGTCGCCTGGCGGATCAAGCACTATTGGAACCGTGAGGCGGAGGTGATCCCACCACCGGTGGCGACCGAGTACTTCACCCCCGGCGGTGAGCGGGGGCAGAACCTCCTGGCGGTTGCGGCCCTTGTTCCGTACAAGAGGGTGGAGGTTGCGATCGCCGTTGCCAGGAAATTGGGTCGCCCGCTGGATATCATCGGCACCGGTCCGAGAATGGGGCAACTGCGCCGTCTCGGCGGGGAAGATGTCCGTTTCCTGGGTTGGTTGGACCGCGACCAGCTGCGCGATGCCTACCGGCGGGCGGCGGCTCTGGTCGTGCCCAACGTGGAGGACTTCGGGATGGTGTCGGTGGAGTCCCTGGCCTGCGGAACACCCGTGGTCGGTCTCGCCGCCTCGGGCACCGCTGACGTGGTGCGCCCTGGAATCGAGGGAGAGCTTGCGGAGGATTCGACAGTCGAGGCCCTGGTCGATGCGACCTCGCGGGTCCTCGGCGGCCGATGGGACCAAGGGGCGTTGCAAAACCGCGCCGATCTTTTTTCCCGCGAACGGTTTCGCATCCGATTCCGCTTCCTGCTCGACCGGCTTGGTTTCAACGGTGTGCTGCCGTGATTGAACGCCGTCGCCAGATCCAGGTGCTGTTGCAGCTGGTGGGCGACGTGCTCGCCTCGGGTACCGCTGTGCTTGTGGCCTACTGGCTGCGTTTCGAGGTCCAGGTCCACCCGGTGACCAAAGGCCTCCCGCCGGTCGAGAAGTACCTGCTCCTGGTTCCGGTGGTGATGGTTCTTTTCCCGACCGTCATCTACTTTCAGGGCCTTTACCACCGTCGCCGGATGCGGTCACGCTTCGAGGAGGAGCTGCGGGTCGGGGTGGCGGTGCTGCTTGCCACGATCCTTCTTACGGCCGCTCTGACCTTTTACCGCCCTCCGAACTTCACCTATTCGCGGCTGTTTCTGGCCGTTTTCGCCGTGGTTGCCTTTGTTTTGATCAGCGCCTCGAGATGGACCATCGCCGCCGGTCTTTCCCTGATCCGCCGATCGGGGGGCAACCTGCAGTTCGTTCTGGTCGTGGGCGCCGGTGATCTTGGAAGACAGGTCGTCGAGCGGTTGATCGCCCATGGCGAGTACGGGTTCACGGTGGTCGGCTTTCTCGACGACGACCCCGGCCGGCAGCACAGCCGTTTCCACGGCGTTCCGGTGCTCGGAACCACCCGGGACCTCGAGAGGGTCGTGGCCGAGCAGCGGGTGGACCAGGTGATGATCGCGCTGCCTCTCGCCGCTCACCACCGCACGGTGCAGTTGATCCGCCGCGCGAGCCAGCTCCTGGTCGACATCAAGGTCGTTCCGGATCTCCTTCAGTACTACGTGATGAAAGCGGGCATTGAAGATCTCGACGGCCTGCCGATGATCAACCTCACCCAGATTCCGCTGGAGGGATGGAATCAGATCGTCAAGAGAGCCTTCGACATCTTCGGGGCCGCGCTGCTCCTGCTGGCGACCTGGTGGATCTTCCCGGTGGTCGCCTGGATGATCAAGCGCGAGGACGGCGGCCCGGTCTTCTTCTCCCAGGTGCGCACCGGGCTGGACGGACGCTCCTTCCGGCTCCACAAGTTCCGCTCCATGCGGATCGACGCGGAGGGCGACGGGGAAGCCCGCTGGACCCGCACCCGTGACACCCGAGTCACCCGGATCGGCGGGTTTCTTCGTCGCACAAACCTTGACGAGCTTCCCCAGCTTTTCAACGTTCTCAAGGGCGACATGTCCCTGGTCGGGCCGCGACCCGAACAGCCTGAGTTCGTCGAACGTTTCCGGGATCGCTACCCGGAGTACAATGCCCGCCACCGCGTGCGCTCCGGTCTCACCGGTTGGGCGCAGGTGAACGGCCTTCGCGGCGACACCTCGATCCGCCAACGCGTGGT
>JBGMRN010000098.1:8663-11233 GCA_048061535.1 Thermoanaerobaculales bacterium | reverse complement strand
GAGCTTCGGAGGTCGCGATGGCGAAAAACCTGGTGCCCGGGAGTGACCGTCGGCGTTTCACCGACGAATCTGATACCTTTGCCACAATCTTGGGCCCCGACCTGAGGATCGAAGGCAGCCTTCGCGGCTCCGGCAGCCTCGAGCTCAAGGGTTCGCTCAAGGGTGAGCTGTCGATGGAGGGCCTGGTCTGGATCCGGCCGCAGGGGTCCGTCGACGGCGAGATCGAGGCATCATCGGTGGTTGTCGAAGGTGAGGTGGTCGGCAGCGTCCACGCCACCGGGAAAGTGGACCTCCGCAAAGGTTGCCGGGTCGAGGGCGACATCACCGCGGGTTCGGTGGCAGCGGCCGACGGCAGCTTCTTCGAGGGGCGAATCACCATGCAGCAAGCCTCCGAGCCCGAGGCCGTGGCCTACGAGGAGAAGCGAAACGTGAGCCCGGACGACAGCCACAGCTCGCCTTGATCGGGGGTGGGGCGGATTTCGGAATTCGGAATTCGGAATTATCGGCGCGGCGGGGCGATCAGGTAGCTCGAAGCGGATGACCCGCGTTTGGGCGCGCTCGTTCGGAGACGCCTGAGAATCCTCGCAGGCGGAGGGCCGAAAGGAAGGTCCCGCTGAAATCGGCAGCGCCGCTCTGAACACCGGATCACGGAAATGGAAAAATCGGCGGGCCTCAGACCCGCCGTCTGTTTGATCGTGGTGTCGTTCGAACCTACAGCGCCTTGATCGCCTCCACCATCGGCGGGATGACCTCGAAGAGGTCACCGACCACGCCGTAGTCGGCGATCTTGAAGATCGGGGCGTCGGGGTCCTTGTTGATGGCGACGATGGTTTTCGACGAGTTCATTCCGGCGAGGTGCTGGATGGCGCCCGAGATGCCGCAGGCCACATAGAGCGACGGGCTCACAACCTTACCCGTCTGGCCGACCTGGTGCGAGTGGTCGATCCAGCCTGCATCCACGGCGGCGCGCGACGCCCCGACCGCCCCCCCGAGGGCGTTCGCAAGCTCGCGGATGAGGGCGAAGTTCTCCGGTCCCTTGATGCCCCGACCACCGGAAACAACGATGTTCGCCTCGGCCACGTCCAGCTCGTCGTCGGCCGCCGCCATCAGCTCCTTGACCACCGCGCGGATGGACAGGGCGAGACCGTCCAGGGCCACGATCTCGGCGGCGCCTCCGGTCTCCTCGGCGGCAAATACGTTGGGCCGCAGGCTGATGACCTGGGGCGTCTTGCCCGCGGTGTCCACCGTGGCAAAAGCCTTGCCCGAGTACACCGAACGGCGCACGACGAAACTCTCGCCGCTCATGCTCAGTGCCACCGCGTCGGGAATCGCCCCCACCCCGAGCCGCGCCGCCACCCGCGGCGCCAGATCGCGACCCATGGCGGTGCCCGCAAAAAAGACGGCGTCGGGCTCTGTCTGGTCCACTGCCTTGACCACCGCCTCGGCGTAGCCCTCGGCCGAGTAGAGTGCGAGATTCGGGTCATCGGCGACGAAGACCTTTTCCGCGCCCCATCCACCCAGCGAAGCCGCTGCGTCGCCCACACCCGAGCCGGCCAGTACGGCGCTCACCGACCAACCGGCCGATGCCGCTTGCCTCTTGGCCTCCGACAACGCCTGCAGAGAGGCCTTGCGGACTTCGCCGTCACGCTGCTCCACGAATACGAGAATGCCAGCCATGATCGCCTCCCTAGATCGCCTTCGCTTCGTCGCGAAGGAGTTTCACGAGCTCGCCCGCCGCCGCAGCCGGGTCGTCCTCGCCCTGGATGATGGTTCCGGCCGCCTTTTCGGGCGGCAGCTCGAGGCTCGCCACGCTGTAGAACGGGTCGGCGCCCTCGTCGATACCGAGGCTCGCCACCTCGATCTTTTCGACCGGCTTGCGCTTGGCCGCCATGATGCCTTTGAGGGCGGCGTAGCGCGGCTCGTTGAGGCCCTTCTGACAGGTGATCACCGCCGGCAGGGGACTTTCCACCCGCTCCCGACCGCCCTCCACCTCGCGCCCGGCTGTCAACGATCCGTCACCGACCTCGAGCTCGGTGACATTGGCCACATGGGGAAGGTCGAGGAGGACGGCGAGCATCTGGCCCACCTGGCTGCAGTCGGTGCCGACGCCCTGCACCCCGCACAGCACGAGGTCGATCTCGCGGTCCTTGAGAGCGGCCGCCAGGGTCTTGGCGATGGTGAAGCTGTCGCCGAGGGTGGCCTCGCCGCCGATCACGTGAACCGCCTGATGGGCGCCGCGGGCGAGACAGTCGCGCAGCGCCGCCTCGGCGCGATCGGGGCCGTAGGTCACCACCGTCACCTCGCCGTCCTTGGCCTCGGTGAGCTGCAACGCCTCCTCCAAGGCATATTCATCGTACGGCGAGGGGATCCACCTGATGCCCGACTCGTCGATGCCCTTGCCATCGGCGCCGATCTTGATGACCGAGGCGGTGTCCGGGACGCTGGTCACGCAAACGACACAGTTCACATCACACCTCCCTGGAATACACTCGAGTAACTGAATACCTATTCACCGCGGCCAGTGTACCAGATCCTTGCCATGGTGCGGCAAGGCGACTCGAACAAGAATT
>JBGMRN010000098.1:0-8563 GCA_048061535.1 Thermoanaerobaculales bacterium | reverse complement strand
ACGTGTTTCCCGCGCTTGGACGCGACGACCGGACGCAATTCGCCGGGCGAATTGCTGCGGGCACGGAGACCCTCCGAGGAGGGTGGGCTCAATCTGCGTTTTCTTCCTGCAGGCGATGGATCTCCCGGTCGTAGGCCTCCATCACCTGGTGGTGGCGGAGGAGGCCGATCACCGGGGCCGGGGGCGAGCCGGCGAGGACAGGGAGGACCTCGCGCTGGAAGGCGGTGAAGCGGCGGACCGCCGTGTGGAGGTCGTCCTTCGGCTCGAGATAGGCCATGCCGCGAGCGGTGACGCCGAGATCGGAAGCCACCAGGAGGGGCCAGACCTCGGGGGTCGCCATGACGCGGCGCACGTCGTTGAGACTGAACATTCCCTCAACGATGCCCTGGGCATCCACCACCGGGAAGGCCTCTTGATCGGTCTCGGCCACGATCTCGAGGACGCTTTCGAACGAGGTGCCCGGCAGGACCGTGATCACCTCGGAGCCGGTGTCCATCACCCCTGACACGGTGAGCCGCTCGAGGACGTCGACCTGGAACTCGCCGACATGGGCAGGCGAATCGATGCGCCCTGGCACCTGCGCCTCGTAAATGCTCACGGTTCTCGTGAGCAGGTAGGCGACAGACGTCACCAGCATCATCGGCACCAGCAGGCCGTACGAGCCGCTCATCTCGGCGACCATGATCAGCGAGGCGATCGGCACCTTGGCGGCGCCGGCGAAGAACCCACCCATTCCCACCAGCACACACGCGGCGGTCGGCGGTGCGAACTGTGGCGCCACCCTCTGGACCAGGTCCGCGAAGATGGCGCCGGTGACTCCACCGATCACCAGCGACGGCGCAAAGACACCGCCCGATCCGCCGGACGAGATTGTGAACGACGTGGCGAGGATCTTGGCCGGAAGGAGCAGCAGGAGCACCTTCAGAGGCAATTGATCGTCCATGGTCAACTGCAGCCAACCGTAGCCGCCGCCCAGAACCTGAGGTACCGCAACCGCGAGGATCGCGAGGAGGAGCCCACCGACCGCCGGTTTGGTCCAGTCGGGAATCGGCATCCGGGCGAAGAGCTGGTCGCGCACACCATAGAAGACCTTGACGTAGATCACGCCGACCAACGCCACGACCATCCCCAGCACGAGGTAGGCGAGAAGTTCGTGCGGCCGGGCGAACGGCAGCACGTCGGTTTCGAAGATCACGTTCCAACCGGTGAGGGAGGCAACCACAACGTACGACACGATCGAGGCCATGATGGCCGGCATGAGAGCTTCGGACTCGAAGTCGTTCTCCGAGTACAGGACCTCCACAGCGAAGATCGCTGCACCGAGCGGCGCGCGGAACATCCCGCCGATGCCGGCGGCCACCCCCGAGATGACCAGAATCCGCCGATCATGGAAACCCAATCGAAGGAGATCCGCCAGGTAGGATCCGAATCCCGCACCGACCTGGGCGACCGGCCCCTCGCGTCCGGCCGAGCCTCCGGAGCCGATCGTCAACATCGACGCGATGAGCTTGACCGGGACCACCCTTTTACGAATCACCGCCCGTCCCCGGTGGTACGCATTGATCACCGCGTCGGTCCCGTGGCCCTCGGCCTCGGGCGCGAAGGTCTGCACGATCCAGCCGACAACCAGGCCGGCGAGCGGCAGCACGATCAGCAGCATCCACGGTCGAGCGGGGAGAGTCCAGGTGGTGACCGCAGACTCGCCGTGCCCGGGAACGTGGAAACCGACCGCATCACCGAGCAGAATCGAACCCAGCCAGTCGATCCCCCAGGTAAGGAAGGTCGCGCCGAGTCCTGCAACCACACCGACCAGTACCGCAAACACGACCCATCGGCCGAAGTTATAGAGGTCGAATCGGTTTCCGAACCGGGTCACCCCCCTGAGAAATGTAGTTGCGCGCATGTTCATTGTCGGGCTCTCGCCGCTTCAGGCGGCCTGTTGGTAGGCTTCGTCAGGCGGATGGTTCATGTTGAGCGCAGCCGACCGACCGCCAGGCAGGCGTTGGTCCCACCAAAACCGAAGGAGTTGGTGAGGGCCACGTTCAGATCGACCTCCCGCGCGGTGTGGGGGACGTAGTCGAGGTCGTTCGCGGGATCCGGCTCGTCCAGGTTGATGGTCGGAGGAACCACCCCGTTGACCAGCGCCAAGACCGTGATCCCGAATTCGAAGCCCCCCGCCGCTCCCAGCAGGTGGCCGGTCATGGACTTGGTGGAGGAGATCATCAGCCGATCGGCATGGTCACCGAAGACGGCCTTGACAGCCATCGTCTCCACAACGTCTCCAGCCGGGGTGGAGGTGCCATGGGCGTTGATGTAGTCGATGTCTTCGATGTTCAGGGAAGCATCTTCGAGGGCCGAACGGATCACCCGAATCGCGCCGTCGGCATCCTCCGAAGGGGCCGAGATGTGGAAGGCGTCCGAGGACATGCCGAGCCCGAGGACCTCGGCCAGAATCGGTGCGCCGCGTCGGCGCGCGCGCTCGTACTCCTCGAGAATCACAATTCCCGATCCCTCTCCCATGACAAAACCGTCACGGTCCTTGTCCCACGGTCTTGACGCACGCTCGGGCTCGTCGTTGCGCCTCGAAAGCGCGCGCATGGAGGTAAAGCCGGCCACCGGCATCGGCGACAAAACTGCTTCCGATCCGCCGGCGATGATGGCGTCCGCATATCCGTGGCGGATGTAGAGGAAGGCGTCGCCGATGGCATGGGCGGAGGTTGAGCACGCCGTGCAAATGGCGGTGTTGGGGCCCTTGGCCCCGGTGCGGATGCTCACCAGACCCGAGCACATATTGATGATCGCCCCGGGGATAAAGAACGGTGAAACCCTGCGTGGACCTTTGTTGAGCAGGGCCTCGTGGTTGCGCTCGATCATCGGGAAACCGCCGATACCGGAACCGATCACAACGCCGACCCTGGAAGCATTCTCTTCGGTGATCTCGAGACCGGAATCCTCGAGCGCCATCAGCGAAGCCGCCAATGAGTAATGGACGAACAGGTCGAACTTCTTGACCTCTTTGGATTCGATCCAGTCCGTCGGCTCGAAGTCCTTCACTTCGGCGGCAATTTTCACTGCGAAATCAGTGGTGTCGAAACGGGTGAGGGTGGACACGCCGCTACGTCCGGCGACCAGGCCGTCCCAGGACGGAGCGGTTCCGACTCCCAGAGGGGAGACCAGTCCGACCCCGGTAACGACGACCCTCCGCGTCATCAGCTCTCCTGGTTCTGCTTCAAAAACTCGACAGCATCCTTGACGGTGGCGATCTTCTCGGCGGCCTCGTCGGGAATCTCGACTCCAAACTCCTCTTCGAAGGCCATAACCAGCTCGACGACGTCGAGGGAATCTGCGCCGAGATCGTCCACGAACGAGGCCTCGATGGTGACCTTTTCGGCGTCAACACCCAGCTGCTGCACGATGATCTCTTTGACTTTCGCTTCCACATCCATGATTCGTACTCCTCCTCGTTATTGTTGGCGAATTCGGGCCGACCGCCCGACCGGCGATGCACACAGCCGGGAAAGGATCATGCACAGATGCCGAACCGATTCAACCCGGCGTGACCTGCACCTTCCGTCTCGCTCTGACCCCGTACAACCAACCCCGGCTTCGGCCGCGAATCCGACCGATGTACGTGATAGCACACAGCGGGTAACCACGCAACCCTCGCAGAATTCCTTGACTTCTACCCAAAAAAGGAGTACTCAGCCAGTCGGCGTGCAAGTCGGCCCGCCGGAGGAGTGTATTATGGAATCCTATATGACTGCCAAGGAAGCCGCAGAATACTTGAAGCTGGCTGAGCGAACTCTCGTCCGACTGGCCCACGAGGGCAAAATCCCGGGCGTCAAGATCGGTGGCCAGTGGCGATTCCGACGTGCCCTGTTGGACGAGTACCTCGACACTCTCGCCTCGGAGTCGGTCGCCTCAGCGGGCGTCGCCCCCAGCCAGGCGATTGACGCGCCGATGGAGGAGATCTTCGCCGTCGACCAGATCATCCCGGATCTTGCGGCGGGCAGCCGTCCCGAGGTCATCCACGCCATGGTAGAGCACGTCACCAACCTCGGTCTGATCCAGGACCAGGCATGGCTCGAGGCTGCGCTCGCGGCGCGTGAACGCCTCGTGCCCACGGCCGTCCCGGAGGGCGTCGCTTTCCTCCATGCCAGGCGACGGGCGGCCGACAAGTTTCCTCAGCAGTTCATTGCCGTGGGACGTTCCAAGGAGGGTGTGGTTTTCGGGTCGCCGGACATGGGCAAGACGCACATCTTCTTTCTCCTGGCGCTCCGCGCCGACGCTCTGCACCTGCGGTGGCTGTCGCGACTCGCTTGGATCGTCCGCAACCCCGGCCGCATGGGCCGCTTGATGGAAGCCGAAACGGCTGAGGAAATCCACCTGGCGTTACAGGAAGCGGCAGCCAGTCTGCCGGTTTCGCTCCGCCCGTCCGGAGCGCCTGCAGGGCGCTGAAATCTCCCGTTTCGACTCCGGACCCGCTACAATGGTCCACCGATGAAAATCGCACTGATTGGAAGTCACGGGGTTGGCAAGACCACCCTCTGCTTCGAGCTTGCCGCGGCCCTCAAACGCCGCAACGTGGATCTGGAAATGGTGCGTGAGGTGGCGCGTCGCTGCCCACTCCCCATCAACCAGGAGACTACCGTCGCAGCTCAGGAGTGGATCCTTCACACCCAGATTTCGTGGGAAATCGAGGCCGACGCCACCCATGAGATGGTGCTCTGCGACCGGTCGGTCCTCGACAACTATTGCTACTTGGTACACGCCGCAGGATCGGTGCGGGCGTGGGAGCAGTTTCTCGACCACTGGATGGCGACCTACGACCTACTCGTGTACGTGCCGGTTTGCTCCCGCCCCTCGTTCGACGGCGTCCGCGCCGTGGACCCCGGTTTTCAGGAGCAGATCGAACTCCTGCTGGAGGGCATGATCACGGCCCGTGCCCTCTGCCCGCTGCGTCTGGACAGCAACGACCGCGATCACTGGTGCGAAGCCATCGTCGAGAACCTCCTGCCGCGACTCGAACCGACCCTGCCCCTCTTTTCCGAGGGCGATGCGCAATGAGCGACGGCCGCGACCGCCCCCCGAAACCGACCCACGGCATCGTTGACGGCGCCGCGATCGACCTGGTCCAGGTGATCGACGGCTCGGTGGCGCAGCTGTGGGAAACCATCGAGTCGCTCGAGCGATTGCAGCCGCGAAACCTGGAGCGCTTTCGGGTCTCGATCTTCGGTTCCTCGAGGGTTGCCGCGGATGACCCACTTTTCGGTGAGGCCCGCGCTCTCGGCGCCCGCCTTGCCGAAGCGGGCTGCGACATCGTTACCGGTGGCGGGGGAGGGCTCATGCAAGCGGTGGACGAGGGCGCCTCGCGAGGTCAGCTTCGCGGCCCGGCGGACGGTGACCTCCCAATTCGCCTGGTCACCGAGGGCGGCAGAGCACCGTTCGTCGAGCGCGTCTACCGGCACCGGACGTTCTTCTCCCGCCTGCACCATTTCGTCCGCCTCTCCTCGGCCTTTGTCGTCCTCCCCGGAGGCATCGGCTCGACCCTGGAGGCAATGATGATCTGGCAGCTCCTCCAGGTCCGACATCTTCCGCCGACTCCGTTCCTTCTCTACGGACGACACTGGCGCGGACTCCACGACTGGTTTTCCGCCGAGGCCGCGACCAACGGCTGGATCGACGGCGAGGATCTTCGCCTACCCATCCTCGTGGACACGGTGGACCAGGCTGCGGAGCTGGTTCTCGAGGCTTTGGCCACGTTTCAGGCGACCGACAACGGCGGCGCCTCGACGGAACCCGGGACATGAAACCCGAAAGCCCTGCCGACGACCTGCTGATCAAAGGCGGCCTCGTCATCCCGATGGTTCGCGACCGCGAATGGTTCCATGGCGACGTGCTCGTCCGGAACGGACGGATCGAGGAGGTTGTCGAGGGATCGAACAACGATCTTCAGGCGACCTCGGAAATTGACGCCCGCGGCGCAGCGATCGTCCCCGGGTTCGTCCAGGGACACGTCCACGTCGTGCAGTCTTTGCTCCGCCATCAGGCCGACGAGCTCGAGCTGCTGGATTGGCTCACGCTGCGAACCTGGCCCTACGAAGCAGCCCTCGACGGCGACGGCGTCGAGACGGCGGCGGAGCTCGGCATCGCCGAGCTCCTCTGCGGAGGAACAACGACCGCTCTCGACTTCGGTACCACCCACGACCACGATCGGGTCTTTCGGGCGGCCGACCGCCTCGGCATCCGGCTGGTCTCCGGCAAGACCCACATGGACATCGGCGAAGGGACGCCCGAGGGTCTCCTCGAGCAAACCGTTGCCTCCCTGGCGGAGGCCGACGAACTGGGCGCCCGCTGGCACGGCGCCGCCAACGGTCGCCTGCGCTACGCGGTGGCGCCCCGATTCGCTCTTTCCTGCTCGCCGGATCTTTTGCGGGGCTGCGCCGAGCTCGCGCGACAGAGAGGATGGCTGCTGCAGACCCACGCCTCGGAAAACCACTCCGAGGTGGAGTCGGTGCGCAACCTCACCGGCCTCGACAACATCGAGTTCCTCGATCGGATGGGTCTGACCGGCAACGACGTCATCCTGGCCCACGGCATCCACCTGAACGAAACCGAAGTACGGCTCCTGGCCGAGACCGGCACCACCATCTGCCACTGCCCGGGCGCCAACCTCAAGCTCGGGTCCGGCATCGCCGACGTGCCCGGTCTGCTGAGCAAGGGGGTGGCGGTGATCCTGGGGGCGGACGGTCCGCCGTGCAACAACCGCCTCTCCATATTCCACGAAATGAGCCTGGCGGCCACCCTCCATGGGCTCCGCCACGGACCCTCCGCCCTGGGTGCCTGGAAGGTACTGGCGATGGCCACTCGCGACGGTGCGACGGCTCTCCATCTGGGCGCCGAGATCGGGACTCTCGAGGTGGGCAAGGCTGCGGATCTGGTGGTGGTGGATCTGGAGGATTGGTCGATGCTGCCCGGAGGCGACCCGGCAGCCAGAATCGTATACGGCGCCGGTCCCGGCAACGTTCGTCACGTGGTGGTGGACGGAAGACCGCTGGTGCGGGATGGCGCCATTCTGAGCACGGACTCCGGCGCATTGCAGGAGAGGATTCGCTCGACCTGGGAGGCGACCCGAGCGCGGATGGAGGAAACCAGATGAAACAACCCGGTTCACGTCCCTCGATCGACAACCTGGACCGCTATCTGGCCCAAAAGGAGTACTCCAAGGCCCTGACTGCGATCAACGATCAGCTCAGGCGCCGGCCCGGACAGCTCAATCTCCAACTGCGGCGCGCCGAGGTCCTCGACCAGCAGGGCGCACGGGAGAAAGCGATCGAGGCCTATCGTTCGGTTGCGGAAAGTCAGGCGCGGGAGGGTTTCTACGCCCGTGCGATCGCGGTCTACAAGAAGATCCTCCGTCTCGATCCCGGCCAGGACGTGGGCGCCGAGCTGGCACGGTTGATCGAAGAAGACCAGCAGAGCAGGAGGCCCGCGCGACGCCGGCCCGAAACCAATCGTTCGGCCGAGGACGACACCTGCGAGACCACCGATGAAGAGGCTGCAATCGACCAGGAGGTCAAGGAGCTCCACGCCTCGACCCTTTTTTCCTCATTCGACCGCGAAACCTTGAAGGAAATCATCGACTCGACCCTACTCCGGTCCTTCTGCGAGGGTGACATTGTCGTCACCGAGGGAGAACCCGGCTCGAGTCTTTTCTTGATCGTCACCGGTGGAGTCAAGGTCTTTACCCGCACCGATGACGGCGGCCACCTGCCCCTCGCCGAGCTCGGACCCGGTGATTTCTTCGGCGAGGTCTCGTTGCTCACCGGCAAGCCCCGCACCGCCACCATCACAGCCCACACTCCGGTCACCGCCATCGAGCTCGATCGAACCGACGTCGATCGCATCGCCGAGAGCCACCCCGAGGTGCACAAGGTGCTCGATGACTTCTGCAACCGTCGGGCGCAGGAAACGGTGGAGGCGGTGATCCACCGTATGCGGGGAGAAGGCTGACCCACCGGCACCATGGCGGTACGACCGATTCTCGTCTACGATCACCCCCGGTTGGAAGCGACCAACCAAGCCGTCGGAAATTTCGGAACGGAGCTTCAGCCGCTCATCGACGATCTCTTCGAGACCGGCTGGAGAGCGCCGGGGCTCGGGCTCGCCGCCCCTCAGATCGGTGTCAACCTCCGCCTCGCCACCATTGACGTCTCGGTTGGCAAAGACCCCGAGACCCGAATCGTGCTCGCCAACCCCGAGATCATCCGCCACCAAGGTCACGTCAGCCTCGAGGAGGGGTGTCTTTCCTTCCCGGGTCTATTCACAACCATCGAGCGACCTCGCGAGCTGTGCGTCCGCGCCCAGGACGAGCACGGCGACTGGCACGAGATCGAGGCTGACGGACTTCTCGCTCAAGCCATCTGCCACGAGGTGGATCACATCAACGGGGTGCTCCTCGTCCACCATCTGCGCGGCCTCAAGCGCAGGATGTTCCTGCGCCGGGTCGCCAAGATGAAACGTCTCGGAGTGTGGCGGGAGACCGCATAAGGAAAATTGGGAA
>JBGMRN010000097.1:3036-11350 GCA_048061535.1 Thermoanaerobaculales bacterium | reverse complement strand
GAACAGCTCCGCTACCAGCTCCGGGAGGATCCGTCCTCCCGGCTCTTCTTCCAGCTCGGCGATCTCCTGCGCAAGGAGGGCCAGCTCGAGGAGGCGGTGGAGATCCTGCGCGTCGGCCTCGAGAAGCACCCCCGCTACATCTCCGCCTGGGTCAGCCTGGGCCGGGGCCTGTACTCGCTCGGCGACCACAGCGGCGCCGGCGCCGCCTTCGAGCGCGCCCTCGAGCTCGATCCCGAGAACGCGGTCGCCGCGCGGCTGGTCGGCGAGGCGGCGATCGCGCGCCAGGACTGGCTGCGGGCGGTCAAGGCGCTCAAGCTCGCGCGCGGGCTGACGGCGGGCGACACGTCGCTGGATGAGCGCATTCTGTTCGTCGAGGCCCGGCTCGACGCTCGCGGCGAGCTTCAGGCGCCCGCCGCGGAGGTGGTTGCCTCGGGGCCCGAGCGAGAGGTCGTCAGCCTCTCGACCGAGGACCCGTTCACCGTGCGATCCGCCGGCGACACCGGCGCGTGGACGAATGTTGAAGATGTCTTCGAGGCGGGGCGGGTGGACGAGGTGGAACCCGAACCGGTTCCCTCCGAGGAGACCGTCGACTCGGCGCCTGAAGCCGAGGCGCCGGTTGCCGAGAATACCGAGGCGGGGATCGAGACCGAGGAGGCGCCGCCTGCGATCGACGAGATCCCCCTGCCGACAATGACCCTGGCCAGGCTGGCCATCGAGCAGGGTGACCTCGACCTGGCGGAGAGAACCTTGCGCAGCCTGCTGGCGCGGGAGCCGGCGCACGAGGGAGCTGCAAAGCTCCTGGAGAGCCTGCTGACCGACACCGCCGAGGCCTTCGTGCCGAACCCGACCGACACGGACCGTGGCGGCGCCGTGGTGCGGGCGTTGCGGGCATGGGTCGACGGCGTTAAACTGGCCTCGGAGAGGCTGGCGCCGTGAACTTCGACGATTCCGTGAAAGGTCTGCTCGAGCGCTGTCCGGGCGCTCGGGGGGCGGCGATCGTGGATCCTGACGGGATCCCGGTCGTTGTCAGGCCGCGCGAGGGTTCTCTCGAGGCCCTGGGGGCCGAGTTGGCGACCGTCGTGCGTGACCTCTCGGAGGCCGCGAGGGAGTTCCACCACGGCGACCTGGAGCAGTTCTCGGTCTATGCGGAGGACGCGATCATCATCCTGACGACCATGGCCGCGGGTTACTTTCTCGTCCTGGTGCTCGATCGCGACGGGATCGCGGGCAAGGGTCGCTTCCTCAGCCGGCTGACGGGCGCCCGCCTGTACTCCGAATTCATCTGAGGTGACACGACAGCATGTACAAGTACGAAGAGATTTGTGAGCTGATCAAGCTGATCGGCTCGACCGGGGTGGCGAGCGTCGAGCTTGAGCACGCGGGCTCCCGCGTCCGCATCGAAGGCGTCCCGCGCGCGGTCGCCGTCGAGGTTCCCGCTTCACCGCCGGCTTCGGTTGCGGCCGCCGTGGCCGAGGTTCCCGCGCCGGCGAGCGGCTCCGATCAGGGGGCCGGGCCGACCGAGGGAGATGATGGTGTGTTTTTTGTGGCTTCACCCATCGTCGGCACCTTCTATCGTGCGCCGAGTCCGGAGGCGGACCCCTACGTCAAGGTCGGCGACTTCGTCGAAAAGGGCCAGGTCCTGTGCATCGTCGAAGCCATGAAGCTCATGAACGAAATCGAGTCTGACACGAGCGGAACGGTGATCAAGGTGCTGCCGGAGAACGCGCAACCGGTGGAGTACGGCGAGCACCTCTTCGCCGTTCGCCAAGACAACTGACGGATGTTCTCGAAAGTCCTGATCGCGAATCGCGGAGAGATCGCGGTGCGGATCATCGCCGCCTGCCGCGAGATGGGTATCCAAACCGTCGCGGTCCACTCCGTGGTCGATCGAGAGTCGCTCCACGTCGCCCTCGCCGACGAGTCGGTGTGCATCGGCCCGGCCGACTCCACGAGCTCCTACCTCAACGTCACCTCGGTGATGTCTGCGGCCCAGATCACCGGCGCGGAGGCCATCCATCCCGGCTACGGTTTTCTGGCGGAGAACGCCCACTTTGCCGAAATCGTCGATGAATGCGGGCTGACCTTCATCGGTCCGTCCCCCGACGCCATCCGCACGATGGGTGACAAATCGGAGGCGCGGCGGACGATGGCGGCCGCCGAAGTGCCGATCCTGCCGGGTTCGGACGGCCCCCTCGAGAGCAAGAAAGAAGCGCTCGAGCTGGCGTCCGAGATCGGTTTCCCGGTCATCCTCAAGGCGTCGGCGGGGGGCGGCGGGCGCGGCATGCGGCGGGCGTGGGATGCCGATGAGCTGGAGCGTGCGTATGACACCGCGTCGAACGAGGCCGAACGGGCCTTTGGGGACCCGACGCTTTACCTGGAGAAGTACCTCGAGAAACCGCGACATATTGAATTTCAGGTACTGGCCGACGGCCACGGCCGTACCATCCACCTCGGCGAGCGGGAGTGCTCGATTCAGCGCCGCCACCAGAAGATCATCGAGGAGGCGCCCTCCCCGGCCCTGGATCCGGAGCTGCGGGCCGAGATGGGACGGGCCGCGGTCGCCGCCACCCGCGCGGCAAAATATCAGAACGCCGGAACCGTGGAGTTCCTGTTGGCTGAAGACAACAGCTTTTCGTTCATGGAAATGAACACCCGCATCCAGGTCGAGCACCCGGTGACCGAGATGGTGACCGGGGTGGATCTGGTGAAGGAGCAGCTGTTGATCGCGGCCGGCGAGCCCATGTCGGTGCCGAAGCGTAAGCAGATCCGTCCCTCAGGCCATGCGATCGAGTTCCGGATCAACGCCGAAGATCCGACGACCTACGCCCCGTCTCCGGGTCGCATCACCCACCTGGCCCTGGCCGGCGGACCCGGGGTGCGGTTGGACACGCACATCTACTCCGGATACATGGTGTCGCCGCACTACGACAGTCTTATCGCCAAGCTCCTGGTCCACGGGCGCGACCGCGAGGAGGCCATCGTTCGCGGCCGGCGAGCGCTCGAGATGTTGAGAATCGAGGGCATCAAGACCTCGACGGATCTGCATCTGCGCATCCTCGATGACGAGGACTTTGTCGCCGGCCGACTCAGCACCCATTTCATGGAGCGGTTCAGCACTTGAGGTTGACTCGACGAGGACTCCCTCAGCATTTCCGAGGCCCTGGGGTCTGGCGTATCCGGGAACCAGGCACCCCCGAACGAACGCGACCCGGAAGGGCATAGCGTCGTCGTTCCTGTTCTGTTCCCCGGGGAAACAGATCCTGCCGGGTGTTACCATTGTCTTGATGTCCAACGTCTATCTGGTGGGGTTCATGGGCGCGGGGAAGACAACCGTGGGTGAAGCCCTCGCGGCGCGTCTGGATTGGGCATTCGTCGACCTCGACGAACGACTGACCGAGCGTTTCGGGGCGCCGATTTCCGCAGTTTTCGAGCGGCAAGGTGAGATCGCCTTCCGTGCTGCGGAGACTGATGAGCTGACCCGCGCGGCCGCGGCGCCCAACGTTGTGGTGGCGACGGGGGGCGGGACCTTCTGCGATGCCGCCAACCGCGAGATCATCCACGGTTCCGGCGGCGTTTCGGTCTTTCTCGACCTGCCGTGGCTCGAGATCCGACGGCGGCTTCCCGGAAGGAACCTCGACCGTCCGGTGTTCGGGAGTGCTGAGCAAGCACGAGAGCTTTTCGAAAGACGTTTGCCGGCCTATCGCCGCGCCATGCTGACGGTCAGCCTCAGCGGTGATGAGCGCGGGGCGGAGGTGGCTGATCGGATCGTGGAGGCCCTCGAGGAGACCCCGTGCGCTACCTGATACTCAGCGATATCCACGCCAACTGGGAGGCCCTGCACGCGGTCCTCAACCACGTTCGGCGCAAGCGGTATGACCGGGTTGTTTTTCTCGGTGATGCGGTGGGTTACGGCGCCTCCCCGAACAACGTGCTCAACTGGCTGCGTTCTCAGCGGCCGCCGGCTCTGGTGGTTCGCGGCAACCACGACCGGGTCTGCGCCGGGTTGGACAGCGGAGACTACTTCAACCGCTATGCGCGCCACGCTGCGAGCTGGACGCTTGAGCACTTGGAGGAAAGGAACCTCGACTACCTGAGGTCCTTCCCGGAGGGCCCCCTCGCGCTGACCGGTGAGGTGGCCGCCTGCCACGGTTCGAGCATCGACGAGGATGCCTATATCTTTTCGGCCTACGACGCCCAGGTCGCCTTCGCGGGCCTGCCGCACAACGTGATTTTTTTCGGCCACACCCATGTTCCGTCGCTCTTCATGCTCCGTGAGGACAACGGCCGGCATACCTTGAAGGTACGCTTGCTCACCGGTCGTCGCCTGGTGCTCGATCTCGATCGGGATTGCCGCTACCTGATCAACCCCGGGTCGGTTGGCCAGCCGAGGGACCGCGACCCGAGGGCCGCATACGCCATCTTGGACGCCGACCAACGCCGCCTCTATGTTTATCGCGTGTCCTATCGCGTTTCGGTTGCGCGCCGGCGCATTCTCGCCGCCGGACTCCCCCCGGTTCTCGGTGACCGTTTGCTATATGGAGCCTGAACGATGAGGAGAATATTTGAAGCTCGGCCGACCCCTCCCGATAGCCGCCGACGGTTTCGGTCCGGACCTCTGGTTGTCCTGGTCGTGATCGCGGCGGTCGTCGCCGCGCAACCACCGGACCGCGACGCCTCGCGGCGCGAGTACCTCAGTCGTGAGCTGGATCGCTGGGAGGTCGCGCTTGGCGTGTGGGTGCGCATGCTCGAGGACCCCTACCCGTTGGCGCGCGCACGCGCCGTCCAGGTGATGGCGTCCAACATGGATGACAGCCGTCTCAGCCTTCTCAACCGCTTCGCCGCCGACGCCGACCACCGCGTCCGCGAGCAGGTGATGCTCGCAGCCGGGCGACTGGGATCGCCGGGGCTCGGGCTCGCCCTGCACGGGTTGCGCGATGGCTTCCCGGTCGTGCGCCAGGCGGCGGTCTGGGCGGCTTGTCACGGGGGCGCGGGGGCCTTCGAGCCGCTGACCGCCCTCCTGCAGACCGAGCGAAGCCGGCCTGTGCTGGAGACCCTCCTGGCGAATATGTGGCGACTCGAGGGAACTGCCTGGGAGGCCCACGTCGCCCGCTTCGCCGGGCACAAAAACGCGTATTTGCGACGCGCGGCCGCCTACTCTCTGGCGCGTACGGGCGCGCCGGCGGCGCGCGCGGCCCAGCGATTGCTGGCTGCCGACCCGGAGCCGGTGGTGCGCGCCACCATTTTGCGCGGCTTCGAACGCGGCGAGCTCGGGGCGCGGGATCGCGAAGCGATCCTGACCGCCGTCGAGGACTCCGATTGGAGGGTGAGGGCGGCGGCCTGCCGGGTGCTCGCCGCCCGCGACGGCATGGAGGTGCCCGCTGCTGCCGGACGATCGATCGTTGCCGCCTTCGGCTCGCCCCACCCACAGCTCGCTGCGGCGGCGGTGGGAGCGGCCGGCCGCCAGACCGGGGTCGGCGGGAACGTCGATCTCATCGCCCTGATCGATGGCAGTCAGCCGTGGCTGGCGGCCGAGGCATTGTCTGCCCTGTCGCGGCGCGACCCGGCAGCCGCGACCGAGATTGCCGAGGCCTGGCAGGAGGATGCCCAACGGTGGCGGCGAAGGGGTGCAGCCCGCGTCGCCTCCAGGCTTGGCGCCGAGATCGAGGCGCGGGCGGCCGGGGATCCCGATGCGGGTGTTCGCCTGGCCTGGCTCGAGCCTCTCGGGCTGGAGGAGGCGCGGGCACGGAGGGAGAAGCTCTGGGAAATCGTGGATCACGACCGGGATCCCGCGGTTCGTGCGCAGGCGTTGTCGCTGCTGCGATCGGCGGACCCCGCCCCGACGGCCGATCGGCTCGTCGAGCTTTTCACCGCGTGGGCGGATGACGAGATGCCCGACGCGCGAGCCGAGGCGCTGGTCGCCGCGGTAGCCGTCACCGACTCGGAGGAGGGTCGAAAAGGGCTCCTCGAGCTGGCGCTGAGCGACGCCGATCCGGCCGTGGCGGCCATGGTCGTCAACGGCGTTCGAGGCCTGGGTGGGTCGGCTGTGCTGCCGCCGCGCGAAGCCCGCCACGGCCAGAAGTGGTACGCCGGCCTGGTGGAGTGGGCGCAAACGCCCCGCTGGCTCGATGTCAGCACCGTTCGCGGAACCTTCCGTATCCGCCTGGAGACGCAGGCGACGCCGATCACCTCGCGTGAGGTCTGGGACCTGGCGGCCGGCGGTTTCTACGACGGTCTCGATTTCCACCGGGTCGTTCCCAACTTCGTGGTCCAGGGTGGTGATCCCCGCGGAGACGGGTGGGGAGGGGCGGGCTTCGTCCTCCCCGACGAGCCCTCGCTCAAGCCCTTCGACTCGTGGAGAGTCGGAATTGCGACCTCGGGGCCCAACACTGGCGGATCTCAGTTCTTCGTCACTTTGATGCCGGCGGACCACCTCACGGGCCATTACACGAACTTCGGCGAGGTGGTGGCGGGACGTGAGGTGCTGACCAGGATTCAGGTCGGGGATCGCATCCGCGAGGTGGGCGCCATCTCGGGCGCCGAACCCCCGCCTCTGCCCCCGGTTCTGCTCGGCGACCTGAGCTGGCGGGAGCTCGCCGGCGTCCCCGGCTGGGAGGCGGAACGAGCCGCCTACATTCCCGACCCCGGTTCGGTCGAGATTTTGCGCAGCGCCGAGGGGCAGTACCGGGTGATCACCGTGCTCGGGACCTGGTGCTCCGACTCGAAGCGGGAGGCGCCGCGTTTGGAACGCGTGCTCGAGGAGCTGGGAGGGGAGCGGTTCTCGGTGCGCTACCTGGGAGTCGACCGGTCCAAACGGGTCACCGACCCCGAGTTCCCACCGGGTCTGCTTCCCGACCGCACTGCCGACAGGGTGCCGACGGTGATAGTCCTGGACGCGGACGGCCAGGAGCTCGGCCGCGTCGTTGAAACCGCCGAGCGCCCGATCGAGGAGCTTCTGGTGGAGTTCCTGACCGTCTTCGAGGGTTGGTGAGATATGCGGGTTAGGTGATGTCTTCGTCGGTGGCGACGGCGGTCACCTGCACCCTGGTCGCACGGCCGCCGTCGACCTCTACGACCTCGAGGCGGAGCCCGTCCCAGGACGCTGTCCCCCCGACGACCGCCTCTCCGTTGAGCAGATGAGCGATCAGCCCCCCAACCGAGTCGATGTTCTCGGGTTGTTCGATGGTGCGGTGGAGGAGCGCCTCGAGACGACGCAGGGACAGATAGCCGGCGACCCGCCACCCGTCCCCGGCCGCAATCACCGCCCTCTCCCCGCTCCGGTCGAACTCGTCTTCGATCTCGCCGACCACGAGCTCCAGAGCGTCCTCGAGGGTCACGACCCCGGAAAAACCGCCGAATTCGTCGAGGACGAGAGCGAGATGTTGTCCCGACCGCCGGAAATCCTGCAGCAGATCGGCCAGGGGACGGCTCTCGGGGATGAAGAGGGGCGGAACCACGAGCTCGTTCCACTCCTGGTCGGGACCGAGCCGGATCAGGTGTTTGGCGTGGAGGACGCCGGCAATGTCGTCGGGCGAGCCCGAAACGACCGGAAAGCGGCTGTGGGGCGTGCCGGTGATGAACCGGTGAAGGACTCCGAGGTCCCACGAGCTGTCGACGGTGGAGACCATCGGCCGCGGGACCATCACCTCCCGGGCCACCGCCCGGTGAAAACGCAAGACCGACTCGATCATCAGTCGCGCCCCATGGGGGAGATGGGCGTGGCGGTGGGCGAGGCGGAGCATGAAGATCAGATCCTCCTCGGTCACCGGCAGCTCCGGCGCCGGGCCGCGCGACAGCAGGCGGGCGAGCAGACCGAGGACCCTGTTGACCGGGGTCAGCACCAGGTCGAAGAGAAAGAGCACCGGCGCCACGCGGCTGGCGATCCACTCGGCGTGGCGTTGGGCCAACGTCTTGGGAGTGATTTCGCCGAAGATCAGGATTCCCAGCGTCATCAGGCCGACCACGATTGCCAGGCTGCCGCTTTCTGAAAACCGGTAGGCGATGCTGGTCGCGAGGGCCGAGGCGAGGACGTTGACCAGGTTGTTGCCGACCAGGATCGTGATCAAGAACTCCTGCGGCGCGAACGCCCAGCGGTCGAGACCGGCACGGGTGAGGCGGCCGCTGCGCTCCCGCAGAGCCTCGAGTCGAGTGATCGGCAGCGAGGTCAGGGCGGTCTCCGAAGCGGAGAAAAAGCCCGATCCCAGCAGGCAGACGAAGACGGCGATGATCTCAACGTCCAACGCGTCTACTCCCGGGGTAATCCACTCCCTGAACTGTAGCCTGAATCCACCGCTTGATCCACCTCGAGGAGACGGGG
>JBGMRN010000097.1:0-2936 GCA_048061535.1 Thermoanaerobaculales bacterium | reverse complement strand
GAATTCCGAATTCCGAGTCCTTGACCCACTCCTTTTCCCCTTTCCTCCTCCGCCCCGCCGACCGGAGTGGTGATATCCTCGCCGACGTCAACAGAACGGTGCGGCGCGATCAGCCGCAGAACTTGGAGGATCTCATGGCAGATGAGCAACAGGCGCCGGCGAAGAAGGGCCTTCCGACGATCGCCTGGATAGGGATCGGTTGCGGGGCGCTGATCGTACTGATGGTCGTGGCTTTTGCAGTCGGGAGTTTTTTCCTGGTCAAGAAGGGCAAGGAGTTTGCCGCCGACTTCGAGGACAATCCTGGAATGGCGGCCGCCCGTATGGTGGTCAAGTTCAATCCCGAGCTCGAAGAGGTTTCGGCGGACGAGGAGAATGGAACCATCACCGTGCGCAACACCAAGACGGGTGAAGAAATCACCGTCAACTTCGACGACATCAAGGAGGGGCGGTTCAGCTTTTCCTCCGACGGCCGGGAGGTGACCGTCAATGCCGGCGAGGTCGGCGAAAGCGGGACGATCACGGTCACCGACGACAAGGGCACGTTCGTCCTGTCCAAGGGGGACATCCTGTCGGAGGCTCTTCCCTCGTGGGTGCCGGTGTACCCGGAATCCGAGCCCGGGAATCGGCGCGTCATGCGGACCGACGACGTGGTTACCGGAGGATTCGAGGTCACGACCTCGGCTTCGGTCGACGAGGTGGTGGAGTTTTATCGGTCCGCCCTCGAGGGGGACGGGTTCGTGGTCAATGTCAACACCTTCTCCGGGGATGACGGAAAGGGAGGCATGGTCAACGCCCGCGACGACGCCGGCGGTCGCACCGTGATGGTGATCATCGGCACCGAGGAGGGATCGACCTCGGCGAATGTTTCGTACAGCCGGGAGTCCGGTTCCTGATCAGTTTTTTTCTTCGATGCGATCGACAAGGTTCTGAGTGAGTTCCCTGAAGGCTCGGGCCGCGGGCGAGTCCGGACGCTCGATCACCACCGGTGTGCCCTGGTCGCCGCCGGTGACGATGGCTGGGTCGAGGGGAACTGAGCCGAGGAAGGGAATCTCGAGCTCCTCCGCGGTGCGCTTGCCGCCGCCGGAGCCGAAGATGTTGTCGACGTGGCCGCATTCAGGGCAGGTGTAGAAGGCCATATTTTCGATGATTCCGAGAACGGGGACATCCAGCTTACGGAACATGTGGAGGCCCTTGCGGGCGTCGATCAAGGCCACATCCTGGGGCGTGGTGACGATCACCGCACCCGCCATGGGCACGTTCTGACAAAGCGTCAACGTGACGTCGCCGGTCCCTGGTGGAAGGTCCACCACCAGGTAGTCGAGATCTCCCCAGTTGACGTCGCCGATGAACTGTTCGAGGGCCTTTTGCAGGAGAGGGCCGCGCCAAATGACAGGCTGGTCCGGATCGACGAAAAAACCGAATGACATCACCTTGACCCCGCCCGGCGCCTCGACCGGGTGGATCCTGCCTTCGGGGTCGCCCGCGGGCGCTGATTCCGTGCCCATCATCATCTGTTGCGATGGGCCGTAGATGTCGGCGTCGAGCAGGCCGACGCGGTGGCCGAGAGCGGCAGCCGCAAGGGCGAGGTTCGCTGACACCGTCGATTTTCCCACCCCTCCTTTTCCCGAAGCGACGGCGATCACGTGACGCACGCCGGGGATCTTGTCCGCCCAGGTCGGCGACGGCTCGGAGGATGCAGCCGGGCCCGGCTGCACGGTGGCGAGAAGCGGTTGGACCCGCACCTCGGTGGTCTCGACGCCGTCAACATTCGCAAGGGCCTCCTCGACCGCTGCTCGCACCTCTGAGGCGACGCCGGGGTGAGGGGCCTGCACGGCGAGTTGGATGCGCACGTGTCCGTCCTCGACCTCGAGCTGCCGGACGGCGCCGGACTCTACCAGGCTCGACGAGCCGCCCGGCGCCTGGATCTCGTGGAGGATCTCGAGCACTTGGTGTTGGGTGAGTGCCATGGTTGATCTCCTTTGGCATTTGCCCCATATCGGGCAACGGTCCGGGAGTGTACCGCATCTTCAGCTACAATCCACTGACCGATGAGGGAGGCGCGATGCCGGAAGCAACCAATGGTGAAGTGACGCTGCACTTCCAAGACGAGGGGAGCGGCCGGCCGGTCCTGCTGATCCACGGTCACACTCAGGATCATCGAATCTGGGCGCCGGTGGCGCCCATTCTCCTGGCCGCCGGCCTGCGGGTTCTGAGCCCGGATCTCCGCGGGCACGGACGCAGCACGCGTCCGGAAGCGGGCTACCACCTCACGCACCATGCGTCCGATATGGTGGCGGTCATGGATGCGGCCGGCGTTCGATCCGCCACGGTGATCGGATACTCCATCGGTGGCGGAATCGCGCTCGAGATGGCCTTGAGCCAACCCGCCCGCGTCGCCGGCCTGGTGCTGGTGTCGCCGGTGATGCCGGATCGTTCGTTCGAACCGGCATTCATGGAGAATCTCAAGCAGGTGGCACGGGTGGCCCGCACCGAGGGCATCGCTGCCGCGATGGCGGGACCGTGGGCGGAGAACCCGCTTTTCGCGCACTCCTTTACCAAGCCGGGCATTCGAGAAGCGGCGAACACGATCACCCGCGATTTCCCCGGCGCCGAGTACCTGGCAAGCTCACGCGACCGGGTCGAGCGGTCGTGGACCGTGCCCGATCGCCTCGACGAGATTCGAATGCCGGTCGTTGTGCTTGCCGGTGAGCGCGAGACACCTGGATTTCGCGCCTTTGCCGAGGAGGCGGCCGCGGGCATTCCGGGCGCGCGCCTCGAGATCTATGAGAACTGCGGGCACCTCGTGCCGCTGGAGGAACCCGACCGCCTGGCCGCCGCCATCATCGACCTGGCGAGCCGATCAGACACGCGGTGATGGCGATGAGTCTGTTGACTGCATTCGTCGATTGGATGCGCTTGCGCATCCACCGCAGCGG
>JBGMRN010000096.1:0-11359 GCA_048061535.1 Thermoanaerobaculales bacterium | reverse complement strand
TGCACGTCGCCGAGCCCAGAGCCCACCTCGTGCGCCACTACGGCGAGTCACTATCCTCAACCGCTCGAAGCGGATAGCGACGATGGGCAACCCGTCGAGGTCATCGCTGTCGGCGGCGGACACAAGCGGCGCAACGAGCACCGCGATGAGCATCGATGCGACGACGTCCGACAAGCACATCTACTTGGTTGGAGGGCGAAATGGACGAAAGACCTTCGCGCGGGCGGAGGTTTTCGCGAAAGCTCGTAGCGACCGTGTGGTCAGTCCTCTCCGTCCACGGCGCCGGCATCACCCGCAAGCTCATCGTCGCTTTGCTCGTGGCTGCTGGCTGTTCGCCGTGACGATGCTCCGGCCTTCCTATTGAGGTGTGCGGGCGCTGTCATCCCCGCCCCGCTTCGGAGGATGCACTCGGTCAAGGACCCGGTAATACACGCGCCAGGTCACCTGTCCGTTTCCTTCGCCGGTGACCTCGATGACAGGTCCCGCCCGTCGCCGATTTGACTCAACGTCCACCTGCTTCGGATCGTCGCCCACGAGAATCAGGGCTCGATCGCGGTACTGCTTCAGAGATGGAAACCACAACCGGTACATATGGCTTTCACGGCCAAACAGACTGGGACCGGCGGTGTCCAGGGCCGCAGCGCCCGTGTTTTTTTCACCATGCCGGCGGCGCCCGCGGCGACACCCGTCTTCAGGAGGGTTTAAAGCAGCACCGTGTCCGCAGCAACGCCGACGACGCTTGCGGACAACGTGTTCCTCCAGGCGGCAGGATCTTGGAGCGGGATGGTCGTCCGACTCGTCAACGTCCGAGGAACTCGGTTTTTCGGGGTGTGAGTTCTTTTTCGCCCACCGGCGGTCCGACGACCATGTAGCGCCTGCCGGTGACCGTAATTTCACGGATGACCCGCGCCCGCCATGCGACCTCGTTGCCGGCGAAGAGCTTGGTCGCAGCGTCAGCCTCGACGAGCACAACCGACGACGGATGGTCGAGGAAAAATGCCCCGATCTGCTCCGGAGTGTCAAGCACCGCGACCAGCCGCCCGGAGTAGTACGCAAAACCTCCCTTCTTGCGGATTCCCATCGCATCCTTTGGAAAGTGGAGGCCGAAGTGCGTCTCGTCGCCGATCTGATCGCGAATCCACTCGCTCTGCGGTTTGTAGGTCTTGATCGGGTTGAGGGTCGGCAGGACCAGGGCGGACACGGCGCCGAAGGCCGCGAGCCCGACCACCCCGATGCGCACCAGGATGGCCTCGGTCCGGCGTTGCTTCCATGCCATGAAAATCCACACCGCGCCCGCGAGGAGCAGGAGGCCGAGCACCGCGAGCGGCCCCCGCAGCGCGCGCGCGACCTCGATCTCCAGAACGTCGAGGCCTGCGCGTCGGACAACGGCGTCGAAGGCGAAGACCGCGGTCAATGAAACCGCGGCCAGTACCGCGAAAATCCCGGCGATCAGGACGCCGAAGCCACGAGGCGCCTTTGGCGACGGAGCGTCCTCACCGCCACGGCATACGCTGTCGACCCACGGTGCGAGAAGAAGCGCCACTGCCGGATAGGCCGGTAGCAGGTAGACCTGCCGCTTGGTCACTGCCAGCGAGAGAAAGACGACGAACGTGCCGAACCACCACAGGGCGAGCTGCACGTTGCGATCCCGCCAGCGCCCGGTCTTGACCAGCCAGACGACGGCAAAGGGCGTCAGGAACGACCACGGGAAGAGGTCGCTCCAGAAGTACTGGAGGAAATAATAAACAGGCTGCGCATGACCACGCGCTCCGCCGACGAAGCGCGCAAAGTTCTGCGCATACAGCTCGAAGAGGATGCTGTCCGCACCCATTGCGTTGGCGCACGCGACAAACCACGGCATGTAAACCGCGAGCGAGACCGCGGCCAGTAGCGCCAACGCCAGCAGCCGGCGCCACTCGCGGTTCGTGCCATGCCACAGGACCAGAACCAGCCCGGGAAGCAACAGCCCGAGCGGTCCTTTGGCCAGCATAGCCAAACCGAAGAAGACGAAGGCCAGCACCTTCAACCACCATCGCCCACGCCCACCGAGTCCACCGGCGTAGGTGAAGAACCCCGCCGTGATGAAGAGCGCGAACAGCATGTCGGGACGGTACTCCACCGCCTGCGCGGCGTACTGTTGCATGGTCAGCAGGATGAACCCGGCCCACAATCCGGAGCGCGGGCCGAGCCAGCGCGACACCGCCACGCACGTGAGCACGACCAGAAGGATGGCCGCGATGGCGTTGGGTAGGCGGAGGGCAAACTCCGAGATGCCCCCGAGAGCGTGGGCGGAGATCGTACCGACCCAGTAGAGCATCGGTGGATAGTCCACCCAGATCTCACCGACCCGCCGCGGCGCCACCCAGTCGCCGCTCAGGTACATCGCCTTGCAAACCTCACCGATGTCGGGCTCGTCGGGATACCATAAATCGTGCATGCCGAGGAACGGCACATAGAACAGGAGCCCGATCAGGACGAGCACCAGGACCCGGTGGCGGACCGCAACAGAGCCGATCGGATCCGAGTCGGAGTTGACCATCAGTCGCCGAGCTCTTCGACGACTCGCCGCACCCGTTCGGCGATCCAGTCGATGCGCGCATCGCTGAGCTCCGGGTAGGCCGGCAAATGCAGGATCTCCCGCTCCGCCTGCTCGGCGTTCGGGAAGGAACCGCCGTGCTCACCAATGGCCGTACAATCACGCATGTAGTGGTGCTTGCTGTCGACGCCGAGCTTCAACAGCCGTCGCGAGACCTCCTCCATATTCGAAAAGAGAGCGGTCACGAGCATGTAGTTCGACCGTACCTCGGGGTCGTCGTTCGATTGAAACCGAACCACGTCCTCGAGGGCCCGCATCAGGCGTTCAGCGTTGTGAATACGCCGCTCGAGCTGGGGCGACACGGTCTGCATCTGGGCGAGGCCGAGCGTTGCCTGGTAATTGGTGAACCGACCCATTCGCCCCTGCATCGTTGTCTCGTCCGGCTGATATCCGGAGGCAAAACGATGATCGCCTTCATCCCTGGCCTGCAGCAGGCGGAGCGCCGGATACACGCCGAGGCTGAAGGGCAGGGGGTGGGTCACCGTCGCCTCGAAGCTGGTCTTGAGCAGGCGCTTGCGCAACCAAGCGAGGTCCTTGGGCTCCTGCTGCGCCGCGATCTCGCGAATGCGCTCGGCCATCGCCACGTCGGCCGTCGTCACGATGCCCCCGCCCATGGTATTGATCGGTTTGGACGTCTCGAAGCTGAAGTAGCCGAAGCCACCGAACGAACCCGCGGCCTGGCCCGCGATCGAGGCGCCATAGCAGTGAGCGCAGTCCTCGATGAGAGTCGCTCCGTGGGCCTCGACAAGATCGCGGATCTCACGAATCCGGCACGGCACGCCGTACAGGTGGGTCGCAATCACGACCTTGGTGCGGTCGGAGATCAGGGTCTCGAGGGCGGCCGGGTCCATGCCCAGCGTGTCCAGCTCGTTGTCGGCAAAACGCACGTCGTATCCGAGTGAGCGCGCGAGATGCGGCACCACCGGATAGGCAAAGGCCGAGCAGATGACCTCGGCGCCGGGCTCGAGCTCGAGGGCGTCGAAGATGAACCGCAAACCGGCCCTGCCTGAGGGCACGACCACCGCATCGGGAGCTCCGATGAACCGCGCGAACGCCGCCTCGAGCTCGGCGATCGAGCCGCCTGCCCAAAGCTCGCCGCCGAGGGCGGCCTTCACCGCGCAACGCCAAGCCCGCGGCGGCAGATGGATTCGTTGTCGTGCTACCGGCAATATCCTTCTCCCCATATATTCAGCGGCCCGATCGAGATCCCGAACGCCCGCTGAGCCGGCGGCGCCGACCGGGACCGGAGTGCTATTCGAGGTCTCCGGACTTCCATTTTGAGCAGGCTACGAGGGCTTTCAGGGAGGTTTGACCCGGACCTCCCAACGGTTGCCGCTGCCGAGCGGCAGTATAGCAGGAGGGCGGTTTGACACGACCAGCGCCCACCCGTACCATGGCGCCGTGCCAGAGCAGGAGCCCACCCCCCTGTCATCTGCTCCCGCGTCGACGGCCTCGATCCACACCCCAACTGAGGACGAGGAACGGCCGCAACCAGCCCAGCCGGCCGACGGTGAGCCGAACCGGAATGTGTCCGGCTGGCAGCGCTATGCGCGGGTGATCGCCTTTCTCATCCTGGTTGTCGTTTCTGCCTATGGAATCAGCCAGTTCATGGCCGGTGACGCGGCGGCGGTGGCCGAGCTCTGGAAGAGCAAGATTGCGATCCTGCCTTTCGTCTTCTTCTTCGCCATGATAGATCTCGGCCTCGAAACCGTGGGGTGGGCCTGGATTCTGAGCAGGCTCGGAATCAAGACCAACGACTTCGCCGGCGTCAGCGTCTGCGTCGCCGGCAAGGCCGGCCTCCTGCTTCCGGCCCAGCTCGGCCGTCTGATTCGCCCCGACCTCATGGTCCGCCTCGGTCGCGGCACGCTGGGTGAAAACCTCAAGGCGGAAGGCGCTGTCTTTGTGCTCGACGCCATATCCGTCGCCGCCCTCTTCGCCGGCCTCGTGGCCTGGCGCTTCCACCCTCTATTGGGTCCGGCCGCCACCACGGCCGTCATTCTCGCCGCTCTTTTTCTCGGCAACCGCATCGCCAACATTCTGTCGGG
The DNA here is from genome assembly GCA_048061535.1 of Thermoanaerobaculales bacterium. GTDB lineage: Bacteria > Acidobacteriota > Thermoanaerobaculia > Thermoanaerobaculales > Sulfomarinibacteraceae > Sulfomarinibacter. Next base: position 6,718 of record JBGMRN010000096.1, on the reverse strand, counting down.
CACCCGGCTCGAGTTTCCACACTCCTTCTGGTGGAGCTGGCAGGCCTTCGTCATCGTGCTCGTCGAGGCCGCCGGATGGGCCGCCCACGGTGTCGCCTTTTACATACTCACCTCTGATCTTCCGGGAAACGTGACCCTGTGGGACGCCCTCTTTCTCGCGCCGGGTTCGGCGGTCATCGGGCTCGCCAGCGGTCTCCCAGGCGGTCTCGGGCTCACCGACGGTCTACTCGGGGCCTCACTCGGATTCAGCGGGGTCCCCCAGGCGCATCATGCCCTCGGCGTGGCCATGTTTCGATTGATCACCTTCTGGCTCCTGCTGCCGATCGGCTGGCTCGCTCTCATGTGGGCCGGGCGACAGATCCGAAAGAGGAACCGGCGGATTCATACCGAAAGCGCCGAAATTGCCAACGCTTCGCCGGTGCCGGTTGGGGAATTGCAGCCGTGACAGCCCCGGGCATCCGGTACCCGATCGCAGCCGTCCGAGAACGGATGCGCCGACACGGCCGGCCGGTCCTCGACTTCGTGCTCGGCAAGCATCGTCAAGCGATGCCGGACGAGGTCCTCGAGCTGTTGCGCAACGCCGACCCGAACCAGCTCGTGACACCGTGCAGACGAGCCCAGGTCGAAACCTATGCCGAGGCCGCCTCCACGATGCTCCGCAGCGTGTACGGTACGGACATCGCACCCGGCTCGATTCTCCCGGTTCCCGGTGGCCGCCCCGCGTTGAGCCTCCTCGCATCCACCCTCATCCGCCCGCACGACTCGGTGATTGTCTTCGACCCCGCCTACCCGGCATTCACCCGCATCACCGAACGGCTCGGTGCGAAAATCCACGGCGTTCCCCTCGACCCGGATCGAGACCTTGCACCCAACCTCGACGTGCTGCCGCCGGACACCGTCGAATCGGTCCGGTTCGCGGCCTTGAATTACCCGAATAACCCCACCGGCGCGATCATCGACTCCGAGCATTTAGACGCATTCCTCAAGCTCCTCCATCCCGAGGCGATCGTCTTCAACGACGCCACCTATGGGCCTCTCACCTTCGACGAACCTCCATGGTCGATGTTGGCTCAGCCCGAGGCCGTCCGGCACGACCACCGGTTGCTCGAGCTTCACTCCCTGGCCAAGCTATTTTCCGTTGGAGCAATCGCGGTATCGTTTTTCGCAGGCGACGAGGCGCTCATTGGCGAGCTTCGCAACTCCAGCGAGTTTGTGTGGTCAAATCAAAGCCGGCTGCATCTTGAGGTCGCCATTTACTGTCTTGGAGACCACGATCACCTGGCCGCAACACGTGAGATTTTCCGCGACAGAGTGCGACGCCTCGAACAGACGCTCACCGCCCTCGGATTTGAAGTCCTGCATCCCAAATCGGGGATGTATATCGTGTGCCGGGTTCCGTCCGCAATCGGCGGCCGACAGGTGTCCGGCGCCGGCGCCGCCGCCAAGGTCCTTCTCGAGGAGCACGATCTCGCCGTCGTCCCGTGGGAGGTCGAACCGCACGAGTACCTGCGTTTTTCCGCTCAGTACAGCGAGAAAGACCTGGAAGGGCTCGCGGCGCTCGGCCGCGACGGGAGCTTGCTAAGCTGAAGCCGTCCGGCGCTTCTCGTACACCCCGACAATTTTTTCAAACACCATGTCGACCGTGATGCGCTCCATGCAGATGTTGCGAGTGCACGCCGACTGCCGGTCGTTGAAGGCATTGACGCACGGGCTGCACACGAGGCCCGCCCACAGGAGGTGGCTGGTTGGTGCGCGCGCGCCGAAGACCGCCGGGGTCTCGGGCCCGAAAATGGTGACCACGTCCATCGGCGTCAGGGTGGCGTAGTGGGCGGGTCCGCTGTCGTTGGTCACCATGATTTCGGCCAGCCCATAGAGCACGAGGAGCTGGCGCAGACTCGTCTTGCCCGCCATGCTGACGCAGTGCTTCGAATCGATCTCGGCAACCAGCGCCTCGGCCTGTCTAGCCTCGTTCGGCGCTCCGGTGAGGACAATGCGGGCCTCTGGAAGACGCTCGATCAGCCGCTCCGCGAGCTCGACATAGCGCTCGGTCGGCCAACGTCGAAGCGGCAGGAGGTCGCCGCAGTTGGCATTGAACAGAATCAGCGGTGGCAGGTGATCCTGCGCGAGCTCTCTCCGCACCAAGGTCTCGACCTCGGTGACCTCGGCGGATGACGGTTGCAGGCGCGGCAAGACCTCATCTTCCAGCGGCGCCAGCTCCAATGCCGGCAGGTCGTCCGGCGGACGGCGCAACGACTCGACCAGGCCCTGGAACATCTCGCTCGCGTGCAGAAACGGGTTGAACGCGTGGCGGTGCGTCATGAGATCGCCGCGGTACGAAGCTTCGCCGAAGTAGGCGTGGTAGCCGGCGCGGGCCCCGGCGCCGCTGAGATACGAGAGGATGGCCGAGGAGCGGGCGAAGAACTCGAAATCGACGGTCGCGTCAACGTCCTCCCGGCGCAGCCGCAGCAAGGCTTTGAAGGTGTCGGCGACCAGGCGCACCAAACCGTCGGTGCGGATGACGACAACGTTCTGCTTTGGCAGCACGTCCAGCAGATCGAGGATGAAACGGTTTTCCGAAAAGACGACAAAGAAGACATTGTCCGCACCGACCATGGCTCGCGCTCGTGACAGGGCCGAGTACGCGAGCACGGTTGCCCCCTGCTCGGCGAGCTTGATCACCGCGATGCGTTTTGGTGGGCTCGCCGGCGTGCGGCGGAGGAGAAGATCGTCGAGACGGCGCACCACCGTCAGAACGGCGCACACCGGCGCTCCGACCCACCGATCCACAAATCGCATTGTACCCACGTCCATGTTATGAGCACTCCCCCAAACAGCTTGGCAGCCTACCATGGAAGGCTGTCAGCGGCGTTGACCTCGAAAGCGATCCTCGGCTACGATGCCTCCTGAACGAAGACCCGAATCCGCCCACCACGCCACGCAAAAAGGATGTTGGCATGAAACTCGTCACCGGAGGGGCCGGCTTTATCGGCTCCAACATCGTGGCTTCAGTGTGCGACCGAGGCGAGCCTGTCGTGATCTGCGACCGCCTGCGGTCGCAGGAGAAATGGCGCAACATCGCCAAGCGCGATCTGGTTGACATCGTGGCGCCTGAGAAGCTCGAGACGTGGTTGTCGGTCAATGGCACAGCCCTTGACGCCATCATCCACATGGGAGCAATTTCGTCGACCACCGAACGCGACGCCGACCTCATCACCGAGGTCAACTTCAGGCTCTCTCTCTTCTTGTGGCGCTGGTGCGCCGAACATGGCGTGCCACTGGTTTACGCCTCCTCCGCGGCAACCTACGGCAACGGCAGCGAGGGATTCGACGATGACCCGTCCCGCGACGCCTTGGCGCGGCTCAAGCCCTTGAACGCCTATGGTTGGAGCAAGCACCTCTTCGACCGACGGGTGCAACGCGCCCTCGACGAGGGCGAGCCGGCGCCGCCACAGTGGGTCGGCCTCAAGTTTTTCAACGTCTATGGTCCCAACGAGAACCACAAGGGCGGCATGAAGAGCGTGGTTGCGCAGAAGCTGCCCCTGGCGGTGGCCGATCAGCCGGTGACCCTTTTCAAATCCTGCAACTCGGATTTCCCCGACGGCGGCCAACGTCGCGACTTCATCTTCGTCGAGGATTGCGTCGATGTCGTGCTGTGGCTGCTCGACAACCCTCGGGTCAGCGGTCTCTTCAATCTCGGCACCGGAACCGACCGCAGCTTCGAGGCGTTTGCGAATGCAATCTTTGCCGCTCTCGACACAACGCCGCAGATCACCTTCATCGACATGCCGGAGTCGATTCGCGAGAAATACCAGTACTTCACACGGGCACAGATGGACCGCCTGCGGGTGGCCGGATACGAACAGCCCTTCACCTCTATCGAGGATGGAGTCCGGACCTACGTGCAGGAGTACCTGCTCGCGCCGGATCCTTATCGGTGAACCGAGGCCATTGCCATGCACATTCGCCACGTCATCCTCGACCGAGACGGCGTCCTCAATCGTGAGGCCGCCGACGGCGGTTGGGTGCACCGGCCGGAGGATTGGGTATGGGAAACGGGCGCCCTGGCCGGGCTTCGCCTGCTGTCGGATGCCGGGCTGCACATCTCGGTCGTCACCAACCAGAGCGGCGTCGGACGCGGCCTGTTTCCGGCGTCCGACGTCGATGCCCTCCACCGCCATATGCTCGCCGAGGCTCAGAAGCACGGTTGCCGAATCGACGAGGTCTTTGTCTGCCCACATGCTCCCGCCGACAATTGCCGCTGCCGTAAGCCCGCTCCCGGGCTGCTCGCGCAGGCGATCGAGGCGTCGGGCATCGCCGTCGGTGAGACCGTGCTCATAGGCGATGCGCTGCGCGATCTGGAGGCGGCCGAGGCGGCCGAGGTCCGGCCGATCCTCGTACGCACGGGCAAGGGGCGTGCAACCGAACAACAGCTGGACGACCATGATGTCACGATCTTCGACGATCTCCCGGGCGCCGCCCGGGAGATCCTGAACGATAGCGAACGAGGAACTCCCATGTTGATTCGAACCACCTTCGAAGAGCACGCCGAGGTCATGGCCGCCGCCGCCGAGGAGCTGGCGGATCCGCTGCGTCGGTTCGTCGAGCTGACGGCGGCCTGCCTGCGCTCGGGAAACAAGGTCATGGTCTGTGGCAACGGCGGCAGCGCCGCAGACGCCCAACACCTGGCGGCCGAGCTGGTCTGCCGCTTCGCCTTCAACCGCCGGGCGCTTCCCGCTCTGGCCCTGACGACGGACACCTCGGCCCTGACCGCAATCGCCAACGATCTCGGCTTCGATCGCGTGTTTGCGCGCCAGGTCGAGGCCCTCGCCAACGGCGGAGATCTGCTCATCGCCATCAGCACCAGCGGCCGTTCGGCGAACGTCCTCGAGGCCGCCCGCGAGGCGCGGGCCGCCGGCTGCTCGGTGGTCGCCATGACCGGGAGCGCCGGCGGGCCCTTGGCGGAGCTTGCCGATCTTGTGATTTCCGCCCCGTCTCGTAAGGTGGCGCGTATTCAGGAGGTTCATGCCATCGCCGTGCACATCCTCGCGGAGTCGGTCGAGGCGGCCCTGTGTGACGAGTCAGCACCATGATGTCGCAGGGCGCGCGCAGGGATCTGGCGGAAATTGTCGCTCGTTTCCAGACCCTTCACGTATGGGTGGCCGGCGACCTGATGCTCGATGAGTATGTCTCCGGCGAGGTCGATCGCATCTCTCCGGAGGCGCCGATTCCCGTGGTCAAGGTTGGCGCCGAGCACAACCGCCTCGGCGGCGCCACCAACGTGGCCAAGCAGATCGCGGCCGTCGGCGCCGACGTCAGCCTGTGCGGGATTGTCGGCACGGATGACCCGGGCCGCGCCCTCATCGCCCGCTGCGCGGAGCGGAACATCGACACCCGGGCGGTGGCGCAGGAAACCGAGTACCGAACGACCCGCAAGCTGCGCGTTCTCGGCCACGGTCAGCAGCTCCTACGACTGGATTGGGAGGAGGACTGTCACTGTCCACCCTCGATGGCCGCAGAGCTGATCGCCCGGCTGGAGGAGAATCGCGCTCCCGATGTCGTGGTGCTCTCCGACTACGCCAAGGGTTTTCTCACCAACGACATGGTCTCGGGACTCATCGGCGTGGCGGCGAAGCACGGCGTGCCGGTACTCGTCGATCCCAAACGACGCAACCTCGCAGCCTACGTCGGAGCGACCGTCATCACTCCGAACCTGCGTGAACTCGAGCGCACCACCGGTCTCGACCTCGCCGAGGCGAGGTCGGACGTCATCGCCGAGGCAGCGCGAAAAATCATCATCAACAACCGGTTCGAGGCGATCGTTGTCACGATGGGCGCCCGCGGCATGCTGGTGGTGCCGAATGACGGACCGCACACCATCATCAGAAGCCGCAAGCGCGCGGTTTTCGACGTCACCGGCGCCGGCGACACCGCGATCGCGGTGCTCGCCCTCTCGCTGGCGCTCGATACCAACGTGATAGATGCCGCGAGCATCGCCAATACCGCCGCCGGAATCGCAGTCGGCGAGGTTGGCGCAGTGTCCGTTTCCGCCGAAGCTATCGTCGCCGCCCTCAGCCACCGGCGGAGCTCCAAGATCTTCGGGCGTGGCGCCCTGGGTGACCAGGTCAATGCCTGGCGCCTTCAAGGCCACAGCATCGTCTTCACCAACGGCTGCTTCGACCTGCTCCACCTCGGTCATGTCTCCATGCTGCGCGAAGCGGCTCAGCATGGCGATGTACTGGTGCTCGCCATCAACTCGGACGCCTCGGTGCGCCGGCTCAAGGGAGAAGGCCGGCCGCTCGTGCCTGAGGCCGATCGCGCGGCCCTACTCGCCGCCCTCGACTGCGTCGATGCGGTCGTCATCTTCGACGAGGACACCCCACTGGAGACGATCGAAGCGATTCGCCCCGATGTCCTCGTCAAGGGCCGGGACTACAAGCCGCACGAGGTTGTCGGGCGCGAGCTCGTCGAATCTTTCGGCGGCCGCCTCGAGCTCGTCCCACTACTCCCGGAGCACTCCACCAGCGCCCTCGTCAACCGCATTCTGAAGAGCCGAAAATAGTCGCCCTGACCCGCATATCTCACCAGCTTCCCGCTGCGCGCGGCGATGCACCGCGCCCAGCTGTTTTTTCTCGCCTCGGGGTGCTCGATGTACCGCAAGTACGACTTCGCTCCCAAATCTTGCGAGAGCGCAGACCCGCATTGCGTCTTGTACCCCTCG
>JBGMRN010000095.1:5342-11547 GCA_048061535.1 Thermoanaerobaculales bacterium | reverse complement strand
CCGTGGGCGTTGGCCCCGACCACCATGAGACCGGCGAGTGCGACCAGCCAGACGTGGGAACGCTGCTGGTCGCGTTGCAGAAAGATCCAGACGACCGTTGGCACCACGAGTAGGGTCGCCAGCTCGGGGCGGAGGAAGAAGCGCGGTCTTGCCCCGCAGACGCAGAGCACCGAGAGAACGAGCGCCGCGGCCGGGGAAAGACCGCTGCGTACGCCAATGACGAGCAGGAGCACGGCCATGGTCGCAACCACCGCCGCGCGCAGGACTACCAACAGCGGCGCCCCGGCAGCCGCGTCAGCCAACGCAACCCCCACCTGGAACAGCCATTCGTGGTCTATCCACGGGACGCCGCCGGCTGTGAAGGAGAAAGGATCCGACCGCAGGAAGCCGCGGTTCTCGATGATCCAACGGCCGCTCGCGAGATGCCATCCGATGCCGGTGTTGGCAATCTCAAAGGTCCCCAAGACGGCGCCGGCGGCAAGCGCAGCGAGGAGAATGATCAGGGTGAGCCGGGGCCGGACCGGCGCCGGTGTCGGCTGCTGACGGGCGCGGAGGTTGTCGGACGGAGGGACGAGATCCTCGGCCATGGTGGACGGGGTCGCCTCAGCCGTCCTCGGGTTCGGTTGCGAGCACGTACTGCTCCCACTCAGGCTCGAAGGCGAGGGACTTGGTGGAGACCATCCGGTCGAGGAACACCACGCCGTCGAGGTGATCGTATTCGTGCTGGATCACCCTGGCGTGGAAGCCGTCGGCGGTGAGCGAGATCGGGCTGCCGTCGATGGTACGAGCCTTGACCTTGATCCGTCGATAACGAGGGACCATCCCGCGCAGACCGGGGATGGAGAGGCAGCCTTCCCAACCCTCCTCCCGGAGGTCGCCGACCGGCCGGATTTCCGGGTTGACGAGCACAGTCGGCGGGACCTCGGGCTCATCGTCGGCCGCCGGCACCCAATAGGCGAAAAGGCGAAGTTCCTCGGCCACCTGCGGCGCTGCCAGACCAGCCCCCTCCTCCGCGATCATCGTGCGCACGAGGTCGCGACCGAGTTCGTAGAGCCGGCCGCTCGAGAACCAATCCTCGGGAACCGGTTCGGCCACCACGCGGAGCACAGGGTGTCCCAGCCGGATGACCTCGAGGTGTCGCGCGGCCTCGGTCATGCCCTCAGCCGCAGCCGGAGCATCCGCCCGGGCTGCAGTCGCCTGGCGGCGCCGGAGCGTTGGGGTTGTCGACCGCAAAACCCGAGCCTCGTTCGTCCTCCACGAAATCCACGGTGGCGCCGGTGAGGTGGGGCGCCGAGTGCTCGTCGATCAGCACCTTGAGGTCGCCGCTCTCGACCAGGGTGTCCCCCTCACGTTGCTCGTCAAAGGTGAAGCCGTAGTTGAATCCCGAGCAACCAACACCCTGGATGAAGATGCGGAGCTCCTTGCCCTCGGCCTCCGGCATTCCGGAAGCGAACTCGTGGACCTTTTCGACGGCCTTTTCGGAAAAAGAAATCATTGCTGCCTCCTGGCGTTCGCGGTCTTACGCGCCCGCGGCATCACAGGGTATATACCGTGGTACCTCGATGCAAGCTAGTTCTCGTCCGGAAACGGCGCTTTTTTGCAATCTCTGCGTCAAACTGCGCCTTTCCTTGTGCGATGTACAGGAGTACGTCTCCGCGGAAATCCTTGTTTTCCTTGATCGTGCAGAAAAATTGCTCGATTTGCATCGAGAACCGCGCTGTCCCCTTCGGAGTTTCCGGATGGGAACAAGCTAGTCGATTCCTTGTTCGGCAAGCCAGCGCTCGGCCTCGATGGCAGCCATGCAACCCGTCCCGGCGGCAGTCACGGCCTGACGGTAGACTGAATCCTGGGCATCGCCGCACGCCCAGACGCCCTCGATCGAGGTGCGGGTGGTGCCGGGGACGGTGCGGATGTAGCCGACGTCGTCCATCTCCACCTTGCCGGCCACGATCTCCGTGTTAGGTTGGTGGCCGATGGCGATGAACACGCCGTCGGTGGCCTGTTCTCGGGTTTCCCCGCTGCGGGTGTCCTCGAGCCGGACCCCGGTGACTCCACCTTCCTGGGAGCCGAATACCTCGGTGATCGCCGACGACCACTCGAAGTGGATTTTTGGGTTGTCGAAGGCCCGTTGTTGCATGATCTTGGAGGCGCGAAGCTCGTCGCGGCGGTGGACCACCGTGACCTTGGTGGCGAACTTGGTGAGGAAAATCGCCTCCTCGACAGCGGTGTCGCCACCGCCGACCACCATCACCTCCTTGTCGCGGAAGAAGAAACCGTCGCAGGTGGCGCAGGCGGATACTCCATGACCCATGAGCTCGGTTTCCGAAGGCAGACCGAGGAGCTTGGCCGAGGCGCCGGAAGCGATGATCAAGGCGTCGCAGCCGAGATCGCCGTTGTTCTCGGTGTGGACCACGAACGGGCGCTGATTGAGAGTCACCGCGGTGACCCGGTCAAACATGAAGCGGGTCCCGAAGCGTTCGGCCTGGGCCTTGGTGCGCTGCATCAGCTCCGGCCCCATGATTCCCTCGGCGAACCCAGGGTAGTTTTCGACATCGGTGGTGATGGTGAGCTGCCCCCCGGGTTGCATGCCCTCGATGACGAGTGGTTCGAGGCCGGCGCGCGAGACGTAGATGGCGGCTGTGAGTCCGGCCGGACCGGAGCCGATGATCAGGACCTTGGATTGTCTTTCACTCATGGTGCATCCCTTCAGAGATTCGAGGCGGTGGGAGGGGCTTCGGTTTGGTTTTCCGCCACGATTCCGCGGTCGGTCATTATACTGATTTGGTAGTGAACGTCTCTCGGCTCATCGATTCGCCGTATTCGCGGCTGGCATGTCTCTTTCTTGCCAGTCGCCTCGCCTTGTTCGCGGTAGGCCTGCTTTCCACCTGGCTGCTGCCCTCGGGCGCCGCCGTTCAAAAGGGAAACCTGGTCGCGCACGAGTCTGTTCCCCGACCGTTGGAGATGTGGGCGCGTTGGGATTCGGAGTGGTACCTCCTGATCGCCGCCGAGGGTTATGACGTGGGCGATCATTTTGTCGGGCTGGGGGTCTCCTATGAGCGCCATGCCGCTTCCGGATTCCTCCCCCTGTACCCGTTCCTGATACGCAGCCTGACGCCTCTGCTTGGTGCCGTGGCCGCCGGGGTGTTGATCTCGAACCTGTGTCTGGCCCTGTCCCTGGTTCTGCTCGAGCGCCTGGTACGTCTGGAGGTTCCAGGCGCCAAGGGGGAAACGGCAGCCTCAGCCGCGTGTGCCGCCTTGTTGCTCCATCCATCCAGCCTTTTTCTGTCGGCGGTCTATGCGGAGTCGCTCTTCCTGGCGCTCTCGCTGGGAGTATTCCTTTTTGCCCGCCGCCGGAGATTTGCTGTTGCCGGCATTCTCGGGGGGCTGGCGACAATCACCCGACCCTTCGGTGTGTTGCTGGTCATCCCGATTCTATGGGAGTGGTGGGCAGGGCGACATGACGGCTCGGAGGCGCCGGACAGCGGGCGATTCCCGATCTGGTCCGGGCTTTGGGCCCTGGCGATCCCCATCGCCCTCGGTGGTTATATGCTCTTCTGCCGGTCAGTTTTCGGTGATCCTGCGGCTTTCATCCATCGCCAGGCCAGTTGGCGGGGAGGCCTTTCCGGGCCGTGGCGCGCGTTCGTGCGATGGTGGGAGGTCGGACCCACGGCCCACGGCAGCCACGGCTCGACGTTTGAGCTGTTTGTCGCCCTGGTTTGCCTGATCATGCTTGTTTTCATGGCCCGCAGGCTCCGCGGTTCCTACACCCTCTACGCCGGCGCCGGGGTGACCATGGCGCTCGGTTCGACGCTGTGGTCGTTTTCTCGTTTGACGCTGACGCTCTTTCCCTTTGTCATGCTCATCGGTATCGCCTGGGCGGAAGGAAGGAAGTTCCTTCCATTACTTTATGCCTTCATGGGGGCGACCCTTGGGGGCTTGTTCGTGGCGCTGTTCGCGAACTGGTGGTGGGTGGGCTGAGAACCCGGGATGAAACGGCTCACCGGTGGTGTTTGAAGAGCTGGATGCAAATCGTACCGAATGAACCATTAGCCGAAGGCTGGAGGAGAATCATCCCGCTCTGGTGCGCACAACGTGCGGTGAGCGTCGTTTTGCTCGTTGTTGCGGCTCTTTTTCAGGCGCCCCTAACAGCCTGGGCGGGCCTCGAGGAGCTTGCAAGGTCGGGTGATTTCAAACGAGTGTTGGAGGTTGCGTCCCGTCGTGCCGGCCAACTTCCGTTGAGCCCGGAGGAGTCCTTGATCGCGGCCTATGCCGCCCGTTCGCTGGGCGCCCGCGGCGCCGAGGGACGCTTTCTGGAGGGTGTGGTGGCCCACGGCGAGGGGGGGCTCGCCCGGCTGGCGGAGGTTCAGTTGGCCGAGCTTGTCGGAGGAGATCAACCGGATCGCGCGGTCTTGCTCGCCTTGCCGAGCCTTTCCCACGCTCCTTCCCGGCAGGTGAATGAGGCGGCAGTCAGGGTGGCGTCCGAGGCACTGGCCGACGGAGTGGCGCCGGCGCAACGGGCGGCGTTGGAGGGCGCCCTGCACAGGCTGTCACGCAGCCCTCGCCGGCGCTTGGAGCTCGCACTCGCCGTCGGCGACGAGGAGCGAGGTCGACACCGGCTCGAGCGTTTGCTTGCCTCGTCCACCGGCGACACGGTCGCCTTGTCGGCCGCCGAGGCCCTCATGGAAATGGGAGACCTCTCAACCGTAGAACAATGGAGGGTCGCCAAGACGCTGTATCGGCACGCTCTCTACGAGGACGCTGCACCGCTGCTTGAGGCTGTTGACGGGGTTCGCCATGCCGCGGTGCCCGGGGAGGAGGTCGCGTATCTTCGCGGCCGCTGTGCGTTCCGCCGCGAACGGTGGAACGAAGCGATGACCTGGTACACAAAGGCCATGTCGCGGACCCGCCGCGCTGATCGGCGCGCCGAGCTCGAGGTTCATATCAGCCGATGCCACGAGCTCAGCGGCCGCATGGACGAGGCAGTGGCCGCGGCGCAACGGGCGGTGAGGCTGAAAACGACCGATGAAAGACGTCTGTTTTTGGCTCGCCTTCGCCTCCGTCGCGGAGAGCCTGAGTTGGCGGCAAAGGGCATTTCCAGACTGCGCGGAAAGACCGCTCGCGCGCGGGGACAGTTGATGCTGGCCGTGGACGATCTTCGCCGGTCCGAGCCGGAAGCGGCGCGGCGGCGGCTGGAGACGATTCGCCGGCGCCCCTGGGCCGGGCAGGCAGCGGTTCTTGCCGCGGGGCTCGCTGTCGAGGATGGCGATGCCGACTCAGCGGTGAAGTTGCTCGATGGCGTTGTCTCATCACTCAACGGCTACTGGGGTGGGCAGGCACGGGAGGTGATGATCTCATTGCCTGAGGCCCATACTGAAGCGTGGCGGCGGGAGCGTGAGATGGCGGTCGTGGCGGCGTCGGGCCGCTCGCTGCGACGGGCGCTCGGGCGCTGGATGGTCATGGAGCCGGACGCCGAGAGTCGTGCCGCGATTCGGAAAAGGGTTGCGGACGAGGTCGGCTTCGAAGCGGGGATTGAACCGCGGTTCGTGCCGGGACTGGCCCAGCAACTCTGGGATCTCGGGTTGGCGGGCGAGGCAGTCCTTTGGGACCCGACGGGCTTCCCCCGAGGAAACGCCGCAGCCGCGAGTTGGAGCGCCACGCGCCTCCTGGAGTTTGGTGTGCCGTGGCGGGCAATTCGGATGGCCGACGGGGCCTGGCACATGGCCGGATCGGAATTGCCGATCTGCGCCTTTCCGGTCGAGCTTCAGCGCGCCTTCTTCCCGCTTCCGGAGCCCTCGATGGTGGCCCGGGCGGCTGATGATGGCGGCGTGCCGTGGTCGCTCCTCGCGGCGGTGGTGCGCGAGGAATCCCGGTGGGATCCAAAGGCCGTCTCGGTGGTGGGCGCCCGGGGCCTGGTCCAGCTGATGCCGGCTACGGCATCCATGGTCGCAGAAGCATTGGAAGAGGAGGCGCCGACTCCCGACGATCTCTTCGAGCCACAGACAAGCCTGCGCCTCGGGGCGGCCGAGCTCGCACGTTTGCTCGAGGTTTTCGAAGGCCGCTTGGCGCCGGCTGTCGCGGCATATAACGCGGGCGAACCCCAAGCCCGATTGTGGGCGGATCAATGCGGCGTCAACTGCAGTGCCAGCCTCTACCTCACGAATATCTCGTTCACCGCGACCCGTGTCTACACGACCGACGTTCTGGA
>JBGMRN010000095.1:0-5242 GCA_048061535.1 Thermoanaerobaculales bacterium | reverse complement strand
CTGTCGTTCGCCCGCCTGTTCGAGCCAGCGCTCGATCTCGTCATTGAGCTTTCGTTCGACGAGCAGGCGGCGGATCTGGTCGCTGACCGAGCTCAAAGGGGGCGTCGGTTTTCCGGAGTCCTCGAATTCTTCGACGAGTAGCCGACGGTATGCGGCTTCGATCTCTTCCATGCTCACCGAAACGCGCGGGCGGAGGCGTTGGGTGACGAATGCGTCAACCGCAGCCAGGCGGAGCGCGAGCTCGTCGAGGTCGGAGAGTACGAGGCCGGCCGCTTCCAGCTTCGGTCCGAGCGTCGCCATACCGCCGGCACGGTTGACGAGGGATTCACGAACGGCGCCTGGCGCCAGATCGATGCGGAACAACTTCCCACTCGTTTCGAGGTCGTGAAACTGCAGTTCGAGACGAATCCGGGCATCGAGGAGCCGCGACCTGTAGTCCTCCTCGCGTTCGTCGGGCTGGTGCTCCACCAGCTGCGTCAGAGCCGCGAGCTCGATGTCGCTGTAGAGGATCGGAGTGTTGTCGACAACCGCCAAAACCTCTTCAACCGTCGTCATCTCGGGCTCGCGTCCATGAGCGAAATAGCTGACAGCTAAAAGGATGAGTGAGGCAACGGCGACTCGCACCCTGCTATCATAACAGCGTGCCCGGAACCCTGTGGATCGTGGCGACCCCTATCGGTACCCTTGGCGACATGGCGCCGCGGGCACGGGAAGTGCTCGGCGAAGTCGACATGATCCTCGCCGAGGACACCAGGCGCGCGCGTGCCTTGCTGTCGCACCTCGAGGTGCCGGCGCGGGGCCGGGTCAAGAGCCTGCACGAGCACAACGAGCGCTCCCGCCTGCCAGGCCTCGTCGGTGCGCTGAGCGAAGGTCAGTCCCTGGCGCTGATCAGCGATGCCGGAACCCCGGTTCTCTCGGATCCTGGTTACTTGTTGGTGCGCGAAGCTCGGAGGATGGACCTGGCGGTGCGCTCCGTACCGGGCCCATCGTCGCTGACCGCCGCCCTGGCGGCATCCGGGCAACCGCCGCTGCCGGCGACCCTTTGTGGTTTTCTTCCCGGCAAATCGGGACCGCGTCGGCGGCGCATCCAGGAGTTGACGGCCTGCTCATGGACCCTGGTCATTCTGCTTTCGCCGCATCGGCTCGGTCGCGAGATCGCCGATCTGGCCGATGGGCTGGGGGAAGTCCGGCCGGCGACGCTGTTGGCGGAGATCAGCAAGCTCCACGAGCGCGTAACGATGGGAACCCTCGGCGAGCTGGCGGTGGGTGGCGAGGTCCATCGTCCCAGGGGCGAGTATGTTCTGGTTGTCGGTCCCCCGGTCACCGAGAATGCCGGGTCGGCAACTCGGCCCGAAGACCTCCGGTCGGAGTACGATCGGGAGCTGGCCGGCGGCGCGGATCGACGCGAGGCCATGCGGACGGTAGCCCGCCGATTCGGTGTACGACGCCGGGACGTCTACGCGTTGGTCACCGGCGACGACGAGCCGCTCGAACCCGACTCGGAGGCTTGAATTCGGGCCGCGCTGTCTCTGTGTCCCGGTGGCAGGACCTGATCGAGATCGCTCCCAAAGGGATTTTTCGGCCGCCCATCTCCCGGTGAGAAACCTGGCGAAACTGCGCAAACTCGACGGGTTTTCGGGATATGCCGCCGATCGCGCCGGCTCACAATCGGGTGTGCTAGTCTTGACGCAATCACGGGAGGTGGCCTGATGTTGCGGCGTGTCAGCCTGGTGGTCTCTTCTCTGCTCGGTCTGACTGTCGTCATGGCCGGTTGCGGCAGTAAGCCCGTGGTGGGGATTCTCCTGCCGACCACCGGAGCGGCGGCCTCGTACGGCGAGGCCATCGAGAGCGGGATCCGGTTGGCGCTCAGCGAAGCCCGGGATCGCCAGGAGCTTCCGGCCGAGCTCGAGATCGTATGGGCTGACACGGGCTCGGACAACGCGCAGGCGATCGCCGAGCTGCGCCGGATGGTTGATGAGCGCGGAGTGAAGATGATCATCGGCGGCGCAACCAGCGCCGAGGCCTCGGCTCTGTTGCCGGGGCTCGACGAGCTCAATATCATCTGCGTATCTCCTTCCGCCTCGGCCCCCGGGCTTGCCCAACGATCGCGGATGTTCTTCCGCATCTACCCGTCGGACGAACTCGAAGGCTACACCGCGGGAAAATTCCTGTACGAGAAGCTGCGTCAACATCGAATTGTGCTCTTTGTCGGAGACACCGAGTACACCCGCGGCATCGAACCCGAGTTCCGGAAGCAGTACGAGGAGGCGGCGGGTGGAGAGATCGTCGAGCGCATCGACATTACCGAGGAGGACTGGCGGCAACGTGCTGCGCCGGCGCTGGCCCGTACGGATGCGGTTTACATCATCGGCTTCGCCGAGGAGGTCTTGGACGTTCTCAATCTGCTGCAGGAAACGCAGTTCTCCGGCCGCGTGGTGACCACCTCGGCTTTTTACAGCACCCGGGTCATTCTTGAGGCCGGAGATGTTGCACAGGGAGTGCTTTTCCCGCTGGCGCCCTTCGATCGAACTGCTGAAAAGCCGGCCGAGCTCGTCGACTTCGTCAACCGATACATGGACACCTACCAGCGCGCGCCTGATGTTTTTGCGGCTCACGGCTACGACGCCATGCGCCTGACCCTTCGCGCCCTGGCCATCGCCAAACCACCCGAAACCACCGAGATATTCAAGGCCCTGCACTACGGCGTCTCCGAGCTCAAGGGGGTCACCGGTCCGATCCTCTTCGACGATTACGGTGACGTGAAGCACTATCCGAAGATGTTCATCATCGACAACGGTCAAATCCTGACCTACAGCCGTTACCTCAAGATCAAGCGGCACCAGATCATGACCGAGGTGCAAGCGCTGCTCAATCTCGAGGGCGAACCGACGCCGACTCCGACCGCACGACGATGACCGTGCTGCGGTTGCTGTGGCGGCACCGCGCGCTGGTGGCGGTGCTCGTGCGAAGGGAGCTTGATGCGCGCTACCGTGCGTCCTTCCTTGGGTTCTTCTGGTCGTTGCTCAACCCGCTGCTCCTTCTGGGCGTCTACGCGGTGGTTTTTACATACATCTTCAATCCTCGATTTCCCGGTGGCGATCCCTATCCGCTGTTCCTGTTCAGCGGCCTTCTCCCGTGGCTCTTCTTCTCCGGCGCGGTCATCGACGGATCGGTGAGCCTGGTGGACAACGGCCCTCTGTTGTCCAAGGTGATGTGCCCTCCGGAGATCTTTCCGGCGGTCACCGTCCTCGCTCACCTGGTCCACCACCTGCTCGCCTTGCCGGTACTGCTGGCGGCCATGATCGTGGCCGCACTGTTGGGAGCGCACTCCTTTCCCTGGACGATTGTGCTCGTGCCGCTGGCGTTGGTGCCCTGGATTCTCGTCACCGGTGGTGCGGCGCTGGCGGTCTCAGCGTTGTCGGTGCACTACCGCGACATGCGTGACCTGGTGGGCCACCTGCTCAACCTGCTCTTTTTTGCCTCGCCCATCATCTACAGCCTCGAAGGCATGCAGGTGCCCTGGCCTCTGCGCCGGGTTCTCGTTCTCAACCCGCTCGCAAGCCTGGTCGAGGTGTACCGCGACGCCGCTTTTGCGGGGGAAATGTCTTCTCCGAAGACCTGGCTTGTGGCTTTCACGGTCGGCGTCGTTTCCTGGTCGCTGGGAGCGAAGGTCTTCGCCCGTTATCGCGAGACCCTGGTGGAGGCCGTGTGAAGGGTCGAATCCGCTTTGAAGCGGTGGGCAAGGTCTATCATTGGAGAGGTCGTCGCCGGCGGCACGAGACGCTCAAGGGGGCGCTCTTCCATCGCCGGTTGACGAGTCGAGGGGCGTCCGTTTCCGAGGAGCACGTCGCCCTCGACGGCATCGACCTCGAGGTGAGGCCGGGAGAAGCCGTGGCGCTGATCGGACCCAACGGGTCGGGGAAGTCAACCTTCCTCAAGCTTGCCGGTGGTATCCTCAAACCGACCTCCGGTGCGGTCGAGGTCGGTGGCAGGGTCACGGCACTCATCGAGCTTGGCGCCGGCTTTCACCCGGAGATCACCGGTCGCGAGAATGTCCTGATCAACGGCATGCTGTTGGGGTTCGGGCGCCGCGAGATCGAGGAGCGGATGCCGGCGATCATCGATTTCGCGGGTATCGGCTCCTTCATCAACCAGCCGGTCAAGACCTACTCGTCCGGAATGTGCGTGCGGCTCGGTTTCGCGGTGGCGGTGGCGGTGGACCCGGATGTGCTGCTGATCGACGAGGTCCTGGCGGTCGGTGATGAGGCCTTCACCCGGCGCTGCCTTGACCGACTGGCGCGGATGCGGCAACAGGGCGTCACCATGGTCCTTGTCTCCCATGATCTCGACCTGGTCACGAGCTTTGCCGACCGGGCGCTCTATCTCGACCGGGGCCGAGTGGTGGCCGAGGGGCCCGCCGACGGGGTCGTCGCCCGCTATCGGAGCGACGTCGCCGGAGGGAGTGACCACCGAGAAGAGGGTGCTTCTCAGGTACGGGTATCGGAAGAGGGCCTGCGTTGGGGCACCGGCGACGTGGAGATCGTCGGGGTGGAAATCCGATCCGGAGACACCCCGCTACGGATGGTTCCCAGCGGTTCGCCGTTCCGAGTCTGCATTCGTTACGAGGTGCGCGAGCCGGTCGAGGACTTCGTCTTCGGAGTCGCCTGGCACCGCGTCGACGGCAGCCAGGTGAGCGGCCACAACACCGACCTCGACGGCTTCGTTTCGCGCCGCCTCGCCATCGACGGCGAGGTGTGTTGCGACTACGATTCGATGCAGCTCGCCCCGGGAGACTACAGTCTTGATGTGGCGATACACGCGCGAGACGGTCTTGCCTATGACTACTGGCGAAATGCCGCTCGAGTGCGGGTGACCTCGGCAGTGGACTGGCCGGGGGTGTGGGCCCCGCCCCACCGCTGGTCGAGCTCGGGTCCGGAGTGGGAATGACGCGCATGGGAGCACGACGCCCGAGACAGTGACGTACAGCGTCACTCAGCGCCTCCTCCGCCGAGAGGAAACCTGGCACAGTCATTGCAATATGGGAAGCCGTATTGAAAGGAGGATTCGAAATGCGCAAGAATCGTGGTTTTACTCTGATCGAGCTTCTGATTGTGGTGGCAATTATCGGCATCATCGCCGCCATTGCGATCCCTAACCTGCTGAACGCCATCAACCGTGGCCGTCAGAAGAGGTCGATGGCCGACATCCGGACCATCGGAACCGCTGTCGAGGCCTACGCGGT
>JBGMRN010000094.1:0-11771 GCA_048061535.1 Thermoanaerobaculales bacterium | reverse complement strand
TTTCGAGCATGATGTCGGCGTCAAAGTCCGTGGTGGCGCCTCCGGGTCGGTCACCTTCCACCCCATCGCGCCCGAGGGACGCGATGCCGAATGCGGCGCCGTCGTGGCTGCTCCATACAACGAAGGGCTGGCGCCAGCCGTCGTTGTCCGGAATCGCGCGAAGGTAGGTCGGCGTGACCAGCTCGTCCAGATCGCCTATCGAGCTCAGGCCGGCGGGATACAGCCCGTAGTCCACCCGATAGGCCTCGATGGCGGTCGCGAGGGTGCGGATGTCGGCGACGCTGCGCTTCTGGCGGCCGCGGTTGATCGCGTTGAGCAGGTTGGGGATCGCGATCGCAGCGACCATGCCGCACAGGCCGACTGCGACCAGGATGCCGATGATGACGATGGCGAGCTCGCTTCCGGAGGAGGAAAGCTGGACCAGGGCGGCGCGCTCGTCGGGCGTGAGATCCTGCGCCTGCTTGCCCGAGAACAACACCTTAACGCCCGGACGGTACAGGTAGTAGAGGACCAGGGCGGATATGATCGTGCCGAACGGAAAAGCGATGAGGCCGA
Source organism: Thermoanaerobaculales bacterium (assembly GCA_048061535.1). Taxonomy (GTDB): domain Bacteria; phylum Acidobacteriota; class Thermoanaerobaculia; order Thermoanaerobaculales; family Sulfomarinibacteraceae; genus Sulfomarinibacter. Next base: position 11,216 of record JBGMRN010000094.1, on the reverse strand, counting down.
TGACGGCGAGCACGGTCTGCAAGGTGCGGCCCCAGGATCGGAGATTCCACAGGCCGACGCCGGTTGCGATCTGGAGGCAGCCGATGGCCAGGTACGCAATCCCGAGACCGATGACGATCGGATCCTCGTTGGCGCCGGTCGCCAGAACCGCTATCCCGGCGAGAAGCGCGATGACACCGCCGAGGATGTTGAGCATCGCGAGCAGAGTGACGAGGCCTGGTCGTTTCATCGGATTGCTGTCGCTGAGGAACGCTGCCAGGGATCCGCCGCAGCTGTTGCAGTAGGTGGCGTCGGTTGGGTTGAGGCGACCGCAGGCGGGGCATGGGGTGCCGGCGTCGCCCGCCGGCAGCGGTTGCGCCGGCCCTGCTTCGGGCGCGATGAATGACTCCTTGCACGTGGTGCAGAACAGCTCACGACCGGCGTGGTCATCCGGGATATCCATCCGGTGGCCGCAGGAGGGACACGAATAAAGAAAGGTCATGAAAACCTCCGATGTTGTCTCCAGCCTCTGTTCATTGACCTGTCTCAAGTTTATCACTGTGGCCGATTCGAGTATGACGACGGAGTAGTGGGCTACAATGCCGCGTCGGAGGAGCCTCGTGAATCAGGGATTTCTTGTTTCTATCAAGCGGAGTTTTCTTGTCACAGCCGCCCTTTGCTGCGTGGCTGTGGCGTCGGCTGACGGCGGAGGAATCGCGATCTCCAACCCGGGTTTCGAGCAGCTCGAGCCGGGCGGTGGGGTGGTCGGATGGCGGCTCGTCGATGGTGAATCCAGCGACGGCGCGACTTTCACCGGCGACGGCGCATCCGCGTACGGCGGTGTCGGCAGCGCCAGGGTCGCCGTCCAGGGTCATGGAATCGCCACGGTGGAGTCCGATCCGGTCACCCTGAAGGTGGGCAAGCTCTACCGGTTGAGCGGATGGGTCCGCACCGAGGGCGCCGTCTCCGATCCGATGGCGAAGTACCCCACCGCGGTTCCGGCCTGCCTCAGCATGAAGGCTCTACCCTTCACAATTCATTCGCCAGCGGTGGGCGGCGACTCCGACTGGACGCGGGTGGACCTGCTTTTCATTGCGATATCTTCCTCCGACCGGATACGACTCCATCTCGGTCACAACGGCACCGCCCGCGGCGCCGCCTGGTTCGACGACCTGAGGCTGGAGCGTGTCGCCGACATCGCCGAGTACATTCCGCCGGAGACCGTGCGTTGGTCCGGCGACGGCTTCCGCTACGATGACCAGGGCTGGATCTTCATCCACATCGAGGGCGAGCCGTACGAGCGCGGCTATCAGTACGGCTCGCTGATGCCGGATGAGATCGTCGAGTACATCCGCAAGCTCGGTGTCCTGCAGTACGGTGAAGACCCGGAGTCCGGTTGGGACACGATCCGCTTCGAGGCCGACGCTCTGTTCCTGCGCAAGTACGACGAGGAGTACCTGACCGAGATGCGGGGCATCGCCGACGGCGCGGCCGCGGCCGGCGGCGAGGCATGGGGTCGTCCCATCGACCTGCGCGACATTGTTGCCCTCAACTCGGTGGTCGACCTGGGTCAGCTCGAGGACGCCCTTGAGGTGACGCCCAACTCGCTCACCGGTCAGGCCTTCGAGGCCCCCGAGGCCGAGCTCGACGTTGAGTCCGAACAGCATAAGTGCTCCGCCTTTGTTGCCACCGGACCCGCGACCAGGGACGGTCAGGTGGTCTTCGGCCAGATCTTCATGTGGGGTGGTTTCACCGGCGTTCACTGGAATGTGATTACCGACATCGTGCCGTCGGAGGGCTATCGGCTGGTCTTCCACACCTTCCCCGGCGGCATCCACTCGGGGGCCGACTTCTACTTGAACGAGGCCGGCATCGCGTTCGGCGAGACGACCGTGATGCAGACTCCCTACGAGGCGGACTCGACCCCGCAATCCAACCGCGCCCGCAAGGCCGCCCAGTACGCCGCCTCCATCGACGACGTCGAGCGGATCCTGTGGGAGAAGAACAACGGCATGTACACCAACGATTGGCCGATCGCCGACTTCAGGACCGGGGAGGTGGCGATCCTCCTCCTCGGAACTCATGAGAAAAAGCTCTGGCGGACGTCGGAGGACATGAACCCCTTCGGCACCCCCGGCTTTCTGTGGGCCAACAACAACAACCGCGATCCCGAGGTCCGCAAGGAGTATGTGGCCCAGCCTGACGACCGCCCCTTCGATCTCATGTTCTCACCCTGGAACAGGGACCTGGCCTTCAACGAGTTCTACCGGGAGAACAAGGGCGCCATCGACGCCAATGCCGGCGTCCGGTTGTGGGCCTCCTCACCCATCAACCGCGCCCACGCCTGTGACGGCAAGATCACTACCACCGAGATGGCCGGCGAGATGGTGTTCCTCGCGCATCACGGCAAGGTTACGCTGCGGGAAAAATTCCCTACCAAGGGCTGGCGGTACCTGCCTGACCTGCCGGGTGCTGTTCCCCACTTGAGTCTCGGCTACTCGGTGGTGAGCCCTGTCTTCATCGCCGACCAGCTCAAGGCGGCGCGGCAACAACCGGCGACCGAGGAGCTCGACGCCGAGGAGGCCGAACTCGAGCTCGGTGACCTCGAGGATCAGTTCAGAATCTCCAAGAAGGATCTCTGGCGCGGTACGATCGAGCCGGCATCGCCGGCCGAGAGCTGGTTTGTCAGCGCCACCGCCGCCTACTGGCGGATGCTCGACGGGCTCGACGACGACGACCCGGTGGCAGCGGCGGAGAAGCTGGCCGAAGAGCTCGCCGGGATCGAAGCTCGCTACCTCTACACTGCGTCGCGCGAAGAGGAGCTGGCCGCGATCGACGCTCACCGCGCCTACGACCGCTATGGTCCCTACCTGCTGCCGCGAATCAAAGGGACCTTCGCCCTCCACCAGCTTCGGCTGCTGTTGGGTAACGAGGTCTTTTTCGAGGTCATGACGACCGTTCACGACCGCTTCCGCGGGCGCGAGATGTCCACCGAGGAGTTTCTCGCGGTGGCCGAGGAAGTGTCGGGGCGCGGGCTGGCGTCTTTCATGGGTCAGTGGCTGCACCGTACCGGCCTGCCGCGGGTGCAGCCGCGTGTGGAGGTGAGAAAGGCCCACGGTGGGGGATGGAATCTGACCGTCGGCGTCGAACAGAGGGGCGAGCTGTACCATTTTGTGACCCACCTCGAGGTGGAGGCGGGCGGCGAACGGTCGATCCATCGGGTCGAGGTTGTCGGCAAGCGGGGTATCTCGCTCCGCTTCGACGAACGTCCGACCCGGGTGGTCTTCGACGCCCTTCACGACCTTCCAGTCGAGCACGGCAGCTTTTACGAGTGGCGCAACTTCATCGACGATTTCCACGACATTCTCATCGTCTACGGCACCGCGCGCCAGATCGAGGCCAACCACACCATGGCCCGGCGCTGGCAGGAGCGGGTCGCCGACACCTACATCGAGATCCTTCTACCGCTGGTCAAGGATGCCGAGCTCGGCAGCGATCGCGCCGCTGATCACGATCTGATGGTGATGGGAACCCTCGACGACAACCGCTTCTTCGGCGCCGTGCCCGGCGATGTTCCGGTGCGCTTCGGCCGGGATCACTTCGAGTGGAAGGGAGAAATCTTCGGCGAGCCCGACGACGGGCTGTTCCTTGTTCTACCGAATCCCTCCAATCCGGAGAAGGTCATGTATGTTCTCGCCGCCAACTCCGGAATGGAGCTGTACCACATGACCGAGACCTACCATCGGGGCATCCCGCAGTGGGCGCGCTTCAAGGGCGGCAAGATTGTCGACAGCGGCTACTTCGATCGACCGGGCTTTGTCATCGACCTCTCCGAATAAAACCCGCGTCCGCGTCCGGGCCCGATTCAGAGAGCTTCCGTGACCGCCGGCCGCAGGCAGGGCCCGCGGCCACGGGCGCGGCCGATGTCATCTCCGAGTGCAAGCACTCGTCGCTACCACCGGGCCGCGCCCTCGCGCGCCGCGGCGGCGCGCCGACGGTCTTTCCCGACTCGAGCGGTGGATTATTCGATGGATTGGATCGAGCCTCAGGACATTTCCCACCCCCCCCACCCTCGGAAATCCGGACGCTTCGCGCCTCGGATTTCCGAGAGGCAGGAGAGAATTCTTGACCTGGCGATGCCGAGATTGAGTCACCGTGGAACTCGTTGAGACCGTCACTATTCACGAAGAGTGGTTCCGCGGCCTATAGGATTGAGGACATTGCAGCGGACTTTCACCGATGAGGGTTTCAGTCCGCTGAACTTCAACCTGTCGTCACTTCAGAGTTGCCCCCTTGAACAAACTCGGTGATCAGCTTGATTAGCGAGGCGTTGAACTCATCCGGCTTTTCCATCATTAGGAAGTGGCCGACACCGTCGATGGTGGTGGCATCGAAATCTTGGTGGTAGGCTCTGTTGCCCTCGATGTTTGCCGGGAAGGTTGGGGCGTTGATGCAGCGTAAGGGGATAGCGGCCGGGACCGCGGCCATCGCCGCCGCCTGGTCGTAGTCGACGAAGCTCCGCATCAGTGTGATGCCCAACTCGGGCGGGCCGGAGCACATGTCGGTCTGCACCCGCTCGATCAGCGCCGGGTCCGACTCCTCGACGAACATGGAGGAAACGAAGGCGCCGCAGGTGGCGACAAAATCGGTCTCGAGAGCGGCGGTGAAGGACTTCATCTGCTCGCGATCCCACTCGTAGTCGGCGTCGAGCAGGGTGTCCACTCCGACCAAGCCGATGACCCGGTCCGGCATGAGCCGGGCGGCTTCCAGGATAACCGGCCCGCCCATGGAGTGGCCTACGAGGATCACCTGCGCGAGGCCGAGGTGTTCGACGACGGCGGCCACGTCGGCGCCGAAGGCGAGGAGAGGCCAGCCCTCCCGCTCCATACCCGATGCGCCGTGTCCGGCGAGGTCCAGGGTGACCACCGTGTACTTCCCGGCCAGCGCCTCGGTCTGGGCCGCCCAGAAGCTCTGATCACACATCCATCCGTGGATGAAGACGATCGCCGGTTCGCCGCCCCCGCTCACGGTGTAGGCGATCGGCACGCCGTCCGGGGCCGCGACGATGCCGGGTCCGCCGACCGGTGTCGGTGGTGGAATCGGCGTGTCGTCTTGGGGGCCGCCGCAGGCGAGAGCAAGGGCGAATGATGCAATTAAAAAGACGTTTTTCATATGACCTCCATTGAGGCGAACAGTCTAGCCGATTCCTAATTCCTAATTCCCAATTCCTCATTCCGCATTCCGAATTCCGCATTCCGAACTCATCCCGATATACTCCCTCCATGAGTTCTTCCGGCCTCACGGCCTTGCTTCTAGAGCCCGACGACACGTTGAGAATTCCGGCGTGTTGGATCGCCGACCGGGAGGCGGCGCCCCCTGAACCGGCGGCGCCCGTCGTGGGCCAGGGCTCATTGCAGGACTTCTTCGAGCTCGCCACCGGCGGTGAGCTCGAGATACCGGCGAGGAAGGAGCTTGCAGGTTGAAGGTACAAGCCCTCCGCGACCGACTCGAAGACCATGTCCTGGTCGCTGATGGGGCCATGGGCTCGGAACTCCTCGAGCGCCTGCCGCCGGGATCGGTGCTCGACCTTGCCGCACTCGAGCACCCACAGGCGGTCCTCGACATCCATCTTTCCTACATTGAGGCGGGCTCGGAGCTCATCGTGACTGCGACCTTCGCCAGCTCCCGGCCGCGGCTCGCGCGGGCCCACGCCGGGGAAAAAGCGGAAAAGGTCAACGCTGCCGCGGTCAAGCTGGCCCGCGAGGCCCGGGAGATATCAGGTCGCGACGTCTTGGTGGCGGGTTCGATCGGACCGCTTGCCGGGGTCTTCGACCTCGATGAGCCCGAGGGGCGCGCTTCCATTCCCGAGGCCCACGCCGAGCAGGCCGCCACCCTCGCCGGACGGGGCGCCGATCTGTTGATCTTGGAGACGTTTTTTCGTTTCGACGAGATCATCCTTGCCATCGATGCCGTTCGTGGGGTCACCGACTTGCCGATCATCGGCATGCTAACGTTCGCCAACGAACGCCCGCCGCACCCGTACGCGGAGCAAGGTCAGCTCCTCGACCGGTTGGCCGAGCTCGACGTGGTGGCGGTCGGCGTCAACTGCGCTCCGGGGCCCATGGGCGCCATCGAGGTCCTCCGACAGACTCGCCAGAGCCGGTTGCCGCTGGCGGCGGCCCCCAACGCTGGCATGCTGGTGCGGCGGGAGGGCCGAATCTTGCTTCCTCCCGCGACTCCGAGCTACCTCGCGCGCTTCGCTCGCCAGGCGGTCGGCCTCGGGGCCGCGATGGTCGGTGGGTGCTGCGGCACCGGCCCGGAGCACATCCGGGCGATCGCTGAGGCCGTTCGTGGCCTGCGACCGGTCCACCCGTCGACGACGGTGGTGACGGTCGAGGAAGCCGCCGCCGCTCCCGAGCCGGTCCAGCCCTCTTCGGCCCTCGCTGCCAAGCTGGCGCGGGGCCGGTTCGTGCGGCTGCTGCAGCTCGACCCGCCGAAGGGCACCAATGCCGATGCGGTGATCGCGGCGGCGCGCTTGATCGCCGCCCATCCGGATGTCGACGCGGTGGACATCAACTCCAATCCACTGGCGCGGCTGCGCATGGACTCTCTGTCCCTCGGCCAGCTCATCCAACAACGGGTCGGCCTCGAAACCGTGCCCCATGTCACGCCGAGAGACGCCAGTTTGATGGGCCTCCAATCGCAGCTCCTGGGGGCGTGGCTGGGCGGTATTCACAACCTGCTGGCGGTGACCGGCGATCCCTCGCAGCTCGGAGATTACCCCGGAGCTCACGACGTGTACCACGTGGACATCTTCGAGCTGGTGCGAGCGTTGTCGCGGATGGCCGAGGGTTTCGACTGTGCCGGAAACCGGATCGGCGACCCTCCGGGTTTCCTGATCGGAGTCGCGGTCAACCCCAACGCGGACGACCCCGAGGAGGAGGCCGATCGCCTGCGCCGCAAGGTCGACAACGGCGCCCACTTCGCCATGGCGCAGGTATGCTTCGACTGGGTGGCGTGGGAGCGGTTTCTCGAGCTTTTCCGGGGCCGGGCGCCGGTGCCGATGCTGGCGGCGGTGTGGCCCCTGAGCTCGTACAAGGTGGCTCTGCGCCTCCACCACGAGGTGCCCGGGATCCTGGTGCCGGAGGAGCTCAGGAAGAGCCTCGAGGCCGCGGGCTCGGATGCGTCGAAGGTCGGCTATGAGCGCGCCTTGAAGTTGCTCCGCGAGGCGCCGGATTACGCCGCCGGGGCCTACGTGATCGCCCCGTTCAAGCAACCGCAGGCGATCTTGCCGTTGATTGACGAGTCTATAAGCGTGTAAAAGGCCAAGAGAAAAAGAGTTAAGCATTCATTGAACGCTGTTCGTGGGTGTTCGGCATCGTTGCGGGACCTTGACTCCTATTTCTTAACCCTTAACCTCTTATCCTGATTGAGGAAACCGATGTGACCGCCGCCGCCTCAGCCCCTCGTTTGATAGAGGTCGGGACCGACCGGACGGATGAGCTGCGCGCGTTGTTGGCCGAGCGCATCCTCGTGCTCGACGGCGCCATGGGAACGATGCTGCAGGCGAAGGAGCTCGGTCCGGAAGACTTCGGCGGCGCCGATCTCGAGGGGTGCAACGAGAATCTGGTCGTCACCCGCCCGGATGTGATCCTCGAGGTCCACCGTGCCTACCTCGAGGCGGGCGCCGACATCATCGAGACCGACACCTTCGGCGGCACTCCGCTGGTGCTCGCCGAGTACGGTTTGGAGGCGCAAGCCCACGAGCTCAACCGTCGTGCCGCCGAGCTCGCCTGCCAAGCGGCGGCGGAGTTCGCAACCTCTGCACGGCCCCGCTTTGTGGCCGGCTCCATCGGTCCGACGACGCGAGCCATCTCGGTGACCGGCGGCATCACCTTTGACGAGCTGGTGGCGACATTCAGGGTCCAGGTGCGGGGGCTGCTCGAGGGCGGTGCCGATCTTCTGGTGATCGAGACCTGCCAGGACACGAGGAACACCAAGGCCGCGCTGATCGCAGTGGAGGACGCGCTGCGCGAGGTGGGAGTTCGGCGTCCGATAGTGGTTTCCGGAACCATCGAGGCCTCGGGGACGATGCTGGCGGGCCAGACCGCAGAGGCATTCCTCGCATCCCTCGATCATCTCGACCTGCTCGCAGTCGGGCTCAATTGCGCCACCGGCCCCGACCTCATGACCGATCACCTGCGCAGCGTGCACGAACGAGCCCGATGGGCGGTTTCGTGCTACCCGAACGCCGGCTTGCCGGACGAGGAGGGCAGGTACCCGGAGACGCCCGAGAGCCTCGCCCGCGCCCTCGAGCGTTTTGCAGCCAACGGGTGGTTGAATATCGTCGGGGGCTGCTGCGGCACCACCGCGGGTCACATCGGCGCGATCGCCGAGATGGTCGAGGGGCGCCGGCCGCGGACCGTTCCGTGGGTGCGCGCGCGGCGGACGGTCTTCACCGGGATCGACATGGTGGAGCCGGACGACGACAACCGCCCGCTGTTGGTCGGCGAACGGAGCAACGTCATCGGCTCGCGCGAGTTCCGCGGCCTGGTTGCCGACGGCGCGTGGGATGACGCGGTCGAGGTTGCCCGCCGGCAGGTCAAGGGCGGTGCGCAGATCATCGATGTCTGCCTGCAGTCCGTGGACCGCGACGAGGTCGCGGACGTGGCCGAGTTCTACAATCGCCTGGGGCGGGCGGTCAAGGCGCCGATCATGATCGACTCGACCGACGCCCGTGCGATCGAGGTTGCTCTCAGCTACTGCCAGGGGAAATCGATCGTCAACTCGGTCAACCTGGAGGACGGCGAGGCCCGCATGGAGGTCGTCTGTCCTTTGCTGCGGCGTTTCGGCGCGGCGGTGGTGCTGGGAGTCATCGACGAAGACCCGGTCCGGGCGCAGGCGTTCAGCAGGGAGCGCAAGCTGGAGATCGCCCTCCGCGGCCATCGGCTTCTGACCGAAAAGTACCGCATCCCGGAAACCGACATCGTGATCGACCCACTGGTCTTTCCCGCTGCAAGCGGAGACGAGGCGTACATCGGCGGCGCGGTGGAGACCATCGAGGGGCTGCGGCTGATCAAGGATGCCCTGCCCGGGTGCACCACGGTCCTGGGTATCTCGAACGTCTCCTTCGGTCTGCCGCTGCGGGCGCGTGAGGTCGTCAACTCCGTCTTCCTTTTCCTCTGCACTCGGGCCGGGCTCGATCTCGCTATCGTCAACCCGGAGCGCATCGAGCGCTACGCCTCGATTCCCCCAGACGAGCGTCGATTGGCGGAGGACCTTCTCCTCAACCTTCCGCCGCGGGCGGGCGAAGGCGTGGCGCCGGCTCTGACCGACGCTGCGATTGATTGGCGGGAGCAGACCGCCGAGCAGCGTACGGCCATCCACCGCCACCACATCGCCAAGGTCAGCGACCACTTTCGCGGGGCGAAACGCGCACCGGTTGTTCGCCCCGAGCAGCCGCTGGACGAGCGTCTCGCGGCCTACATCGTCGACGGTTCACGCCATGGCCTTCGGGAGGACCTCGACCTCAAGCTGGAAGAAGGCGCGGCGCCCCTCGAAATCATCAACGGTCCGCTGATGGTTGGGATGGCGGAGGTCGGGCGGCTTTTCAACGCCAATGAGCTCATTGTTGCCGAGGTGCTGCAGAGCGCCGAAGCGATGAAGTTCGCGGTGTCCCACCTCCAGAGTTTCATGGATGCGGAGGCAGTGACCACCCGCGGCACGGTGGTGCTGGCCACGGTCAAGGGCGACGTCCACGATATCGGCAAGAATCTGGTCGAGATCATTCTTCGCAACAACGGTTTCGAGGTTGTCGATCTCGGCATCAAGGTCCGGCCGGAGGCCCTGATCCAGGCGGTGCGCGCCCACCGGCCGGATGCGGTGGGCCTCTCCGGCCTGCTGGTGAAGTCGGCTCAACAGATGATCGTGACCGTCGAGGACCTGCGGGCCGCCGGGGTGGACGTGCCGGTGCTGGTCGGCGGCGCGGCCCTGTCCGAGCGCTTCACCCGCGAGCGGATCGCTCCCGTCTACGGCCGTACCGTCCGCTACTGCTCCGACGCAATGGCGGGACTCGAGGCGATGCAGCGGCTGGCTTCCGGTGAGCGACTCGGTCCGGAGCCGTCGCCGGTCACCGGCGCCGGGAAGGCGCCCGTCGAAGTGGGAATGCCGGCCGCTACGAACCGGGCCCGGTCGACGCTGGTGCGCGCCGACCTCGAGCCCCTCGAGCCTCCGCGGATCGATCGGGCGTTGTGTTCGCCCGCGGGACCCCTCCGCGAGATCTGGTCGTACATCAATCCGCAAATGCTCTTCGGCAAGCACCTCGGTCTGCCCGGTAGCTTCGCGGCCAAGCTGCGCGATGGCGATATCAAGGCGGCGAAGTTGCGGGCGATGGTGGATTCGCTGATGGACGAGGTCGAGGGTTGGATGCGGGTTGGCGCCGTGTGGAGGTTTTTCGAGGCCGAGTCGGACGGCAACGAGCTCTCCCTCTTCGTGGCTCGATCGGAGACGCCGGTCCACACCTTCACCTTTCCCCGGCAACCAAGGGCGAACGGCCTGTGCCTGGCGGACTTCGTCTTACCGTCCCGTGACGGCGTGCGCGACTCAGTCGCCCTTTTCGTGGTCGGCGCGGGAGAGGGCGTGCGGGAGCGAGCCGAGAAGGCCAAGGAGGACGGTGAGTACCTCGCCAGTCATGCGATTCAGGCCCTGGCCATCGAGACGGCCGAGGCGGCCGCGGAGTGGCTGCACGCCCGGATCCGGAGGATGTGGAGCTTCCCCGATCCGCCCGAGATGACCATGAAGGACCGTTTCAGGGCCCGCTACCGGGGCAAACGCTTCAGCTTCGGCTATCCGGCATGTCCCGATCTCGACAATCAAGCCGCGTTGTGGCGCCTCCTCGAGCCCGAGGAAATTGGGGTGCGCCTCACCGACGGCATGATGATGGAGCCGGAGGCAAGCGTCAGCGCGATCGTCTTCCACCATCCGGATGCGAGGTACTTTTCGGCAGCGGGGGTTGGGCGATCCTGAGGTTCCGCCCGTCTCCGGGCCCGGCGCCCGATGTTTTGCCCGCATACCTCACCAGCTTGCTACTACAGGCGGCGATGCACCGCGCCCAGCGGTGTTTGCTCGCCTCGGGGTGCTCTCCCCGCCGACAGCAGCGCCGGGTGGCCGAAGGCTCGCCTGAGGGCGAGCCCATCGGACACGCGGTGATGGCGGTGAGACACAAGCGCCGAAGGCGC